>DATBIO010000273.1:0-13531 GCA_036556965.1 Vicinamibacteria bacterium
GTTCCCCCGGCCCCGCCGCTACCGCCGCCCGTCCCCCTGGCCTACGATCGTTCCGTGCGCATCCTCGCCATCGAGACGTCCTGCGACGAGACCTCCGCCGCGGTGGTGGAGGACGGCCGCCGCATCGTCTCCAACGTGGTCAGCACGCAGGCCGCCCTGCACGCGCCGTACGGGGGGGTGGTGCCGGAGCTGGCCTCGCGCCATCACATCGAGAACATCTGCCCCGTGGTGGGAGCGGCCATGGCGGAGGCCGGCCTCGACTACCCCGCCCTCGACGCGGTGGCGGTGACGCAGGGCCCCGGGCTGGTCGGCTCGCTGCTGGTCGGCGTGCAGGTGGCCAAGGGCATCGCCTTCGTCCACGGCAAGCCCCTGGTGCCCGTGCACCACATCGCCGGCCACCTGGAGGCCCCCTTCCTGGCCCACGGCGAGGCGCCCCTCCCCGCCCTCGCCCTCGTGGTCTCGGGCGGGCACACCAGCCTCTTCGAGGTGCCCGAGGAAGGCGTCTACCACCTGCTCGGCCGCACGCGCGACGACGCGGCGGGCGAGGCCTACGACAAGGTGGCCAAGCTCCTCGGCCTCGGCTACCCGGGCGGGCCCGTGATCGATCGCTTGGCCAAGGGGGCGAACGACCGCGCCGTGGACTTCACCATCGCGCGCCTCAAGGACGGCAGCGCCGACTTCTCCTTCAGCGGGATCAAGACCGCCGTCCTCTACCACGTGCGGCGCGAGGGCATCGCGCCCGTGGAGGACCCCGCGCGGGTGCCGGACGTGGTCCGCAACCTGGTGGCGTCCTTCCAGCGCGCGGTGGTCGGCGCGCTCGTGACGCGGCTGCGCAAGGCGGCGGAGGAGCGGCGGCCGCGCAGCCTGCTCCTCACGGGCGGCGTGGCCGCCAACAGCCTCCTGCGCGAGGAGGCGCGGAAGGCGGCGGACGCGCTGGGCCTCCCGCTCCTCGTCCCTCCCGTGGCCCTCTCCACCGACAACGCGGCCATGATCGGCGCGGCGGGCTGGGTGGGATACCGCAAGGGACGGCGCGCGGGCCTGGACCTCAACGCCGATCCTCACCTGGCCCTGGCCTGAGCCGCCCTTGACGCTGCCGAAGACGCCTTGTTACGATCGTTGAGCTTCTCTCCGGCGGAGGTTTGGTGGGCGACAAAGGTCTGCAGGATCCCGAGATGCGGCGCCTCCTGACCGACTTCTACCGAGAGGAGTTCCTGCGGCACCTGGAGCACATGCAGCTGGCGGGCATGGACCAGGAGGTCATGCACCGCGCCTGCACCAAGCTCATGGGCGACCTGGACCGCGTCTGCTGCCAGCCGGAGTTCCCCGCCCTCGCCGAGACGCTCCTGCAGAACTTCGACACCCTCACCCGCTTGAGCCAGCTCGATCCCCGCAAGGGGCACTGACCGGCCGCCCATGCAGCCCCGCGGCCGCCCGGGGGCGTGACCCGTACCTAGTCCCCCCCGCTGGGACCGCGCGCGCCTGAGGCGCGCTGCTTCCCGCATCCTCTCGTCCGCCCTCCGCGCCGCCGATCCCGAGGCCCTGGTGCGCGCCCACCTCCACGCCAGCGCGCGCTCGTTGCGCGTGGCCGGTCTCAGCCATCGCTGGGGGAGCGGGCGCGTGGCCCTGGTCGCGGTGGGCAAGGCCGCCTCCCGCATGGCCCGCGCCGCGGAGGACGTCCTGGGCGCGCGCCTCGACGAGGGGCTGGTGGTGGACGTGGCGGACACCGTGGACGTGCGCGCGCGCCGCCTCCTGGCCGGCCATCCCGTGCCGGACGAGCGCGGGCAGGCCGCGGCGGCGGAGGTGCTGCGCCTCGCGCGCGCGCTCGGCCCGCGCGACCTGCTGCTGCTGCTCGTGTCCGGCGGCGCCTCCGCCCTCCTCCCCGCACCGGTGGACGGCGTCTCCCTCGCGGACAAGGCGGAGGCCACGCGCCGGCTCCTGCACGCCGGCGCGTCCATCCACGAGCTGAACGCGGTGCGCAAGCACCTCTCGCGCCTCAAGGGCGGAGGCCTGGCGCGCGCCGCCGCGCCCGCCCGCGTGGCCAGCCTCGTGCTGTCCGACGTGGTGGGCGACGACCTCTCCACCATCGCCTCCGGCCCGGTCTCTCCCGACCCGACCACCTACGCGGACGCGCTCGCCGTCCTGCGCCGGCGCGGCGTCGCGGAGACGGTGCCCGCGGCCGTGCTGCGGCACCTCGAGGCGGGCGCGCGCGGCGACCGCGCGGAGACGCCGAAGCGCGGGGACCCCGCCTTCCGGCGGGTGAGGGCCGCGATCGTCGGCAGCAACCGGCTGAGCCTGGCCGCGGCGGAGGGCGAGGCACGCGCCCTGGGCCTGCGCACGCTGGTCCTCACCAGCCGCCTGGAGGGCGAGGCGCGCGAGGTCGCCCGCGCGCTGGTGTCGGTGCTCCGCGAGTGCGTGGAGGAGGGACGGCCCGAAGCACCCCCGGCCTGCCTCCTGGCCGGGGGCGAGACGACCGTCACCGTGCGGGGGGGCGGCCAGGGCGGACGGAACCAGGAGCTGGTCACGGCCGCGGTGGAGCCGCTGGCCGCGCTCGGCGCGCCCGGGGTGGTGGCCAGCCTGGCCACCGACGGCAGGGACGGCAACAGCGACGCCGCCGGGGGGGTGGTGGACGACGCGACCCTGGGACGCGCCCGGGCCCTGGGTCTCGCGCCGCCCGGCGTGTTCCTGGAAGGAAGCGACTCCCGCAACTTCCTGGGCCCATTGGGCGGACTCATCGTCACCGGCCCCACGGGCACGAACGTCGTGGACGTCACCCTCCTGCTCGCCGGAGGCCGGAAAATGGCGGCACGTGGCCGTAAACGCTATACTCGCCTGGGTTAACTCCCGCCGCCCGCCAAGGGGGAGGTTCCTTGGCCGAGAGACGGATCGACGTCGAGCCCGCCGCATCCCCTCTGGAGGGGCTGCGCCCGGACGAGGCGGGGGACGCACCCGAGGACCAGCCCGGAGAGCAAGAGGCCCCCTCGGCCGCGGGCGAGGTCCCCGAGCGCCCCGTCGAGGAGTTCGATCCCTCCGCCGCGGAGGCCTACCACCAGCGGGCGCGGCTGGCCGAGGACCGTCTCTCCGAGGTCCTCACCGCCTACCGCCAGCTCCGCCTCGACAACGAGGACTTCCGCGAGCGCGCCGCGCGCAACCTGGAGCGGAAGTACCAGCAGCGGCACGACTCGCTGCTGCTCAGGTTCATGGACATCCTGGACAACCTGGACCGGGCGCTGGACGCCGTGCAGACGAGCTACGCGGACGACTCGCTGGTGCAGGGACTGATCCTCGTGCGCAGCCAGCTCCTGCAGACGCTCCAGGACGAGGGGCTCGAGCGCATCCCCGTGCTCGGGCTGCCCTACGACCCGCACGTCAGCGAGTCGGTGGGGACGGAGGAGGTCACCGACCCCGACCAGCACCACCTCGTGGTGCGCGAGCACCTGCGCGGCTACCGCCTCAACGGGCGTGTGGCGCGCGCGTCACGCGTGGTGCTCGGCGAGTACGGCGGGCCGCGGCGTCAGGCGGCCCCCGTGGCCGCGGCCGCCGTGGGGGCCGGCCTCGTCCCGCCGGCCGAGGACTCGCTCGACGACATCATCGCGCGCGTGGAAGCACGCGAGGCCCAATCGCCGGAGGCGGCGCCCGGGGGCCCGGAGCTCGACGCCCTGGACGCCGACGAGGGGCCCGGGCTGCCGCGTGAAGCGCTCGGCGACGAGCCGGTGGAGGATCGTCCTCCGGACGACGACGAGGGCCGCTAGCCCTCCCCCGCCGCGCGCCTAGAGGACGTACGCGAGGGCGAAGCCGACCTGGGCCACCATGACCATCAGGTACATGTGCGTCCAGGAGATGTGGTTCTCGGTGCTGGCCATCTCTTCCGGGCGGCGGACCATCAGGTAGGAGACGTAGATCCCGTAGGCCATCAGCACCGGTCCCAGCAGGAGGAGCAGGACGCGGTTGCCGGTGAGCGTGCCCAGCCACACCCCGATGGGGATGAGGGCGAAGGGCAGCACGAAGAAGGGCGTGATGATCCAGGCCGCCTTCTTCACGCCGTAGAGGATGGGGAGGGTGCGGCAGCCGTCCGCGCGGTCCCCTTCGATGTCGGCGAAGTCCTTGGTGGTGGAGGCGCCGAGCAGGAAGAGGCCGAAGATCCCCCCGATGTACCAGGGCTCCACCCCGACGATGGTCTTCACCGCCGACCAGCCCGCGACCTTCAGCAGGAGGCCGCGCGGGATGGCGATGGTCACGTTGGCCCAGACGCCCTCCCGCTTCGTGCGCAGCGGGGGCGCGGAGTAGATCCAGGTGAAGAACACGGCCACCACCACGATCCAGAAGCACTCGTGGCGGCGCAGGCCGGCGGGGACGGCGAGCCAGGCCAGCACCAGCGTCAGCGCGTAGGTGATGGCGGTGAAGGTCCAGGCCTCGCGCAGGGAGAGCGCGCCGCTGGGCAGCGGCCGGCGCGGCTTGTTCACGCGGTCGATGGCGAGGTCGTAGATCTGGTTGAGCGCGTTGTTGCCGGCGTTGAAGATGCCCGCCATGAGGACGCCCGCCAGCACCGGCAGCAGCAGATCCGCGGAGAGCGCGGCCTTGGTGCCCCGCGCGCCCCAGGCCGTCACCGCCCCGCTGAAGAAGCCCAGCATCGGCGGGAGCAGGGTGAACGGCCGGGCCAGGTCGAGGTAGGCCTGGGCCTTGGAGGGCGGCGCGGTCAGCACGGGGGAGGCAGCGGTCATGTCGCGATCCTCAGCATGGCCACGGCGAAGGCGGCGCCCAGGGCGGTGTTGAGGGCGTTGAGGGCGTCGTTGCCCATCCAGCCGCGCCGCTCCGCCACCGTGCCGATCACGCTCTCGGCCAGGCTGCCCAGGAGGCCCGCCGACGCGACCAGGGCCGCCAGCGGCCAGGAGTAGAGCCCGCCCGCCCGCCCGACGCAAGCGACGAGGACGGCCCCCAGCAGGGCCGCCAGCGTGCCTTCCAGGCTCACCGCTCCCTCCGTGCCCGGGGGGACCGGCCGCAGCGTGGTGATGAGCACGGTGCGCCGGCCGTAGGCCTTGCCCACCTCCGACGAGCAGGTGTCGGCGGCGGCCGTGGCCACCGCCGCCGCGTAGGCCACCGCGTAGAGCAGGCGGGCCGGGCCCTCCGACATCCCGGCCAGCAGCGCGAGCACGGCGGCCACCCCGCCGTTGGCCCAGGCGTTGCGCCAGCCCCGCGCCCCGCCCCTCTCCTGGGCGATGCCGCGGGCGGCCTTCACCGAATAGCCCACCCGCGTCACCACGCTGCCGATGACGAAGAACGCGGCCATGAGCGCGAAGCCGGCCAGCCCCAGGCCGAGGGTGATGGCGGTGCCGATGAGCACCGCGGAGAGGGCGCCCGCCAGGTCGATGGAGCGCGCGAAGAAGGCGAGGGCCCCCACGGCCACGTTCACGGCCAGGCCCACGAGCAGCCTGTGCGGCGCATCGGGATCGGCCAGCAGCGTCCCCGTCCGCGCCTCCGCGAGCAGCCAGAGCCCGGCCGCACCCGCCAGGGGCACGGTGACGTTGTCGTCGAGGGTGGTGGGCAGCGACTCCACGAGCGCGCAGAACAGCACGACCGCCGCCAGGCCCGCCAGCAGGCCCGGGGAGAGGGCGGCGCCGGACAGGCGCAGCGTCCACGCCGTCAGCCCCAGCGCCCCCAGGGTGCCGAAGACGAGGAAGGCGAGGAAGCCGTTCCAGCTCTTGCCCTCGTTCCAGGGCAGGCGGCGGCCGCCGCGCCAGAGGCCCACCACGGAGGCCATGCCGTCGCCGAAGGCCAGGATGGCCCACACCGCCGCCGCCTTCCAAAGCGCATCGTGGAAGACGAGCACCAGGGCCAGCACGGAGAGCGGGTACAGCAGGATGCCGCGCGCGTATCCCCGGCCCGCCTCCTCGGAGCGCCACAGCCCGCGGCCGCCGATCCGGGGGAGCACCTGCCAGTTGAAGAGGAAGGCGGCGAGGGCCAGGGCCGCGGCCTGCGGCCAGGTCAGCTCGCGGAGGAGGAAGGCGAAGCCCCCCACCGCCATGTGCACAACCTTGCGCCTCAGCTCCGCGCCGCTGAGGCCGGAGGCTTCAGGCAACGTCCTGCTCCCGCAGCCAGCGCCACGTCGCCTGGAGGCCGTCGCGCAGCGGCCGGGGCTCGTAGCCGAGCTCGCGCTCGGCCTTGGCCGTGCCGATGGCCCAGTGCTCGCGGAACACGTCCACCACCTGGTGCGTGAGCAGCGGCGGGTGGCCGGTCACCTCGGCCCAGAGCCAGAGCAGCCAGCCCAGGGCCCGGGCCGCGGCGTAGGGGATGTGCCGCGTGGGGGCGGCCACGCCCGCCACCTCCTGCCAGGCCGCGAAGAGCTCCACCAGGGTGGCGTCGGCGCCGCCCAGGAAATAGCGCTGGCCCCTCTCCCCGCGCTCGAGGGCGGCGGCGTGGGCCCGCGCCACGTCGTCCACGTAGGCGTAGGACCAGCGGCGGTCGCCCGGTCCCACGATGCCCGCCAGCTTCCCGCGGCCGTGGTCGGAGAGCATCCGCACCACCAGGTTGCCGTCGGTCAGCTCCCCGGGGCCGTAGACCACCCCCGGGTACAGCATGACCACGTCGGCGCCGCCCGCCGCCGCTTCGCGCGCCACCGCGTCCGCCCTCGCCTTGGTGCGCTCGTAGTCGTTGCGGAAGCCGCGGCCGGGATGGACGCGCGTCTCCTCCGCGGGCTCGGGGCCGGAGGGCCCCACGGCGATGAAGGAGGAGGTGTAGACGAGGCGGGCCCCGTTCTCCGCCGCCGCGGCGAGCGCGTGGCGCAGCCCGCCCACGTTGACCTCGTCGAAGCGCTCGCGCTCGGGCACCCACATCTTCACCAGCGCGGCGAGGTGCACCACGCCCCGGCAGCCCTCCGCCGCCCGCCGGTAGGACGCGGCGTCGGTGACGTCGCCCTGCACCACGGCCGCCCCCGCGGGCAGGCCGCGGAGGTCGCTGGTCGGCCGGGCCAGCACGCGCAGCTCGTGGCCGGCGGCGTCGAGGGCGCGGGCCACGCTCTTGCCCAGGAAGCCCGTGCCCCCGGTGAGGAGGACCTTCACGCCGGCGCCGGCGTCGTGGCCACCCGCTCGCGCCAGTGGTCGAGGAGGTCGCGCACGGTCGTGGCGAGGGGGATGGCGGGCTCCCAGCCCGTGAGGGCGCGCAGGCGGCCCGGGTCGCCGACCACCGCCGGCACGTCGGAAGGGCGCAGGCGCGCGGGGTCCACGCGCACCTCGACGGGCACCCGCGCCAGCCGCAGGAGCGCGTCGAGGAGGTCGCCCAGGCGCAGGCCGTGGCCGCTGCAGACGTTGTAGACGGCGCCCGCCTCCCCCGCCTCCAGGAGCAGCCCGTAGGCCCGCACCACGTCGCGTACGTCGGTGAAGTCGCGGACGGCCTCGAGGTTCCCCACCGCGAGCACGGGCGGACGGCGCCCGGCCTCGATCTCCGCGATCTGGCGGGCGAACGAGCTCTCCGCGAAGCCCTCGCCCCGCCGCGGCCCGGTGTGGTGGAAGGTGCGCGTGCGCACCGCGGCCACCCGTCCCGTGAGCGCGTACTGCAGGGCCAGGTGGCTCTGCGCGATCTTGCTCACGGCGTAAGGCGTGAGCGGGCGCAGGGGCGCGTCCTCGCGCAGGGGGAGGCGGGCGGGATCGACCTGCCCGTATTCCTCGGCGCTGCCCACCACGAGCACGCGCGGGGCCAGGCCCTGGCCGCAGACGGCCTCGAGCAGGTTGAGGAGCCCGAGCACGTTCGTGCCCAGGGTGCCCGCGGGGTCCTCCAGCGAGCGCCGGGGGCTGGACTGCGCGGCCAGGTGGAGGATGCGGTCGGGCCGGGCGCGGGCCACGGCCGCGGACACGGCCGGGGCGTCCATGAGGTCGGCACGGAGGACCTCGATGCCCAGCGCGCGCGCCCGGTTGCCCGGCCGGCTGTCGAGGCCCACCACCTCGGCGTTCCGGGCGCGGAAGAAGTCCACGGCGTGTCCGCCCACGAAGCCCGAGACGCCGGTGATGAGGACGCGCATTCCCTGCTCCGGCCGTCCCTCGCGGCCGCCCCCGCTCAGCCCCGGTAGTGCCGCTGGTAGTGCTCGGCGAAGGCGGGGTTCGCCTCCTTCAGCGGCCGCCACCAGCCCGGGTGCTCCCGGTACCACTCCACCGTCCCCGCGAGGCCCGGGGCGAAGTCCACCTCGGGACGCCAGCCGAGCCCCCGCAGCTTCGTGCAGTCGAGGCTGTAGCGGCGGTCGTGGCCCGGCCGGTCGGCCACGGGGCGGATGAGGCTCTCCGGTTTCCCGAGCAGGCCGAGGATGCGGCGCGTCAGCTCGATGTTGGGCACCTCGTTGCCGCCCCCGACGTTGTAGGTCTCGCCCGGCCGCCCCTCCGTGAGGAGCAGGTCCACCGCGCGGCAGTGGTCGTCCACGTGCAGCCAGTCGCGCACGTTGAGGCCGTCCCCGTACAGGGGCACCGGGATGTCGTCGATGGCATGGGTGACGAAGAGCGGGATGACCTTCTCCGGGAACTGGTAGGGACCGTAGTTGTTGGAGGCGCGGGTCACGATGACGGGCAGGCCGTAGGTGGCCCAGTAGGAGTAGGCCAGGCGGTCGCCCCCCGCCTTGCTCGCGGAGTAGGGGTTGCGGGGCATGAGGGCATCGGTCTCCCGGGACGACCCCTGCTCCACGCTCCCGTACACCTCGTCCGTCGAGATCTGCACGAAGAGCTTCAGGGCGGGCGAGCGGCGCGCCTCCTCCAGGAGGACGAACGTCCCGTACACGTCGGTCTGGATGAAGCCGCCCGCCTCGTAGAGCGACCGGTCCACGTGCGTCTCCGCCGCGAAGTTCACCACGTAGGCGCAGCCGGGGAGGACCTCCGCCACCGCCCCCGCGTCCGCGATGTCGCCCTGGACGAAGCGGAAGCCGGGGCGGCCCTCCAGGTCGGCCAGGTTCTCGCGGCGCCCGGCGTAGGTGAGCTTGTCCAGGACGACGATCTCCCAGTCCGGGTGCGCGCGCGCGACGTGGCGCGCGAAGTTGGAGCCGATGAAGCCGGCCCCCCCGGTGACGAGGATGCGGGTGGCCATCAGCGCCCGAGCAGGGCGTCCTGGCCCATGAAGTTGCCGATGGAGCCCAGGTTGGCCAGCTCGATGGCGAAACGCAGCTGCAGGTCGTCCTCCCTCACCCCGAAGTCGGAGCGGATGGCCTCGGCCAGGAAGCCGCAGCACTGGATGTCGTAGCGCACACGGCCGCTGACCTGGCGCAGCGTCTTGGCGAGGATGTCGTAGTCGGCCGAGCCCTCCAGGGCCAGCCGGTTGGGCAGCGCCTTGAAGCGCGCCGAGCCGCGGAGGGTATCACGAGTCCGCACGCGGTTCTCCGGCCGCAAGGCCACCCGGCTGGCCCGCGACCAGTTGCCGGTGAAGCCCGCGCGCGGGTAGTCCACGTTGGCGTTGACGCTCATGCTGCGGAGCTGGTTGAAGTTGATGTCGTACTCCAGGTGGAAGGAGGACGCGATGCGCGGGGTGGGGCGGAAGTCCAGGCGGGAGAGCAGCGGCGAGTTGTGGTCGGGCACGCCGCCGGGGCCGTAGGCGCTGCTGGAGAAGTTGGGGTCGAACTCGGAGGCGCGGATCTGCACGTAGTAGGTCTGGGCCAGGCGCCAGGTCAGGAACTCGTAGGGCTCGAGCTTGCCCGAGCCTCCCTTGCGCTTGGCGTAGAAGCGCTGGACGAGGGCGTAGGACAGCTGGTTGGTGCC
This sequence comes from Vicinamibacteria bacterium, assembly GCA_036556965.1. Taxonomy (GTDB): domain Bacteria; phylum Acidobacteriota; class Vicinamibacteria; order Fen-336; family Fen-336; genus DATBIO01. Next base: position 9,720 of record DATBIO010000273.1, read on the forward strand.
CAGGACCTGGTCGTGGCCGTCGTACTTGGGGATGAAGAAGAAGTCGTCCACCGCCGAGCGGTAGGTCCAGGTGAACTCGGGGCCGATCACGTGCTTGAAGCGCTCGGAGTAGAAGTTGCCGGGGGCGTTGAAGACGCGCGAGAAGGTGGGGCCGCGCACCTCCATGCGGCCCTCCAGGTAGCGCCGGTCCAGGGGGTCGCCCACGGGCACGTCGTCCACCAGGCTCGCTCCCCAGCGCGTGAAGCGCAGCGCCACCTCCGGCGACACCTGCAGGAAGGCCTTGGAGAACGGCCGCGACACGCGCGGGTAGACGTCCAGGCGTCCGTAGCCGTCCACGCGGTCCTGGTTCCCCAGCATCAGGTTCTCCGCCGCCGCCTCGTAGGCGAGCACGATGCCCGTGCGCCTCTCCTTGGTGGGAGTGAGGTTGACGCGGAATGTCGGCAGGTGGCGGTTCACCCGCTTGTTCACCACGTCGCCCTGGGGAAAGAAGGTCTCCATGGAGTCGGCGAACAGCCGCACGTTGTGGCGGGCGATGGTGCGCTGCAGGTTCAGCGACGCGCTCCGCGTGCGGCGCAGGGCCAGGTCCAGCGAGTCCTGGATGAACTCCTGGAAGAGGAGGTCGCTCGAGGCGGCCACGTTGACCTTGGCCACCACCTTCCCGGGCAGGTTCTGGGTGGCCGCCCAGTTGAGGTCGTACTCCCGCTGCCCGGAGGGCTCCACCCGGAAGAGGTAGCTGCGGAAGGTCCCCGCCGAGGGGGACCGGAGCGCGTAACGGAACTCGTGGCCGAAGCCCTGCCCGAAGTCCGTGTAGTGGTCCACGTAGAACGTCTGGTCGAAGCTGCGCCCCATGGCCCAGAAGAAGCCGGTGCCCACGTTGAAGCCGCGCGCCTCCGAGTACCCGAAGTGGGGGAAGAGGATGCCGGTGGACCGCTGGTCCTCCTGGATGGGGTAGGCGAAGATCGGGATGTAGAGCGCGGGCACCTGCTTCACCTTGAACAGCACGTTCTTGGCCACGATGCGGTCGTCCACCTTGAGGGTGGCGGAGGAGGCGGAGAAGCTCCAGCGCGGCGTGGGCTGCGCGCAGGAGGTGAACTTGCCCCCCTCGATGCGGTAGGTCTGCGCGTCCTTGCGGTGGACCTTGCGCGCCTCCACGAACACCCCCGGCGAGATGAAGCCGATCACGTTCTCGAAGACGCCCGCGGTGGAGGACAGGTCCATGGTCAGCTTGTCCCCCGCCAGCCGCTCCTCGCCGCGCAGGAACACCACGTTCCCCTCCGCCACGATCTCGCTGTAGGTGCCGCCCTTCTCCCGCGTGCGCGCGAACATCTCGAGGGTGTCGGCCTGGATGCGCGAGTCGCCGAAGCGCAGGTCCACGAAGCCGGCGGCGCGGGAGTGGCTCTTGCTGAGCTGCTCCTGGCTCCCCGCGCTCAGGCAGGGCTCCTCCACCGTGCAGGGCGGGGGCTTCTCCTCCTCCGCGGGCGGCGCGGGCGGGGCGGTCGGCTCCGGGGAGGGAGACGCGGACGGCGAAGGAGAAGGCTGCCCGGCGTCGGGCGAGGGTGAGGCGTCGGGCGAGGGTGAGGCGTCGGGCGAGGGCGAGGCGTCGGGCGAGGGCGAGGGGACGGGAGCGTCCGCGGGCGCCGGGCTGGCGGGGGCCTCGACCGCGGGCGCCAGCGGCGCGTCCGGAGAAGGCGAGGGCGCGGGAGACGGCTCCTGCGCGCGCAGCGGCGCCGCGCACAGCAGCGCCAGGACGAAACAGGCCAGCCCGCGCCTCAGAGCTCGGTCATCCCCATCACGTGGAACCCCCCGTCCACGTGGATCACCTCTCCCGTCACCCCGCGGCCCAGCCGCGAGAGGAGGAAGAGGGCGGCGTCGCCCACCTCGTCCTGCTCCGTGTTCTTGCGCAGGGGAGCGTGCGTGCGGTGGTACTCGAGCATCTTGGACAGGCCGTGCACGCCCGCCGCGGCCAGCGTCTTGATGGGGCCGGCGGAGATGGCGTTCACGCGGATGCCCCTGGGCCCGAGGTCGTTGGCCAGGTAGCGCACCGACATCTCGAGGGCGGCCTTGGCCACCCCCATCACGTTGTAGTGCGGCACCACGCGCTCCCCGCCCAGGTAGCTGAGCGTCACGATGCTGCCCCCTTCCGCCATGAGCGGCGCCATCCGCCGCACCACCGCGGTGAGGGAGTAGGAGGAGACATCCTGCGCGATGCGGTAGCCCTCGCGCGAGGTGTCGAGGAAGGCGCCGTCCAGCTCCTCGCGCAGGGCGTAGGCCACGGAGTGCACCACGAAGTCCAGGCCCCCCCACTCCCGCTGCAGCGACTCCGCCAGCGCGTCCAGGTCCTCGTCGCGGGAGACGTCGCAGGGCAGGATGAGGGGGCTCGCGAGGGCGGCGGACAGCTCGCGGACGTTCTCCTCCAGCCGCTCCCCCTGGAAGGTCAGGGCCAGCCGGGCACCCTCGCGCGTGGCCGCCTGCGCGATCCCCCAGGCGATCGAGCGCTTGTTGGCCACGCCCAGGATGAGGCCCTTCTTCCCCTCGAGGAGCATGCGCGAACCTCCAGGTTTCCGAGTCTAGCACCGGGCCTCGTTTGGCCCGGATGCCGCGCGGAGGACCGAGCCGCGATACGATCGCGGGTCTTGGAGGGATGGCCATGAGCGGAGTGGGCGACGTCGCGCAGCAGGTGGCGCGCATGATCCAGGAGTCGCTGCCGCGCCTCCAGGCCGTGGGCGAGGACGAGAGCGGGCAGCCGTGGACGGCCGAGAAGTGGTCGCGCCGGCAGGTGCTGGGCCACCTCATCGACTCCGCCTTCAACAACTACCACCGCGTGATCCGCGCCCAGTCCGGGGGCGAGCTCGTCTTCCCCGACTACGAGCAGGCGCACTGGGTCTCCGCGGGCGGCTACCAGGCGCGCAAGTGGGCGGCCCTGGTCGGGCTCTGGGCCCAGATGAACATGCAGCTCGCCCACGCCATCGCCGGGATCGCCGAGGACCGCCTGGCCACCACCTGCCGCATCGGCGCGGACGGGCCGCAGACGCTGGAGTTCATCGTGCGCGACTACCCCAAGCACATGCAGCACCACCTGCGGCAGATCCTGGATCCAAGCGGCGCGGAGGGGAAGGCATGGCCGTCCTTCGCCGCGGGCGAGAAGGACCAGCCGGCCTGAGCCCTCAGCCCGAGCGGGGCCAGCGGAGAAAACGACCTCGATCGTTGGAGCTCGCCCACCCGCTCAAAGCCTCGAACGGCGAGCAGAGGCGCCAAAATACATCGAAGGCGAGCGCTATGAGCAGCGTCAAGATCGAGATCGAGGAGCCCCTGGCCGCCCTCCTGCACCAGACCAACCAGCCGGTGCAGCAGGCGGGGCGGGAGATGATCGTGCTCGAGCTCTACCGCCGCGGGACCATCTCCAGCGGCAAGGCCGCCGGGCTGCTCGGCATGGAGCGCGTGGACTTCATCAAGCACGCTTCCCGGCTCGGCATCCCCTGTATCGACATGGCCGAAGAGGAGTGGGCAGCTGAGAAGGCGGCCAGCGAGTCGCTTTGACCGGCGTCGTCGCCGACGCGAGTCCCCTGATCGCATTCCAACAGATCCGCCAGCTTCCTCTCCTCCAGGCCCTCTTCGCGACGCTCGCGTCCCTCCGGCCGTCGCGCGGGAGATCGCTCCCCAGCGTGCCGGCGCAGCCGTGGATCGTTGAGCGCTTCCCGACTCAGCCTCTGGCGCCTCAGGTACTCCAGGCGCGCCTCGGCGCCGGAGAGAGCGAGGCCATCAGCCTGGCACTCGAACTCCGCGCCGATCGCCTGTTCGTGGACGAGAAGGCG
>DATBIO010000274.1:0-20326 GCA_036556965.1 Vicinamibacteria bacterium
CTCGAGAACGGACTGGTGTCGCCTTCCATCGCCTCCATGGAACGGATCGCCAATACCCTGGGCGTCACCCTGGCCGTTCCCGACGAATCGGGTAGCATAGCGGGCAGTGCGCCCCGGACACTGACGAGATGTCCGCCGAAGGCCAGGCATCGGACGATGCCCGTGGCGCGCTCCGCTTCGCCACGTTCTTCTTCGTCCTCAGCGGGGCGGCGGCCCTCGTCTACCAGGTGGCCTGGCAGCGGCTCCTCGCCCTCACCACCGGCGTCGGCGTGTACTCCGTGGCCATCATCACGTCCGCCTTTCTCGCCGGGCTGGGCATCGGCAGCCACGCCGGCGGCCTGGTCTCCAGGCGGCTGAGCCCGCGCCGGTCGCTGCAGGCCTTCGGCGTCATCGAGCTGGCCATCGCCGCCTTCGCCGCGGGCAGCGTTCCCCTCTACTACGGCCTCCTCTACGCCCGCGCCCCTGCGCTCTACGACGGCCTGGGGCGGGCCACGGTGACGCACTTCCTCACCCTGCTCCCGCCCACGGCGCTGATGGGCATGTCCCTTCCCTTCCTGGTGCGTGGGCTCGTGCGCGACCGGGATGCCGCGCCGCGCACCATCGGCCTGCTCTATGGAGCGAACGCCCTCGGGGCGGCGGTCGGCGCGGCCCTGACGCCGTGGCTGCTCCTGCGGTTCCTGGGCGTCACCGGCGCCGTGCTCGTGGGCGCCGCGGGCAGCGGGCTGGCCGGGATCGGGGGGCTTCTCCTTGCCTCGCGCCTGCGGGGAGACGCCCCCACCGCCTCCCCGGCGAAGGCGGAGCCCGTGGCCACGGGAAGGGCCGAAGCGGCGCGCCCCTTCCAGCTCTGGCTGGCCCTGTACGCGGTCTCCGGCTTCGTCGCCCTCTCCCTGGAGATCGTGTGGTTCCGCGTGCTCGACGTCACCGCCAAGGGCGCGGCGTTCACCTTCGGAACGCTGCTCGCGCTCTACCTGACCGGGTTGGCGGCGGGGACCTTCGTGTCCGCCCGCCGCGCGTCAGGGGTACGGCGGCCGCTGGCCGCCTTCCTCGCCTGTCAGGCCGGCATCGTGCTCACCACCGTGCTCGCCCACGCGCTGCTGGTCTGGCTGCCCGCCGACCTCCCGGGCCTGGCCAGGCTGTCCGAGTACACCGCGCGCTCGGTGGGCGTCCAGATGGAGCCACTGGTCGCGCGCGACTTCGCGCTCGTGTACCTGGCCCTTCCCCTCGTCCTGTTCGGACCGGCCACCTTCCTCATGGGCCTCGGCTTCCCCATCCTGCAGCGCGCCACGCAGGCCGACCCCGTGCTCAGCGGACACCGGGTCGGCCTTCTCCAGGCGGCCAACATCGCCGGCTGCGTGGCGGGCAGCCTGGTGACCGGCCTCCTCCTCATCGACCTCGTCGGCACCGCGGGCGTCTTCCGCGCGCTGGCCGCGCTGGCCGCGCTGATGGCGGGGGCGGGCGTCCTCGTGGCCGGCGAGCGGCGGCTGGCCGCGCCGGCGGCCGCGCTCCTCGTGCTGGCCCTGGCCTTCCCCGGCAACGAGCGGCTGTGGCTGCGCCTCCACGGCAACCAGCCGCTGTCCCGCTCCCTGGTGGAGGAGGACGCGGCCAGCGTGACCGCCCTCACCCCGGAGCCCGACGGCGACCGTTACAAGCTCTGGGTCAACGGCCGCCAGAACAGCTGGCTTCCCTACGGCTGGCTGCACACGGTGATCGGGGCCGTGCCCGCCCTCGTCCACCCGAGCCCGCAGGACGTGGCCATCGTCGGGCTGGGCTCGGGGGACACGGCCTGGGCCTCGGGCTGCCGCGAGGAGACGCGCGCGGTCACGGTGTTCGAGATCGCCTCCAGCCAGCCCCGCCTCCTGGCCCGCGTGGCCGGCCAGCCGCAGATGGGCCGGCTGCAAGCCTTCCTGGCCGACCCGCGGGTGGCCATCGTGCCCGACGACGGCCGCCGCCGCCTGCGCGCGGACGGGCGGCGCTACGACGTCATCGCCCTCGACATGATCTGGCACGACGGGTCGCTGAGCACCTACCTGTACTCCACGGAGTGGTTCCGCATCGTGCGCGACTCGCTGCGGCCGGGGGGGCTCGCCTGCATCCTCGCGCGCACGCCGCGCATCCGGGCCTCGTTCCGGCGCGCGTTCCCGTACGTGATCGGCCTGGGCGAGAACCTGGTGGTGGCCAGCGCCGAGCCCATCCCGCTCGATCGCGAGGGATGGATCGCCCGCGCGCGCTCGGAGAGGGTGATGGACTACCTGGGCAAGGCGCGCGCGCGCGAGGTGGCGGCCTTCCTGGCGCGGGGCGCCCCCGAGCGCGCGGTGCCGCCCACCGCGGAAGTCAACCGCGACCTGCAGCCCAACGACGAGTTCCTGCGGCCGCTGGCCACGCGCTTCTAGGCTAGGCGTCGCTCCAGGCCACGCGCAGGACCGTGCGCGGGGCGCCCCGCCAGCGGCTGTGCGCGAAGGTGGCCTGCACGCCGGTACCGCCCGCGAGCTCGACCAGCCCCTCGAAGAACCCCATGGTCTGGATGGAGGCGGCCTGCTCCGCCAGGTCCGACATGCCGTAGGCGATCTCCAGCTCCACGGAGGTGTCGGTGATCTGGAGGATGGTGAGGGGCTCGAAGTCGAAGAAGCCGCGCCGGAAGACCTGGAAGCGCATGAGCGACTCGCGCGGGTCGTCGGGCACGATCAGCTCGTCCACCGCCGTGGTGACGTGGACGGCGGAGATGCGGCCCCACTGGTGGACCATGCCCAGGTCGCCGCCGGCCACCACCTGCAGGATGGCGACGCCGAGCCGCTCGAAGACGTCCATGGGGTACCAGGCCTCGGGATCGACCTTCCGCTCGACGAAGGCCAGGTCGTCCCGCTGGAGGAAGCGCACCCACGAGCGGTCGGGGTGCGCGCGCAGCATGCGGACGTAGTCGAGGAAGAGGACGCCTTTCACCCTTCGGGTCATCACCAGTTCCCGCTCTGCCCCGGGAAGGTCCCGGGGCCAGCGCATACGCCGTTCAGTGGATTGTATACGACCGGATCGTTACGCGACTACGGGCGTCGGAGCGGAGACGTCGATGGGCGCCGCCACGTGGTTCCGGGCCAGCACCAGGTAGATGGCGGGCACGACGAACAAGGTGAAGAGGGTGCCGATGATCATCCCGCTGACCAGCATGATGCCGATGCTGTTGCGGGCGCCCGCGCCGGGGCCGCTGGCCAGCACGAGCGGGAAGTGGCCCACCACGGTGGCGGCGGTGGTCATGAGGATGGGCCGGAGGCGCGTGGTGGACGCTTCCACCACCGCGCGCAGCTTGTCCAGGCCCGTCTCCTGGAGGTGGTTCGCGAACTCCACGATCAGGATGCCGTTCTTGGAGACGAGGCCGACCAGGGTGATGAGGCCGACCTGGCTGTAGATGTTGAGGGTGGTGAGGCCGAGGAAGGAGAAGAGGAGAGCTCCCGAGAGGGCCAGCGGCACCGAGCCGGCCAGGATGATGAATGGATCCCGGAAGCTCTCGAACTGCGCGGCGAGCACGAGATAGATGAGGATGGCGGACAGCAGGAACGTGGCCAGGAACTTGCTGCCCTCGGTGCGGAGCTGCCGCGATTCGCCCGCGTAGTCGATGGTGAAGCCCTGGGGAAGCAGGGCGCGCGCCTCCGTCTCCAGGAAGGTGAGCGCGTCGTCGAGGGAGACGGGGGGCGGGATCACGCCCTGGATGCGCACGGCGTTGAGCTGCTGGAAGCGCTTCAGCTCGCGGGGCTCCGTGGAGGTGCGCAGGGTGGCGAAGGTGGAGAGGGGGACCAGCCTGCCGTCCGGCCCCGTGACGTGCACCTGCGCCAGCTGCTCGGGCGAGAGCCGCTCGCTGCGCTTCATCTGGGGGATGACCTTGTAGCTGCGGCCCTGGATGCTGAAGCGGTTCACGTAGTCGCCGCCCACCAGGGTGGCCAGGTCGCGCCCGGCCTGGCTGAGGTCCACGCCCAGCGAGCGCACCTTGTCCCGGTCGAAGACCACCTCGGCCTGGGGCTGGTCGAACTTCAGGTCGGCGTCCGCGAAGATGAACTTGCCGGAGGCGAAGGCCTTGCCCACGAGCTGGTTCGCGAGCTCGCTGAGCTGCTCGGGCTCCGCGGTGGAGGCGATGACGAAGTCCACCGGGAAGTCCCCGCCCCCGGGCAGGGGGGCCGGGGTCATGGGGATCACGCGCACCCCCGGGATCTTGGCCAGCTCCACGGAAGCCAGGAGCAGCAGCTCCTCCGTGCTCTTCCCGCGCTCGCTCCAGGGCTTGGTGACCATGCCCCCGAACCCGCCGGTGGGGAACGTGATCTGGAAGATGCTGTCCGTCTCCGGGAAGGCCCGGTAGACGTCGTGCACCTGGCCGGCGAAGAGCTTGGTCTGGTCGAGGGTGGAGTTGGCGGAGGCCTGCACGATGCCGAAGACCACGCCCTGGTCCTCCACGGGGGCCAGCTCCTTCTGCGAGAACGCGTAGAAGGGCACCATGAGGGCGAGCACGATCCCCCACAGGGAGAGAACCACCGGGCGGTCGCGCAGCGTCCAGGCCAGGGCGCGCGTGTAGGCCGCGCGCACTCCCTCGAAGCGGCGGTTCACCCAGCCCGCGAAGCCCTTCTCGGTGTCGCCCGCGCGCAGCAGCCGGGAGCCCATCATGGGCGACAGGGTGAGGGCCACCACGCCGGACACGATGACGGCGCCGGCCAGGGTGAAGGCGAACTCGCGGAAGAGGGCGCCGGTGAGGCCGCCCTGGATGGCCACCGGCGTGTACACGGCGGCCAGGGTGATGGTCATGGCCACGATGGGCCCCACCAGCTCGCGCGCCGCGTGCAGGGCCGCCTGGAGGGGAGGCTGGCCGAGGTGCAGGTGGCGCTCCACGTTCTCCACCATGACGATGGCGTCGTCCACCACCAGGCCCACGGCCAGCACGATGGCGAGCAGGGTCAGGAGGTTGATGGTGAAGCCGGCGGCCAGCATCAGGAACACCGCCCCCACCAGGGAGATGGGGATGGCCACCACGGGGATGAGCACCGAGCGCAGGGAGCCCAGGAAGAGGAAGATCACCACCACCACGATGAGGAGGGTCTCCGCCAGGGTCTGCAGCACCTCGTCGATGGCGTCCTGGATGTACTCCGTCGAGTCGTAGGGGATGCCCGCCTTCATGCCCGCGGGAAGCTGGGCCTGGATCCCGGGCATGGCCTCGCGCACCTGGGCGATGACGTCGAGGGCGTTGGCGGTGGGCAGCACCCACACGCCCATGAAGGTGGCGGTCTCTCCGTTGAAGCGCACGTCCTCTTCGTAGTTCTCCGCCCCCAGCACGACGTCGGCCACCTCGCCCAGGCGCACCACCGTCCCGCCCTGCTCCTTGACCACGAGCTGGCGGAACTCCTCCGGCGTGCGCAGGTCGGTGTTGGCCACCAGGTTGACGGACACCATCGAGCCCTTGGTCTTGCCCAGGGCGGACAGGTAGTTGTTGCGGGCCAGGGCATCGCTCAGCTCGGAGGGCGAGATGCCCAGGGCCGCCATCTTGTCCGGCCGCAGCCAGATGCGCATGGCGAAGGTGCGGTCGCCCAGGATGTCCGCGCGCTGCACGCCGCTGATGGCGGAGAGCTTGGGTTGGACCACGCGCGTGAGGTAGTCGGTGATCTGGTTCTGGTCCAGGTTCTCCGCGGAGAAGCCGAGGTACATGGCCGCGAACTGGTTGTCCGCCGTCTCCAGCTCGATGACGGGAGCCTCCGCCTCCGGAGGCAGGTCGTTGCGCACCTGCGCCACCTTGGCCTGGATCTGGGTGAGGGCGGCGTTGGTGTCGTAGTTGAGCTTGAGGTGGACGGTGATGGTGCTCACGGCCTGCGCGGACGACGACTCCATGTAGTCGATGCCGTCCGCGCTGGCGATCACCCGCTCCAGGGGGGTGGTGATGAACCCGCGCACCAGCTCGGCGTTGGCCCCCACGTAGGCCGTGCTCACGCGCACCACGGCGATGTCGCTGCGCGGGTACTGCCGCACGGAGAGCGAGCGGATGGACTGCAGCCCCGCGATCAGGATGACGAGGTTGACGACCACGGCCAGCACGGGCCGCTTGACGAAGACGTCCGTGATCTTCATTGGCGTCCTCGCTCCGCTCTCGTCTGCCGTCGATGCGCCGCGCGCGGAGTGGATCCGTGCGAGGCGTCGGAGGAAAGGCTCCGCTCCGGAATACGCACGTACACCTCAGTTGTCCTCGGGCGACGGCGCGGGGTCGTTCGCCGGCTGGACCTGGTTGTTCACGCGCACGGCCGCGCCGTTGCGCAGCTTGAAGGCGCCGGAGGTCACCACCTCCTCGCCCGCGCTCACGCCGGAGAGGACGGCCACCTGGTCACCGCGCGCGGCTCCCAGCTTCACCACCTGCTGCCGCACGCCCCGGTAGCTCTCGCCCTGGGGCCCCTTCAGGTCGGAGACGACGAAGACGGAATCGCCGTAGGGCGCGTAGCTGATGGCGGAAGCGGGCAGGGCCACCACCGTGTCGTGGCCGCCGCGCACCACCTCGGCCTGCACGAACATCCCGGGCCGCAGGCGCCCCGCGGGGTTGGCCAGCGTCGCCTGCACCTGGACGTTGCGCGTGGCCTCGTCCACCACGGAGTCCACGGCGGTGATGGACCCCACTCCGGGGGCGCCGGCCAGGCCCTCCGCGGACACCTGCACCACGCCCCCCAGGCGCAGGCGCGCCACCTCTTGCTGGGGCACGGCGAAGTTCACGTAGACGGGATCGAGCGACTGCAGGGGCACCACGGGGTCCCCTCCGGACAGGTACTGCCCGAGGTTGACCTGCCGGATGCCGAGCATCCCCGCGAAGGGCGCGCGGATCTTCTTGCGATCGATGGTGGCCACGATCTCCCCCACCCGCGCCTGCGCCTGCTCGTGCTCGGCGGACGCGCGGTCGTGGTCGGCCTGCGACACCACGCCCTGCTCGCTGAGCCCGCGCATGCGGTCCAGGTTCAGCCGGGCCAGGTGCAGGGCGGCGCGCGCGGCGGCCAGCTGCGCCTGCTCCTGGCGCGTATCGAGCTGCACCAGCACGTCTCCCTCGTTCACCATGCGGCCCGAGTCGATGGCCACACGCTCCACGATGCCCGGAAGGTCGGCGCTCACCGTGACGCCGTGCACCGCAGCCACGGTGCCGATGGCGGACAGGGTGACCGGCCAGTCCACGCGCGACGCCACGATGGTGGTCACGGCCTCCGGCGGGGGCTGGAAGGACGAAGCCTGGGCGATGGCGGCGCGGATCTGGAAGAACTTCACGACGCCGAGGGCCGCCACCAGCGCGACCACCCCCGCCAGCATCCCGATCATTCGCTTGCTCATGACGGCGACTCTCCCCTTTTCCCCTCGACGGATGAACATGCACACCTAGACGATGCAGTCCTGAACCATGGTGCGTAAAAAAACGTCAACCGGCGTTCCGCAGGGACTCGAGCATCGCGACCAGCGACTCGACGTCCCGCGGCGCCATGTGCGCAAACACTGCGGATTCAGCCTGTTGCAGCGCCTCCAGCCCCTTCTCGTACCGTGCCCGTCCCTCCTCCGTCAGCTCCGCGCGGATCGAGCGACGGTCCACCGGATCGGGGGCCCGGAGGACCAGGCGGTCGGCCTCCAGGCGGTCGATGAGCTGGGTGATGTTGGACCGCACACAAGCGGCCCGCTCGGCCAGGGCTCGCAGGGGCAGCGGCTCCCCGGCCGCCGCCAGGTTGGCCAGCACGCCGAACTTGGCCACGGAGAGGCCGAGAGGCGCCAGGCCTTCCTCCAGCCGCGACTCCAGGGCGTGAGCCGTACGCAGGAGCTGGATGGCCGGCCGCGAGCACGCCGGTTTGTTCATACATGGACTATACAGCGCCTATCTAATTCCAGTCAACAAGAACGGTCTTGACTTTTGCTTTTTATTCGCTATGTTCTTTTCGATCCACTGAAGGGAGTGCCGGCCATGGACACGCTGCAGTTCTGCATCGAGCGCCGGAAGGCGGAACGCCCCGCCTTCGTGAACGTGCTGAAAGCCGTCCCCCAGGGGCGGCTCGACTATCGGCCCGACCCGAGGTCACGTACTGCCGTCGACCTCGCATGGCTGATCGCCATGGAGGAGGGCTGCCTCGTCACCCTGATCGAGAAGGGGTCGATCGAGTGGAAGGAGCCGCCCCCGCCCGCGACCGTGGCCGAGATCGTCGCCCATTACGAGCGGTCGGCCGCGCTGGTGGACGAGAGGCTGGCGCGCCTCGACGGCAGCGCGTGGGAGAAGACGGCGGCCATGCTCATCACGGGCGCGCCGGCCTGGGAAGCGCCGCTGCGCGAGCACGTCTGGGGCTTCTTCTTCGACGCCATCCATCACCGCGGACAGCTGACGACGTACCTGCGTCCGATGGGAGCCAAGGTGCCTTCGATCTACGGGCCCTCGGGGGACGATCCCGGACAGTAAGCCCCCGCTTGCCTCGCCGGCCGCGGCCTGCGTACCATCAAGCTCCCCATGCCGACGCGTGACGTGGCCAAGATCGCCGCCGGAATACCCAGGACGGTGCTGCTGGTGGACGATGACGCCTCCGTCCGGCGGGCCCTCACGCGACTGCTGACGGTGGCCGGCTACCGGGTGGTGAGCTTCGCCACGGGGGCGAGGCTCCTCGATGCCACGGAGGAGCTGGAGAGCGGCCCCGCCTGCGTGCTCGCGGACCTGCGCCTGCCCGGCCTCAGCGGCCTGGAGCTGCAGGTCGAGCTGAAGCGCCGCCACGCCGCCGTGCCCGTCGTGTTCATCAGCGGCCGCGCCGACGTGGTGAGCGGCGTGGAGGCCATGAAGCGGGGCGCGGTGGACTTCCTGGAGAAGCCGCTGGACCACGCCAGCCTGGTGGCGGCCATCGAGAAGGCGTTCCTGGAGAACCGCCACCGGCGCGAGGTGCAGGTCGAGCGCCACGACCTCGAGGAGCGCGCGGAGAGGCTCACCCCGCGCGAGCGCGAGGTATTCGCCCTCGTGGTCACGGGGCTGGGCAACAAGCAGGTGGGCGCGGAGCTGGGAGCCACCGAGAAGACCATCAAGGTCCACCGCGCGCGGGTCATGGAGAAGATGGAGGCAGGCTCGCTGGCGGAGCTCGTGCTGATGGCCGACCGCCTGGGCCTGACCCCGACCTCCCTGCGACAGGGCCTGCACTAGGGCCGGCACGGGCCGACGTCCGGCGCCTCGACCGGCGCGCCGGGTTTGTATAGTGTTGCGCCGCCCGACCACGACCATGCCGCGCGCGCTCTCCCTCCTCGCCGCTCTAGCCCTGCTGGCAGCGTGTCGGAGGCCCGAGCCCCCGGAGGTCGTCCGCGCGCGGACCCAGAAGGCGTTCCTGGAGACCCAGATCGGAGAGCTCGAGGGCCTGGTGGCCAGGGCCGAGCGTGGGGAGCTCCAGACCGCCAACCAGATCGCCATCGGGATCGACGAGAAGGTGGTGACGGACCTGCTGGCCGCGTCGCTGCCCCCGGAGTTCGTGGTCGCCGGGCGGCTGCGGCTCCGCCTGGAGACGGCCCGGCCGCTCTTCCGCGGCAACCAGGCCGCGCTGGGCTTCCGCGGGCGGGCGAGCAGCGTGACCGCACCCGCCGTGTTCGTGTCCCTGGAGCTGGCGGGCCTGGTGGACGAGTTCGTGCTGCGCGACGGCAAGCTGTCGGCACGCGTGAAGGTGCCGCACTTCGCCCTCCTGGATACGAGCGTCACCGCCCTCGCCCCCCTGGCCAACGAGATCATCCGCAACAACCTGCCTCTCATCGAGGAGCAGATCCCCCCCCTGGAGATCCCGGTGCGCCTGGACGAAGCGCTGCGCATCGAGGGAGCGAAGATGGGGCCGCTCACCGTGCATCCCGGGTCGCTGCCCTTCAAGATCGCGGTGGCGCGCGTCATGCCCGTCAACCAGCGGCTCTGGATCCTCCTCGACGCCACCGCCGGTCCCTGGGTGCCGGCCGGCGCCTCCCCACCCCCCTCGTGAAGCGGCTCCTCCTCGTCGCCGGCGGCCTGGCCGCCCTCGTCGCCCTCGGCGCCTGGCAGTACCGGCGCCGGTTCCCCCCCCCGGAGCCGCCCCCCACCGCCGCGGAGCTCCAGGAGCTGCAGGCGAAGGCCGACGCGCTCGGCGAGCGGCTGCGGGCGGCCCTCGTGGCCCACGGCGAGAAGAACCTGGCGCAGGCGCCGCGCGCGGGCGTGATGATCGGCGTGCCCGTCGGCTTCACCAGCGCCATCGCGGAGCAGGTCGTCACCGGCCTCTTCCGCGACATGACGCTCACCCTGCACAACCTGAAGGTCCACAAGGAGGGCGAGGTCCGGGTCAAGATGGTGCTGAAGAAGAAGCGCATCGGCGTCTTCGTGCTGGACGTCCTCATCCACGAGGTGAAGGGCATCCTGCGGCCGGGGCGGCCGGTCCTTCGCTTCGGCGACAACCGGCTGGGCTTCGACCTTCCCGTCTCGCTGGCCGAGGGCCAGGGCCGCGCCTCGCTGCGCCTCCGCTGGGACAGCAAGGGGCTGGCCGCCAACACCGTGTGCGGGGACGTGGACGTGACCAAGGAGGTGACGGGCGAGGTCATTCCGCAGGACTACCGCCTGACCGGCGGCTTCCGCATCGCCGCGGAGGGCGACTCCGTGCTGCTGAAGCCCGACTTCGCCGACCTCGCCGTGCGCATCTTCATCAAGCCGACGGACCAGGCCTGGAAGGCGGTGGACGAGGTGATGGAGGGCACGCGCGCGGGCTGCGAGATGGCCCTGGGCAAGGTGGACATCAAGGCCAGGCTGGGAGAGATCGTGGGCCGTGGCTTCAACGTCAAGGTGCCCAAGAAGCTGCACAAGCCCATCCGCCTGCCCGCCGGCATCCGCCAGTCGCTCGACGTGCAGGGCATCAGGCTCGCCTTCCAGGTCACGCCCACGGCGGTGGTGCTCACCGAGGAGCGGCTCTGGTACGGGGCGGACCTGGCCCTGGAGAAGCCCGCGGCGCCGGGCGGCGGGGGTCGCTGAGGGGCGGCACGTGCCTTTCCACGCCCCCACCGCCGCCCTCCTCGTCTTCGCCGGGTACTGCGCCGGGGCGTGGCTGGGGTTCGAGCTCCGCTTCCCCCCCGCCGCCACCTCCGTCCTGTGGCCCCCCAACGCCCTTCTCACCGCGGCCCTCATCATGGCCCCGCCGCGCGGCTGGTGGGTGTGCCTGGCCGCGGCGCTGCCCGCGCACCTGCTCGTCGGGCTCGGCACCGACCTGCCGGGCGCGCTGGTGGGCGCCTTCTTCGTGACCAACTGCTCCGAGGCGCTGATCGCCGCCGGCCTCGTCCACCGCTTCAACGACCAGCCTGCCCGCTTCGACACCTTCCGCCGCGCGGTGGTGTTCGTGGCGGGGGCGGTGCTGCTCGCACCATTCCTCTCCTGCTTCCTGGACGCCGCCGCCGTGTCCCTCCTGCGCGGCGACGCCTACTGGGAGGTGTGGCGGACCCGGCTCTACGCCAACACCCTCACCGAGCTGACGCTGGTCCCGGCCCTGGTCGCGCTGGTGTCGTCGCGCGTCCGGGGCGGGAGCGGCCTCCCGTGGCCGCGCGTGGCGGAGGCGGCGGCGCTGGCCGCCCTGCTCGTGGGGGCGGGCATGCTGCTCTTCGGCAGCGGGCTGCTGCGCTGGAACCGGCCCACCTCCCTCACCCTGCTCCTGCCCCTGCTCCTCTGGGCGGCCGCCCGCTTCGGGTCGGCGGGGGCGAGCCTGGCCCTCCTGGGCACGGCCCTGCTCGCCATCGCCGCGGCCACGCGCGGGGGGACGCCCATGCACCCGCTGCCCGCGGAAGAGGCGGTGGTCGTGCTCCAGATCTTCCTCACCACCGTGGGCGTGCCCCTCTTCGCCCTGGGGGCCCTGATGGAGGAGCGGAGGGGCACGGAGCGACTCCTGGCCGAGCGCCTGCGCTTCCAGGCCCTCGTCTCCCACCTCTCGGGGGCCTTCGTCCAGCTTCCCAGCGACGCGATGAGCACGGCCTTCACGACCTGGCTGCGGCAGGTGGGCGAGTTCTTCGGCGCGCGGCGCCTGCTCGTCGCGCGCGTCCAGCGCGAGGGTCCGGAGGTCCTGGGCGCCTGGTCGGCGGATGGCCTGCTCCCGCCCGCCGGGCACGACCTGCCCTTCGTCCTGCGCGGCGAGGGGGGATGGACCTCGTTCCCGCTGGTGGTGGGCACGCGCGTGCTCGGCGCCCTCAGCATCGAGCCCGACCCCGGGCAGGCGCGCACGGACGAGGGGGACCAGCGCCTGCTCCTGGTGGCCGAGGTCTTCGGAAGCGCCCTCGCGCGCAAGGAGACGGAGGACGCCCTGCGCGCCAGCGAGGAGATGAAGTCCTCCATCCTCTCGTCCCTCACCGGCCTGGTGGCCGTGCTCGACCGTGAGGGCCGCATCATCGCCGTCAACGAGAGCTGGGCGAGGACGGCCGAAGGGGGCGGCCTCCCCGTGGGAGTGGGCGCGAACTACCTCGCGGCCTGCGGGTCCACCGCCCGTCCCGGCCTCCCGGCGTCGGCGGAGGCCCGGGAAGGGATCCGCCGCGTGCTGGCCGGGGCGCCCGGCGTCTTCGACCACGAGTACACGTGCGCGGGCCCGCACGGCACAAGATGGTTCGCGATGTCCGTGGTTCCCCTGCGGCGGCCCGAGGGCGGGGCCGTGGTGGGGCACACGGACGTCACCGAGGCCCGGAGCGCGGAGGCGGAGGCCCGCGTCAGCCGCGAGGAGCTGGCCCACTTCCTCCGCGTCTCCACCGTGGGCGAGCTGACGACCTCCCTCGCCCACGAGCTGAACCAGCCGCTGGCCGCCATCCTCGCCAACGCCCAGGCGGCGCTCCTCTCCCTCGAGGGCGCGGTGAACGCGGAGGAGCTGCGGGAGGTGCTGGGCGACATCGCGGACGAGGGCCGCCGGGCGGGCGACCTCATCCGGCGGATCCGCGAGATGCTGCGCAAGCACGCGCCGGAGCGCGCTCCCCTCTCCCTCAACGCCCTGGTGGCCGACGCGGCCGGGCTCCTCGGCGGCGACGCCGTGATCCGCAACGTCGCTCTCCGCCTCGACCTGGACCCGCGGGCGCCCGTGGTGAGCGCGGACCGCGTACAGATCCAGCAGGTGGTCATCAACCTGCTCCTGAACGCGCTGGAGGCCATGGACCTCGGCGCGCGCACGCGGCGGGAAGTGGTCGTGCGCACGCTGCTGGCCAGTCCCCACGCCCAGGTGTCGGTGGAGGACACGGGCCCCGGCCTGCGCGACGACGCGGAGGGCCTGGCCCGCGTCTTCGAGCCCTTCTACACCACCAAGCCGGCGGGGATCGGCATGGGCCTGGCCATCGCGCGCACCATCCTGGAGGCGCACGAAGGCACCATCACCGCCTGGAACAACGCCGACGCGGGCGCGACCTTCAGCTTCTCCCTGCCCCTGGCCGGCGGCACGGCGGCGTCACGGGAAGCACTGCGACAGGACGATCCGGCCCGCCCCTGAGCGGTTCACGGGCGCGCACGTCTCGGTGGGGCCGGCGCAGCACCAGCAGGCGCCGTCGTCCTCCACCGACCCGTTGCGGCCGAGCCTGTGCTCCGCGGCGGGGCCCTCGGCGGTGAGAGAAGCGCACTCCCCGCCCGCGGCGGCGGCAGTGCGCAGACGCACCGGGTCCCCGGTGGCGTTCACGTAGAGGGGCCGCGGGGCCACGTCCGGGAAGCCGATCGCGGTCACCGCGCGCTGGCCCGGCGCCATCTCGCGATAGATGACCCACAGCGGCGTGCCCGGGGGGAAGCGCGCCGCCTCCTCCACCACGCGCGGGCGGAAGCGCCAGGCCATCTGGTCGCCCGCGTCCGTCTTGATGACGATGCCGCTGAGCTCCTTGTCCGCGCGCACCAGGGTCCCGCGCACGCTCTGGAAGACCATGGCGCGCGTGTGGGCGCCTCCGGGCGGGGGCGGGGTCTGTCCGCTGGAGGCCGCGGGGACGAGGGCGAGAAGCAGGACGGCGGGCGACGCGCGCAGGCCCATGGCGGCCGCCGCTACTTCCCCACCACTTCGACCTTGGTGAGGCGGACGGGCTCGATCCCGTAGTTCTCGATCTCCATGACGCGGGTGTCGGCGTCGTAGCTGACCTTGGCCGCGCCCGCCAGCTTGCCCTCGCCTACCCCGTTCTTGTTCAGGCGGATCTCGACGAGGAGGAACTCGTAATCGCGGGAGCGGGGCTGGTTGCGCAGCTCGAAGAAGCTCATGGGGCGGTCGGTGGCCAGGATGATCCGGCGCGCGCCGTCGCCGTAGGGGATCTGCCGCGCGAACTGCAGGTCCCAGCCCAGGGACGTCGAGGTGCTGATGTACCCGGCGCGGGGCTTGACGTCCTGGAGGGCGTCCAGGAGCTTCTCGCCGCCTCCCTCCACCAGGACCGCGCGCAGCTTGTCCTGCTCCTCGTCCGTGGACCACCTCTCCACCACGATGTCGAGGGTCCCCGCGCTGCTGCGGCCGGTGCCGGACATGTTGACGGCGAAGGCGCGCAGGCGGAGGACGGGGTCCGCCGCCTCGGCCGCCGCGGGCGCCAGGGCCAGGGCGGTCACGACCGCCACGGCGAGACACGTTGACGTGCGCATGGGTGAGCCTCCTTCGAGCGGGCGAAAACGATAGCGCGGCGCCTGCCGTCCCTCCATGGGACCTAGGTCCCATGCCGGTGCCTCGGCACGCGGTCACGGGGCCCCTGGTTGCCGCTCTCGCCATCTTGCACTAGCTTCGAGGAGACTACAGCGTCCTGCGACGTCGAGAGGAGGAACCGCATGCGGCTGCTAACCGTCGGCACGAGCCTGGCCATGGCCGGGGCCGGCGCCTTGCTCTCCCTGGCCGCGGAGCCGGCGCCCACTCTGCGCGCCGCCGACCTGGCCCCCGCCGCCCTGCTCTCGGGACCGCGGTTCAAGGTGGCCGAGGCGGCGAGGTCCGACGGCTACATGACGGCCTTCACCGTCGTCTCCGACTTCGGCACCTTCGAGGCCCCCAGCCGCGAGATGCTCGAGGTGCGCGTGCACGAGGTGGCCGCCCTCGAGAAGCTGGAGGACGTGAGCAAGACCGACGTGTTCGCGAAGTCGCTGGCCGCCTCCACGGAGAAGAAGGCCAAGGCCGTGGCCAACGTGGCCACGCACCCCGTGGAGACGGTCAAGGGGGTGCCCAAGGGCGTGGGCCGCTTCTTCAAGGGCGTGGGGGCCAAGACCAAGGACGCGGCCGGCGACGCCAAGGACGCGGTGGCCGGAGACGAGTCCTCCTCGGGCGGCGGGAAGAAGGCCGAGGACGAGGCCGCGGACGCGGCCAAGGACGCGTCCGGGATGAGCAAGGCCCGCCGCCAGTGGGCGCAGAAGCTGGGCGTGGACCCCTACACCACCAACCCCGCCCTCTCGAAGAAGCTCGACGACATCGGCTGGGCCGCCTACGCGGGCGGCTTCACAACCTCGCTCGTCTCCGTCCCCGGCGTGGGCGCGGCCACCACCATGAACAAGATGGCGTGGGAGCTGCCGGCGGCGGACGTGGCCAAGCACAACGACCAGAAGATGGTGGCCATGGGCGTGCCCGAGCCGGCGCGCAAGGCGTTCCTCAAGAACCCCCACTTCACGCCCACGCTGCAGACGGAGACGGTGGAGGCCTTCGCGTCCCTGGGCAAGGCGTCGGGCCGCGGCGACGCCATCGCCCTCGCCGCGCGCGAGAGCACCTCGGAGGAGGACGCGCGCTTCTTCCGCACCAGCGCGCGGCTCCTGGCCCGCTACCACGCCACGGTGGAGCCGGTGGCCAGCGTGCAGGCCCGCCGCCAGGTGTTCGTCGGCCGCACCGGATCGGGGAAGGTCGTGTTCCCCACCGCCTTCGACTACCTGACCTGGACGGCCGAGGTGGAAGAGGCGGTGGCGCAGCCGGACCTGGCTTCCGCCAAGCCCACGCTTTGGCTCAGCGGCGTCGCCTCGGACACCGCTCGCCGCGAGCTGGCGGCGCGCGGCTGGACCCTGAAGGAGAAGGCGCTGCCGAACTGAGGGGCCGGAGGTCAGCCGCGGTTCGGACCGGGGGTGCCCCGGCCCAGGGCCCGCGCGATGGCCCCCAGCAGCACCGTCTGGTCCAGCGGCTTGTCCAGCACGTCCACCGGGCCCATGGCGACCGCCTGCTGTCGCACGTCCTGGTCGCCGTGGCCGGTGATGAACACCACGGGCAGGCCGCGCGGGGTCCCCACGATCGCCTGCTGCAGCTCGAGCCCCGTCATGACGGGCATGCGGATGTCGAGCACGAGGCACGCCGGGGGCGCCGGGGGCTCGAGGCTCAGGTACGCGCCCGCGCTGGCCAGGGTCCGCACCTCGTAGCCGGCGGCGCGGATCAGGCGGGCCAGTGCCTTGCGCACCGACGCATCGTCGTCAATGACGAACACGGTACCGCCCGACATGGACGGCGCATGTTGGCGCAAAGGCCACGGGCGGGAGAATGGGACAAAGGTCCTAGCCGTCCCGCCGCCGCCCAAGGGGGGTGGACCAAGGTCCAATGGACGGGCCGCGGGAAGGCACCGTAGGCTCCCCGTCGCCGTGGCTCCATCATCCGCCGGAACGGTGCACGTCGTGGAGGAGGATGCGGCGGTCCGCGCCGCCCTCGCCGCCCAGCTGCGGGCCGCGGGCTTCGAGGTGCGGGCCTACGCCTCGGCCGAGGACTTCCTCCGCACTCCGCCCGACACGCGCCCGAGCTGCCTGCTCGTGGACGTGCGTGCACGGGCGGGAGGGCTCTCCGTGCGCGCGGCCCTGGCCCGGCGCGAGGAGCCGGTGGCCACCGTGTTCCTGAAGCGCGGCGCGGCGCCGCGCGGCGGGCCCGCCGGCGAGGAGCAGCGCGCGCGCGACACCGCGCAGCGACGGGAGACGCTGCAGCAGGCCGTCCAGCGCGCCCTGGACGAGGACGCCGCCCGGCGCGCGGCCGTGGGGCCGGCCCTGGCCCTGCGCGACCGCTACCGTTCGCTCACCCGGCGCGAGCGCGAGGTGTACGCGCTGCTGGTGGCCGGCCGGGCGAGCCGGCAGATCGCCGCGGTCCTCGGCACGGCGGACCGCACGGTGCGCGGCTATCGGGCGAGCGTGCTCCACAAGATGCATGCGGCATCGCGGGTCGAGCTGGCCGATCGCGCCTCCGAGATGAGCGCCCCGCCCGGCCGGCGCGCCCGCCGGACCCGGCGGCGCCGCCCGCGCTGAGGCGGCCGCTCCGCGGATTCAGGAGGCGGAGGTCGGCTTCACGCAGCGGAAGCCCAGGTGGTCGCTTCCCGTGGTGACCTCGCCCTTGCCGCGGGTGCCGACCATGTAGCGCACGCAGTACTGGTCGTTGCAGAGGAAGGACCCTCCGCGGTGGACGCGCTTCTTCTCCGTGGGCTCCGCGGGGTCGAAGGGCGTGTCCGGTCCCGCCGGGTTGCGCGCCACCCCGGCGGCGGCGCGCCGCGCGTACGTGTCGGGCCGGTACCAGTCGCTGGTCCACTCCCACACGTTGCCGGCCACGTCGTAGAGCCCGTAGGCGTTGGCCGGGTAACGCGCCACGGGCGCGGCCGCGGGGTACCCGTCCTCGGGTTGGGAGGCGTGCGGGAAGCGGCCCTGGTACGTGTTGGCCATCCAGGTGCCCTGCGGCCGGAAGTCGTCGCCCCAGACGTAGACCCTGCCCGGCGCCCCGCCCCGCGCCGCGAACTCCCACTCCGCCTCCGTGGGCAGCCGCTTGCCCGCCCAGCGGGCGTAGGCCTCGGCGTCCTCGTAGGCGACGTGGACCACGGGGTACGCATCGCGGCCGGCCAGGCTGCGGGCGCGGCCCGATGGATGCCGCCAGTTCGCGCCCTGCACGTAGCTCCACCACCGGTAATGGTCGTCGAGGGGCACGGGCCGGGGGGGAGGGCTGAACACGACCGAGCCCGCCACCAGGTTCTCGGGCGGCGCGCCGGGGTAGTCCTCCGCGCGCGGCTTCCGCTCGGCCACCGTCACGTAGCCCGTGGCTTTCACGAAGCGGGCGAACTCCGCGTTGGTGACCTCGGTGGCGTCCATCCAGAAGCCGTCCACGTGGACGCGATGGATGGGGCGCGCGTCTTCCATGGGGTCGTGCCCGCCCTGCGGGAGGGGGCGCGGGTCCTCGGCCCCCATGGAGAACTCGCCACCGGGCACCCACACCATTCCCTTGGGGGCGGGGCCGGGCGGCGGGCCGGGGTTGGTCACGGTGGGCGCGAAGGCCGGGGGCGTGGACGCCGGGGCGGCGGGCGGCGGCCCGTCCGCCCGCGGCGCGCGCCGGCAGCCCGTGGCGCCGGCGGCGGCGGCGATCATCAGCAGCCGGCCCGGCGCCTTCCACCTCACGCCGCCGATTATGGCGCGAGCCCCTCCCGGCCGGCGTACTACCAAAGTCTCATACGCGGGCACGCCGGGCTCCTGTACCATCCGCTCCGCGGAACGAGGACACGAGGGGCCTGGTCCCCGGGGAGGTTTTCGATGACGACGAAGGCATGGCCACTGGCGGCCGCCGCCGCGCTGGCCCTGGCGGGCGCCCAGGGTGCCGCCGCCCAGGACGCCGAGAAGGCGCGCAAGAACGTGGACGCGGCCATCGAGCTGCTGCGCAAGGACGTGGCGACGGAGAAGTCGGACCTGATGGCCAAGAACATGAAGCTCGACGCCACGCAGGCGGCGGCCTTCTGGCCGATCTACAAGCAGTACGAGGCGGAGCGCAAGGCCATCGGCGACGACCGCGTGGCCGTCATCCAGGACCTGGCCGAGCACTTCGACTCCCTCAACGACGCCAAGGCCCAGGGTCTCCTGGAGCGCTCGTTCGCCATCGAGGACAAGCGCGTCGCCCTGCAGCGCAAGTACAAGGACGAGATGCTCAAGGTCCTGCCCGCAAAGACGGTGGCCCGCTTCTTCCAGATCGACAGCCGCCTGAACCACCTGATCGACCTGGGCATCGCGTCGCAGATCCCCCTCGTTCCCTGAGCGGCGAGGGCATGGCCATGAGACCGCCCCTCCTCACCACCTTGCGGCCCTCGGCGGTCTCGCTGGTGCTGCTCCTCCTGGCCGGCGGCGAGGCGCGCTCCGACGAGCCGGCGCCGGCGGCCCCGCCGGACCATCCCCGCTGGGGCATCTCCGCGGCCCTCAGCACGGGGACGGCCGGGGGCGCCTTCGGCGACCTCTTCCGCGAGCCCATCGGCGGCGACTTCAACCTGTTCCGCAACGGGAAGCGCTGGCGCTACGGCTTCGGCCTGAGCTTCGGCTCCTTCGACATGAAGGACCCCTACACCGAGGAGCCGGAGTGGGGCTTCCAGCAGACGTACCTGTTCGCCACCCGCATGTTCGGCGATCAGGGGCGGCGTGTGCGCCCCTATCTCCAGGGACGCGTGGGGCTGGCCCGGCTGCACCCCCGGAGCGAGCTGTTCGCCTTCCAGCCTCCTCCCGAGGAGCCGGGCGACAGCCCCACCCACCCCAGCAACGGCTTCAGCCTCGGCGTCCTCCCCGGGGTGGAGGTGAACCTCAACGACTCCCTGGCCCTCGACGTGTCCGGCTCGTACACCTACTTCAGCGTCTCGGACTACGAGCTGGGGCCCGTGGCCCTGCCGCCCACCGGCTCCGGCTCGGCCTGGGAGGTGCGCCTCGGCCTGCGCTGGCATCCCGACAACGGCTGGCCGTCGGGCCCTCCCGGCCCCGGCCACCCCGAGGAGGCCCGCGACGCCTGGGGCGTGTCCAAGAACCTCGGCTGGGGGGCGGCGGAGGCGCTGGCCATCAACTGGGTGGCCTCGGGCGTCAACGAGTACGTGCGCAGCGCGAACTTCAACCAGATCAGCCCGCGCAGCTGGTGGCACAACATCGAGGAGGGCTTCACCTTCGACGACAACCAGTTCCGGACCAACCAGCGCATCCACCCCATCAACGGCAGCACGTACTACAACGCGGGGCGCGCCAACGGCTTCGGGTTCTGGGAGTCCTCCGCCTTCGCGGTGGCGGGAGCGTTCTTCTGGGAGTGCTGCGGCGAGACGCACCCCATGTCCTACAACGACATGGTCTCCACGGGGATCGGCGGCATGGCCCTGGGCGAGATGAGCTACCGGCTCACCTCGCAGCTGCTGGACAACACGGCGACGAACAACCGCATCTGGCGGGAGATCGGCGCCACCCTGATCAACCCGATCCGGGGGGTCAACCGCTGGTTCTCGGGGCGGGCCACGCGCGTCCACGCCAACCCCACCGAGCCCCTGGACTGGCGCCCGAAAGAGGCGCGCTTCTTCGTCTTCGCGGGCGCCCGCATGATCGGGGAGGGCGACTCCATCAGCAACAACACCAAGACCTACGGCTTCGTGGCCTTCGACCACGCCTTCGGGAGCGTCTTCGACAACCCCCGGCGCAAGCCTTTCG
>DATBIO010000275.1:0-23706 GCA_036556965.1 Vicinamibacteria bacterium
GTCAACCCCTACGGCCTGGCCGTCGCCTGGGCCGTGGCGCTGGCGCTCGCGCTCGTGTTCGGCCTGTACCCCGCCATCCGCGCCTCCCGACTGTCTCCGATGGAGGCCATGCGCTGAGTCGTTCGGCCCGGGTGGGCCGGCCGCCTTGGCCCTGCGCGCTTGCGGTATCGTTGGCGCGCGATGCTTAACGTCGCGCTCTTCGGTCCGCCCGGGGCGGGCAAGGGAACGCAGTCGGAGCGCCTGGTCGGGGAGTTCAACCTCTTCTACATCTCGACCGGCGACCTGCTGCGCAAGGAGATCGCGGCGGATACGAGACTGGGCCAGGAGGCCAGGACCAGCGTCGCTTCGGGAGGCCTCGTCTCGGACGAGATCATCGTTCAGGTGATCGAGAAGACGATCACGGAGCACTCCGAAGCCAACGGCTTCCTCTTCGACGGTTTCCCGCGCACGTACGTGCAGTGCTACATCCTGGAAGGTCTGATGATGAAGCTGGGCACGTCGCTCAGCTGCCTCGTCAGCCTCGAGGTGGACGAGGAGACCTCGATACGCCGCCTGCTCGAGCGAGGCCGGACCGCGGGCCGCACGGACGACAACGAGGCCGTCATCCGCAACCGTCTGCGCGAGTACCGCGAGAAGACGCTGCCCGTGCTCGGCTTCTACCGCGAGAGGGGCTCCTACCAGCGCGTCAACGGGAACCAGCCGATCGAGAAGGTGACCGCCGACATCCGCGCGATCATCCGCAACGAGCTGGCCAGGCACCTGGTCAACGTGGTCGTGTTCGGGTATCCCGGCTCGGGGAGGGGGTCCCAGAGCGCGGCCCTTGCCCGCAAGTACGGCCTCGAGTACGTGGCCACCGGCCCCATGCTCGATGACGAGATCAAGGCCGGGACGCTCATCGGCGGCAACATCGCGTCTCTCTACGAGAGCGGGCAGCTCGTGCCCGACGAGATCGTCGTGCCGCTGATCGAGAAGAAGCTGGAGCGGTCGAAGGAGGTCAAGGGTTTCATCTTCAAGGGATTCCCGAGGACGCTCGTGCAGTCCTACATCCTCGACGGCCTGCTGCGGAAGCACGGCTCCTCGGTCTCACGCAGCATCGAGATCCAGGTGCCCACCCTCGAGCTCATCCGACGCCTCGACGAGCGAAGCCGGACCGACCGCTGCATGCCGTATGACAACGCCACCGCCAGGATCGTGCAGCGGCTTCACGAGCACGAGACCAAGACCGTGCCCGTGATCGAGAAGTACAGCCAGCTCCATGGCGTCGTGAAGGTGGACGGGATGGGAAGCTTCGAGGAGGTCTTCGCCCGCACGTCCGGCGTGCTCGAGAGCCTCTTGAGGGCCGGCTAGGCTGTCGCAACGGAGAGAATCGGTCGCTACCTCGACATCCACGAGGGCGACCGGCTCGATGAGAAGCTCGTGGCGAGCTGGATCCGGCAGGCATCGGCGCTGCCCGGCTGGGTCCCGTAGCGCCGGCCGGTATCCCCGCGATGGAGGTACCCGTGTTTGGTGGACCGCGGGGGGATCGAACCCCCGACCTCCTGATTGCGAACCAGGCGCTCTCCCAGCTGAGCTAGCGGCCCGAAGGTGGGACGAAGGATTCTAGCAGACGCGAGGAAGGGGGCCAACCCGCGCGCTAGCGCGCGGCCAGGGCGGCCATGACGTCCTCGAAGGCGTAGAAGCCCGTGCGGGGCGCGATCCACTCCGCGGCCAGGACGGCGCCCAGGGCGAAGCCGCGCCGGCTGCGCGCGCGGTGCTCGAGCAGGATCTCGTCGCCTCCGGAATCGAAGCCCACCGTGTGCTCGCCCACGATGCCGCCCGCGCGCAGGGCGGCCACGTGGAAGGCGTCGTCGGGGAGGGCGCCGCTCAGCTCGTGGACGGCCCTGCGCCGCTGTCCGCCCGCGCTCGCCAGGATGGCGGCCAGGGCCTTCGCCGTCCCCGACGGCGCGTCCTTCTTCTGCCGGTGGTGGCGCTCGAGGACGTAGGGGTCGTACTCGGGGAAGGGAGCGAGCAGGGCGGCCGCCTCGCGCACGATGCGGTAGAACAGGTTCACGCCCACGGAGAAGTTGGCCGCGTAGACGAGCCCGCCGCCCTTCTCCTCGACCACGCGGCGCACCTCGTCCAGGTGGTCCGTCCAGCCCGTGGTACCGACCACGTAGCGCGCGCCCCTGGCCACCGCCGCGCGGACGTTGCTCAAGACCGCTTCCGCGCGCGTGAAGTCGATGCCCACGGTGCAGCCGTCGGGGAAGGGCTGGCCCTTGCCCACCACGACGGCCTCGTGGCCGCGCTCGCGCAGCACGGTCTCGACCTCGCGCCCGGTCTTCCCGTGGCCGACGACGGCGACCTTCATGCCGCCTCGAAGAACTCGCGGTGGAGGAGGCGCACCGCGCGCTCGGCGTCCTCCTCCGCCACCACGAAGGACAGGTTCACGTCGGAGGCGCCGAAGGAGATCATGGTCACGTTGACCTCGCGCAGGGCCTGGAAGACGCGGCCGGCCAGGCCGGGACGGCGCACGAACCCGCGGCCGACCACGCTGACGATGGCCATGCCCGGCATGGTGCGCACCTCGCCCAGCGGCCGCAGCTCCTCCTCCACCGCGCCCAGGCGGCTGGGGTCGTCCACGGTCAGGGAGATCGAGACCTCGGAGGTGGCGATGAGGTCCACGGGCGTGCGGTGGCGGTCGAAGACCGCGAACACCCGGGCCACGAAGCCGTAGGCCATGAGCATGCGCGGCTGCGCGATGAGGACCACGCTGATCCCCTTCTTGAAGGCGATGGCCCGCGGCTGGCCCTCCGCCTGCGGCTCGCCGGGATGGTCGGCGATCAGGGTGCCCGGCGCGGTCGGGTTGAGCGAGTTCAGGATGCGCACCGGGATCCCGCGCTCCACGGCCGGCTTGATGGTGGCGGGGTGGAGGACCTTGGCCCCGAAGTAGGCGAGCTCCGCCGCCTCCGCGAAGCTGACCTCGGGCAGCACGCGGGCCAGCGGCACCACGCGCGGGTCCACCGTCATCATGCCGTCCACGTCCGTCCAGATCTGGATCTCCTCCGCGGGCAGCACGGCGCCGATCACCGCCGCCGACCAGTCGGACCCGCCCCGGCCCAGCGTGGAGGCCACTCCCTGGCGCGTGCGCCCGACGAAGCCGGAGACCACGGGCACGGCGCCGCGCGCGAGCAGGGGCCGCAGGGACGCCCGCACGCGCTCGTCCGTCTCCTCGAGGAGGGGGGTGGCGCGCCCGAAGGCGTCGTCCGTGACGATCACGTCGCGGCCGTCCACGGCCACGGCGTCGAGGCCCCGCCCGCGCAGGGCCGCCGCCACCACCTCCACGGAGAGGCGCTCGCCCATCCCCGCGATGGCGTCGAGCGTGCGCGGCGTCAGCTCCGCCAGGTTGCGCACGCCCGCGTAGAGCGCGCGCAGCTCGTCGAGGACCGCGTCCACGTGGCCCAGGACCGCTTCCTGGGCCGGGCCCGCGGGCACCGCCTCCCGCGTCACCGCGCGGTGCCGGCCGCGCAGGTCCTGCACGATGGCGTCCGCGCCGTCCGCGCGGGCCTCGCTCAGGCGCGCGCCGCGGATCAGGAGGTCCGTCACCCCGGCCAGGGCGGAGACGACCACGGCCGGCTGGCGGGCACGTCGCTCCTCGACCCGCTCGGCCACGGCCAGGATGCGCGCCGCGCCGCCCACCGACGTCCCTCCGAACTTGAGGACGATCACGGCACGAGCGCGCGCGCCACCAGCAGCTCCGCGTTCAGGATGGCGGCGCCGGCCGCCCCGCGCACGGTGTTGTGCACCAGGGCCTCCAGCCGCAGGTCGAACTGGTTGTCCCGGCGCAGGCGTCCCACCGTCACCGCCATGCCCCGCTCGCGGTCGCGGTCGAGGCGCGGCTGCGGCCGGTCCGGCTCCGCGGCCAAGTGGATGGGCCGCGCGGGGGCGGAGGGCAGGCCGCGCTCCTGGGGCTCGCCGCGGAAGGAGGCCAGCACCTCCGCCGCCTCCTGCGGGGTGGCCTTCTTCCGCAGGCGGACGAAGGCGGCCATGGTGTGGCCGTCGGAGACGTCCACGCGGTGCACGGAGGCGGAGATGGGGAAGTCCGCGGGCACGAACGCGCTCCCGTCGAAGCGGCCGAGGATCTTCTGCGGCTCGCTCTCGATCTTCTCCTCCTCGCCGCCGCCGATGAAGGGCAGCACGTTGTCGGCGATGTCGAGGGAGGCCACCCCCGGGTAGCCCGCGCCGGAGAGGGCCTGGAGCGTGACCACGGCCACGCCCTCCACGCGGAAGGCGCGGTGCAGGGGGGCGAGGGCCAGGGCCAGGCCCACCACGCTGCAGTTGGGGTTGGTGACGATGTAGCCCCGGCCCGTGCGCCGGCGCTGGACGGCCAGCGCGTCGAGGTGGTCGGGGTTGACCTCGGGGATGAGGAGGGGGACGTCCGCGTCCATGCGGTGGTTGCGCGCGTTGGAGACCACGGCGTGCCCGCGCTCGGCCAGGGCCGCCTCCACCGTGCCCGCCACCGACGAGTCGAGGCCGGAGAAGAGGATGCGCGCCCGGAACGGGCCCTCGCAGTTGGCGACCACGCGCCCGGCCAGCGCCGCCGGGAGCGGGCCGGGAAGGCGCCAGGTGCAGGCCTCCGCGTAGGGCTTGCCCGCCGAGCGGTCCGACGCGGCCAGCTCCACCACCTCGAACCACGGGTGGCCCTCCAGGAGCTGCAGGAAGCGCTGGCCCACGGCGCCGGTGGCGCCGAGCACGCCGACGGGGACTCGGTCCATCCCGACCAGTCTATACGCGGCGCTCGCGGGCGCGGAGCGCCCGCGCGCGCCATGACGCATAGAATGCGGGCCATGCGGCTCTTCGACCGCGCCGCGCAGGAGGCCTGGGAGGACGAGCGCCTCGCGCCCTACGGCATGCGCAGCGCGCACAGCCGGGGCCGGACCCACCCGGAGCCGGAGCACCGCCTGCGCAGCCGCTACCAGCGCGACCGCGACCGCGTCGTGCACAGCTCGTCCTTCCGGCGGCTCGAGTACAAGACGCAGGTCTTCGTCAACCACGAGGGGGACAACTACCGCACGCGCCTGACCCACAGCCTGGAGGCGGCGCAGATCGGGCGCACGGTGGCGCGCGCGCTGGGCCTCAACGAGGAGCTGACGGAGTGCCTGGCCCTCGGCCACGACCTCGGCCACACGCCCTTCGGCCACTCCGGCGAGAAGGTGATGGCGGAGCTGATGGCCAGCCACGGAGGCTTCGAGCACAACCAGCAGACCCTGCGCATCCTGGAGACGCTCGAGGTGCGCTATCCGGACTTCCCGGGCCTGAACCTCACCTGGGAGGTGCGCGAGGGCATCATCAAGCACAAGCCGGAGAGCGACGGGCAGGCCCCCCCCGAGTACGCCCCCGGCGAGGCGCCCACCCTGGAGGCGCAGCTCGTCGACTTCGTGGACGAGATCGCCTACAACAACCACGACGTGGACGACGGGCTCACCTCCGGGATGATCGAGGTGGAGCAGATCCGCGCCGTGGCCCTGTTCCGCGAGGCGCACGACCAGGTGCTGGCCCAGGGCGTGGCCGACGGCCGCATCGTGCGGCACCAGGTGGTGCGGCGGATCATCGACGCCTGCACGCAGGACCTGCTGGAGACCACCCTGTCCAACCTGCAGTCCGCGGGCGTCCGCTCCGTGGCCGACGTGCGCGCGGCGGGGCGCCGCCTGGTCTCCTACTCGGAGGGCATGGGCGCGCGCGTGCGCGAGCTGAAGGACTTCCTCTACCGCAACATGTACCGGCACTACCGCGTGGTGCGCATGGGGGACAAGGCGGGACGCATCCTGCGCGACCTCTTCCAGAGCTACGTGGGCGAGCCGCTGCAGCTCCCGCCGCGCCACCAGCGGCGCATCGAGGCCGACGGCCTCCAGCGGGTGGTCTGCGACTACATCGCGGGGATGACCGACCGTTTCGCCCTCGACGAGCACCGCAAGCTCTTCGACCCGCTGGTGAGGGTGTGACCGCCTGCGCCTGACGCGCCCCTACTCCTACTACCGGGACGCCCTCCGCGGGCGCGCCCTGCCCCTGGCCTTCGTGGACCTCGAGCGCTTCGACGCCAACGTGGCGGAGGTGGGGCGGCGCGCGGCGGGCCGGCGCGTGCGCGTGGCCAGCAAGTCCGTGCGCTCGCGGACGCTCCTGGAGCGGATCCTGCGCGAGCCGCCCTTCGCCGGCCTCATGTGCTACAGCGCGGCGGAGGCGGTGTGGCTGGCGGAGCGCGGCTTCCGGGACCTCCTGGTGGCCTATCCCGCGTGCCAGGCGGAGCAGCTGGCGGCGGTGGCGCGCGCGGTCCGGGGCGGGGCCGGCATCGTCCTCATGGTGGACAGCGAGGAGCACGTGGCCCTGGCCGCGGCGGCGGCCGCGCGCGCGGGAGCCGTCCTCCCCGTTTGCCTGGACGCGGACATGTCCTCGCGCTTCCCCGGACTTCACTTCGGCGTGCGCCGCTCGCCCCTGCGGAGGCCGGAGGAGGCGCGTGCCCTGGCGCGCGCGGTGGCGCGCGCGGAGGGCCTCGTGCTGGAGGGGCTGATGGGGTACGAGGCGCAGATCGCGGGGGTTCCCGACGACCCGCGCGGCCGGCGGGCGGAGGGCGTGGTGATCCGCGCCCTCAAGCGACGCTCCCGCGGCGAGGTGGCCCGCCGGCGGGCGGCCATGGTGGCCGCGGTGCGCGAGGAGTGCCCGGGGCTGCGCTTCGTCAACGGCGGCGGCACGGGCAGCCTGGAGAGCACGGGGGCGGAGGCGTGCGTGACGGAGGTGACGGCGGGCTCCGCCTTCTTCGCGCCCGCGCTGTTCGACGGCTACCGGTCCTTCCGCCACCAGCCCGCGGCCGGCTTCGCGCTGGAGGTCGCCCGGCGGCCCGGGCCCGGCCTCCTCACCTGCCACGGCGGCGGGTACGTGGCCTCGGGGCGCGCGGGCGCGGACCGCCTCCCGCAGCCCTGGCTGCCGGAGGGCCTGCGCCTGCTGCCCGCCGAGGGCGCGGGCGAGGTGCAGACGCCCCTGCGCGACGCGGGCCGGGAGCGGCTGGCCCTGGGCGACCCCGTGCTCTTCCGCCACGCCAAGGCGGGCGAGCTGTGCGAGCACTTCGACCGCCTGCTGCTGGTGGAGGACGGCCGGGTGGCGGGGGAGGCGCCGACCTATCGCGGCGAGGGGCAGTGCTTCCTGTGAGCACGTGGACCAACTGGTCGGGGGTGGTGACCTGCCGGCCCCTGCGCGTCGAGCGCCCGCGCAACACGGACGAGCTGGTGGCCGCCGTGCGCGCCGCCCCGCGGCTGCGGGTGGCGGGCAGCGGCCACTCCTTCAGCGAGGTGGCGGCCACCGACGACGTGCTCCTCTCCCTGGAGGACTACGCGACGCCGTGGTCCCTGGACGCGGGCACCGGCACCGCCACCGTCCCCGGCGGCGCGCGCCTGGACCGCGTGAACCGCTTCCTGCACGAGCGCGGCCGCGCCCTCGCCAACCTGGGCGACATCGACCGGCAGACGGTGGCGGGCGCGGTGAGCACGGGCACCCACGGCACCGGCCTCGGGCCGCCCAGCCTCTCCGCCCAGGTGGCCGGCCTCACCCTGGTGACGGCGGCGGGCGACGTGCTCGAGTGCGCCGCCGATGGCGACGCCGACGTGCTCCGCGCGGCCCAGGTCGGCCTGGGCGCGCTGGGCGTGGTGGCGGAGGTGCGCCTGCGCACGGTCCCCGCCTTCGCCCTCCGCTATCGCAAGTGGCGGGCCACCCTGGACGAGGCCGTGTCCGACCTCCCGCGGCGCGCGCGCGAGCACCGCCACCTCGAGTTCTTCTGGCTGCCCGGGGCCGACGTGGTGGAGATGAAGGCCCTGGACGCCACGGAGGAGGCGCCGCGCGGCCGGCGGGCGCGGAACCTCGACAACCTGCTCGCCGAGAACGCGGGCCTCGGCCTCCTGTGCGCGCTGGGCCGGCGCTGGCCCGCGCGCGTGCCGGACCTGGTGCGGCGGGCGGCGCGCCTGATCCGGGAGGGCGAGGGCGTCGACTGGAGCCACCGCGTGTTCTGCAGCCGGCGCTGGGTGCACTTCCACGAGATGGAATACGCGGTGCCCCTCGCCGCCCTGCCCGAGGTCGTGGGCGAGCTGCGGGCCTGGCTGTCCCGCGACCGGCCCCCGCTCTGCATCCCCATCGAGGTGCGGGTGCTGGCCGCGGAGGACCCGTGGCTGTCCATGGCCCAGGGCCGCGAGAGCGCGTTCGTGGCCGTGCACGCCCACCGCGGCCTCGACCACCGGCCGGTGTTCGCGGGGGCGGAGGAGGTCTTCCGCCGGCACGCGGGACGCCCGCACTGGGGCAAGGCCCACACCCGCGCCTACGCCGAGCTGCGCCCTCTCTACCCGGCCTGGGACCGCTTCCAGGAGGTCCGCCGGCGCCTCGACCCCCGCGGCGCCTTCACCAGCCCGCACGTGGCGCGCGTGCTCGGCCCCGCCCCGGCCTGAATGGCGATCCTGCCCCTCACCGAGGCCGTCTTCGCGCGGCCCGAGGTGCGCGCGGCCCTGGAGCGGCTGCTGGCCCAGGTGGACGTCGCGCCGGAGCGCCGCACGCCGGAGCGAACGCTCCACCCTCCGTCCGCGCGCGACGCGCGCCTGAGCTTCGTGGCCTGGGAGGGGGACGAGCTGGTGGGCTTCGTCACCGCGCACGAGTCGCCCTACGCTCCGGGAGCGGTCTTCGTGCCCTGGCTGGTGGTGGACGAGGCCGCGCGCGGCCGGGGCCTCGGCCGGGACCTGCTGCGCGCGGTGCTGGCCGCGGGGAAGGCCCACGGCTTCCGCATCGCCGCCCTCTACGTGGGGGACGACAACCTCGACGCCCAGGCCTTCTACGACCGCGTGGGGGGGGAGCG
The DNA here is from genome assembly GCA_036556965.1 of Vicinamibacteria bacterium. Taxonomy (GTDB): domain Bacteria; phylum Acidobacteriota; class Vicinamibacteria; order Fen-336; family Fen-336; genus DATBIO01. The sequence continues at coordinate 8,861 of DATBIO010000275.1, forward strand.
CGTGCGGCTGATGCCCCCGCGCGACGACGCCGAGGTCCGCCGCGGCGCGCAGTGGATCTACCGCTGGATCCTGGACTAGGCCAGCCTCATGTTGTCGATGAGGCGCGTCCGGCCCACGAACACGGCGAGGAGCAGGAGGGCCTCGCCCTCCACGCGCGCAAGGTCCTGGAAGGTGAGGGGGTCGGCCACGGCGGCGTAGTCCAGGCGGGCCCGCGGCTCGCCCGCGATCTCCTCCCGCAGGACGGCGCGCAGGCGCTCGGCGTCCCGCTCGCCCGCCGCCCAGCGGGCGCGCGCCGCCTGCAGCGCGCGGTGGAGGACGGTGGCGGCGCGCCGCTCCTCGGCGCCCAGGTAGCTGTTGCGGCTGCTCATGGCCAGGCCGTCGGCCTCGCGCACGGTGGGGCAGCCCACCACCTCCACGGGCACGTCGAGGTCGCGCACGAGGCGGCGGACCACCGCGAGCTGCTGGGCGTCCTTCTCCCCGAAATAGGCCCGCAAGGGCTGGACGACCTGGAGCAGCTTCATCACCACCGTGGCCACGCCCTGGAAGTGGCCAGGGCGCCGCTCGCCCTCCAGGGGCCGGGCCACCGCGCCCACGTCGATGGCCGTGCCGAAGCCCGCGGGGTACATCTCCTCCGCGGAGGGGGCGAAGAGGAGGTCGCAGCCGGCGGCCTCCAGGAGGGCGCGGTCGCGGTCGAGGTCGCGCGGGTAGCGGGCGAGGTCCTCGGTGGGCGCGAACTGCGTGGGGTTCACGAAGACGCTGGCCGCCACGCGCGCGCTCTCGGCGCGGGCCCGGCGCACCAGGGAGAGGTGGCCCTCGTGCAGGTAGCCCATGGTGGGGACGAGGCCCACCGCGCCCGCCCCTTCCGCGCGCCAGCGCCGCGCCGCGGCGACGGTGGAGGCGACGATCACGGGACGGCGGCCAGCGCCGCCGCCTCGCGCGCGCGCACGGCGGCGTGGAGTCGCGCGTTGACGGGCGTGGGCACTCCCCGCCGCGCCCCCGCCTCCACCACCGCGCCGCAGAGCGCGCCGATCTCCGTGCGCCCGCCGCGCTCGAGGTCCTGCAGCATGGAGGAGCGGTTGCCCGCGGTGGCGCGCGCCACCGCGCGCGCGGCCGCCACCGCCTCCTCCGGGTCCAGGGCCACCCCGGCGGCGGCGGCCACCGCCCCCACTTCCGCCGCCGCGGCGTCGAGGGTGGCGAGGGGCTCGGGCTCGCGCAGGAGGTCGCCGTTGGGCACGCCGAGCACGGCGGAGAGCGGGTTGATCGCGCAGTTGACGGCGAGCTTGCGCCAGAGGTGGCGGTCGATGTCGGGGACGGCGTGGGCGTCGAAGCCCCCCTCGCGCAGCCATCCCGCGAGGGCGGCGGCGGCCTCCTCCAGCCAGACCTGGCCCGGGAACCCGCGCACCAGGCCGGGGGCGAGCAGGGTGGCGCCCATGACCGTGACTCCCTGGAGCGGGCGTCCGCCCGCCGCGGCCAGGACCTCGCGGTTCCCCAGTCCGTTCTGGAGGGTGACCAGCAGGCTCGGGCCGGCGGCGCGCACGGCGTGGGGGGCCACCGCCGCCGTCTGCCAGCTCTTCACGAGGACGAGGACGGCGTCGGCCGGTGGTGGCGGCGCCTCCAGGGGCAGCGCCGCCGCCGGGGCGTGCCACGTCCCCCCGTCCTCCGCCACGGCCAGGCCCTGGGCGGCGATGGCGCGCAGTCCCTCGGGCCAGGTGCCGACGAGGGTGACCCGGGAGCCGGCGCGGGCCAGGCGCGCCCCCATCAGGCAGGCCATGGCCCCCGTTCCGAAGACCGTCACCCGGGGCGCGGTCACCGGCGGCGGTTGACCACCTTCAGCGGGGTCTTCTCGCCGACCCGGGCGAGGAAGCCGCGCCACTCCTCGTCGTCCATGGTGAAGGCGTGCTCCGGCGCGGGGAAGGCGCGGTGGAGGACCTCGTCGCGGAAGGCGCCCACGGCGGCGGTCACGGCGGCGCCCAGCTCGGCGTAGCGCTTGGCGAAGCGCGGCGAGCGGCCCTCGTAGAGGCCGAGCAGGTCGTGGGTCACCAGCACCTGCCCGCTGGTGCCGCTCCCCGCGCCGATGCCGATGGTGGGGACGTGGAGGCGCCGCGTGATGTACGCGGCCACGCGGTCGGGCACGCTCTCCAGGACGATGGAGAAGCAGCCCGCCTCTTCGAGGGCCAGCGCGTCGTCGAGCAGGGCCCGCGCGGCCTCCGCCGTGCGGCCCTGCACCTTGAAGCCGCCGAGGGCGTGCACGCTCTGCGGGCGCAGGCCGATGTGGCCCTGCACGGGGATGCCCGCGCGCACGATCGCGCGCACGGTGGAGGCGAAGTCGCGGCCGCCCTCGAGCTTCACCGCGTCCATGCCCGCCTCCTGGAGGAAGCGGCCGGCGTTGCGCACCGCCTCCGCCGTGTCGCTCTGGTAGCTCATGAAGGGCATGTCGCCGATGAGGAGGGCCTGCCTGGCCCCGCGGCTGACCGCGCGCGCGTGGTGCAGCATCTCGTCCATGGTCACGGCGAGGGTGTTGGGATGGCCCAGCACCACCATGGCCAGCGAGTCGCCCACGAGGATGGCGTCCACGCCCGCCTCGTCGAGCAGGCGCGCGGTGGGGTAGTCGTAGGCGGTCAGCATGGCGATGGGGGTGCCCGCGACCGCCTTGTCGCGGAGGGTCAGCACCGTGGTCTTGCGGGGGGGCGTCCCGCCGGAGCCCGGCTGCGCGCTCATGGCGATCCTCCTCGGGAAGACACACCCTGCGCACGGGGGAACCGCCGTCCCGGCGTCGTCCCGGTCCCTCTGGGATCCGGTCGATCCGCGCGAAAGAGCCGTCTTCCTCGCTCGCCGCCCGATGCGGGTCGGCGGCACCCTCACGTTAGCACGGCGCGGCCGGCAGTCAAGGACGCACTGCCTGTGGAAAGCCTGTGCACGCCGCGCGCATGGCCTGTGGAACCGGCGTCGGCGGCCTGTGCAACGCCTGTGGATCGGAGGCCGGCGGCCTGTGCAGCGCCTGTGCAGGGGCTGTCGAGAAGGGCGCGCCGCGGGGTGGAGTCCCTGTGCAGCGCCTGTGCACGGCGTGTGGACGGCCTGTGGACGGCCCTCAGGACTCGAAGAGCCGACGGAGGCGCTCGCGGTCGGCGGTCAGGCCCAGCGCCACCATCAGCTTGATGCGGGCCTTGGGTCCGGGCAGGTCGCGGCCGAAGACGAGGCCCATGGCCTTGAGCATCCGGCCCCCGCCCTCGTAGCCGTACGTCGGCGACACCGCGCCCTCGTAGCACCGCGACACGAGCACGACGCACACGCCGCGCGCGATGGCGGCCTTGAGCGCCGGCACCACGGCGGGGGGGACGTTGCCGCAGCCGGTGGCCTCCACCACGAGGCCGCGCGCGCCCCGCGCCACCGACGCGCGGAGGAGGGCGTCCCCCACGCCCGCGGCCATGGTGTGCAGGTCCACCTCCGGCACCAGGCGGCGCGCGGGGATGCGGGGACGGCGGAAGGGCGGCCGCGCGTAGACGACGTGGCCGCGGTCGATCATGCCCAGGGGGCCGTGCGGGCTGCGGAAGGCGTCCAGCCGCTGGCTGTGCCACTTGGTGGCCTCGGCGGCGGCGTGGACCTCCTCGCCCACCGCCACCAGCACGCCGCGGCCGGCGGAGTCGGGGTTCACGGCCGTGCGCACGGCCGCCATCAGGTTCGCGGGGCCGTCCCAGCCCGGCTCGGACACCGTGCGCATGGCTCCGCAGAACACCACGGGCTTGTCGCCGTCGAGGGTGAGGTCCAGGAGGTACGCGGTCTCCTCGAGGGTGTCCGTCCCGTGGGTGACGACCACCGCGTCCACGCCGGGGTCGGCCAGCACCTTGCCCACGTGCTGCTTGAGCCGCCACATCCACGGCGGCGTCACGTGGGGGCCGGGGAGGCGCGCGTAGTCCTCCAGGGTGAGGCGGGCCTCCTTCTTGAGGCCGTGGACGCGCGACACGATCTCCACGCCGCTCAGGGCGGGCACGGCGGCGCCCGTGCCCGGGTCGATGCGCATGGAGATGGTGCCCCCGGTGAAGAGGATGTGGACGTGGGGCCGCCGGCCCATGGCGCCGCCGGGGGCCCCGCGGCGGTGGGAGGACGCGCCGCGACGGCCACCACCAGCGCGGCGAGAACCCATCAGGACGCGGACCGGATGCGCGCCGCCAGCGCGCCCAGGACCTCCGCCACCCCAAGGGTGCGATCGCTGCCCCCCTGCGCCAGGTTGCCGCGCCCTCCGCCGCGCCCGCCCAGGGCGGCGCAGGCCTCGCGCAGGAGGGCGGGCACGTCGTGGGGCAGCCCCTCGGACTGCGCGAACACGAGCTGCGTGCGCTCGCCCACGCCCGCGAGCAGGGCCACCACGGGGCGCCGCGCGGTCAGCGCCTGGGCCAGCCGTCGCAGGGCGTCCGCGGACCAGCCGGGATAGACGGCCGCCACCACGTCCGCGCCGCCTTCCGCCCGGGTGGCGAGACGATCGGCCTCCGCCATCGCGAGCTGGCCCAGCCAGCCCTCGCCCTCGGCCCGCGCCGCCGCCAGCTGCGCCTGCAGCCGCGCCACCGCCTCGGGCAGGGCCTCGGGGGGCGCGGAGAGGGCGGCGCCCAGGCGGGCCAGCAGGGCGCTGTCGCGGCGCGCGCGGAGGACGGCGCGCCGGCCGCAGACGAAGCGCACCCGCGTGCCGGCCTTGTACCGCTCGTGGCCGGTCACGGCCACCACGCCCACCTCGGCCGTGCTGCGCGGGTGGGTGCCGCTGCAGGGCTGGCGGTCGAACCCCGCCGCCTCCACCACGCGGATGCGGTCGCCCGCCTGCTCCGCGGGGTCCAGCCCCGAGGCCACCGCCTCCGCCCGGGTCATCTCCTCCACCCGCACCGGCCGCGCGCCCCAGACCACCTCGTTGGCCAGCGCCTCCGCGCGCGCCCCCTGGTCCTCCGTGACCGCGCGGTCGAGGTCGATGGACGATTCCTCGGCCCCCAGGTGGAAGCCGACCGTGCGCGCCTGCGCCACCTCCACGAAGGCGCGCGAGAGGAGGTGCTGCCCATGGTGCTGCTGGAGGTGGTCGCGCCGCCGCCCCCCGTCCACCTGGCCGTGGACCGCGTCCCCGGGCAGCTCGCGCGCGAGGACGTGGAGGACGTCGCCGCCGTCGTAGACCACGGCCAGCACGGGCACGTCCCCCAGCCGGCCCTGGTCCCAGGGCTGGCCGCCGCTCTCGGCGTAGAAGGCGGTGCGGTCGAGGACCACCGCGGGCTGGCCCCGATGGGTGCGGCGCGCGGTCACCCGGGCCTCGAAGGTGAGGAGGTACGGGTCGTCGCGGAAGAGCAGCTCGGTCAGCGCCCGCTCACCAGGCCGGCGCCATGTTGTCCACGTACTTGAAGCCGGTGCCGGTGTTGAAGATGACCACGGTGTCGTCGGCGCTGACGTGGCCGGAGGCCTTCAGCTTGCGCAGGGCGGCCACGCAGGCGCCGCCCTCGGGGGCCATGAACATGCCCTCCGCCGCGGAGGCGTCCTTCACGCCCTGGATGATCTCCTCGTCGGAGACGGCCACCGCGGCCCCGTGGCTGTCGCGCAGGGCGCGCAGGATGAGGAAGTCGCCCAGGGCGCTGGGCACGCGGATGCCGTGGGCCAGGGTATGCGCGCCTTCCCAGGGCGCGGCCTGCTCCTGCCCCTCCGCGAAGGCCTTCACGATGGGGGCGCAGCCCTCGGCCTGCACCGCGTACATGCGGACGCGCACGGGGCCGATGAAGCCCATGGCCTCCAGCTCGCGGAAGGCCTTCCACATCCCGATGAGGCCGGTGCCGCCGCCGGTGGGGTAGACGATGGCGTCGGGGAGCTTCCAGCCGAACTGCTCGGCCAGCTCGTAGCCCATCGTCTTCTTGCCCTCCACGCGGTACGGCTCCTTGAGGGTGGCGCACTCGTACCAGCCCGCCTCCCGGGCGCGGGCCGCGCACACCTTTCCCGCGTCCGTGATCAGCCCGTCCACCCTCTCGACCTCGGCCCCGTAGGCCTCGGCCTCCATGGAGAAGACGCGGGCCACGTCCCGCGGCACGAACACGTGGGACTTGAGGCCGGCGCGCGCGGCGTAGGCGGCCAGCGCGCTGCCCGCGTTGCCCGCGGAGGGCACGCAGACGTCGGTCACCCCCAGCGACTTGGCCATGGACACGGCCATGCTCAGCCCGCGGGCCTTGAAGGAGCCGGTGGGGTTGCCGGCCTCGTCCTTCACGGAGAGGCGGGGCAGCCCGAGCTGGGAGCCCAGGCGGCGCGCGCTCACCAGGGGGGTGTAGCCCTCGCCGAGGGAGATGCGGAAGTCGGGGTTGTCCACGGGGAGCACGTCGTCGTAGCGCCACATGTTCGGCTCGCGCAGGGCGAGGTGGCCGGGGCGCATGTTCTTGGCCGCGCGCTCGAGGTCGTAGCGCGCGAAGAGGGGGCCGCCGCAGTCGCAGAGGTTGAGGAGGGTCCCCGGCGCGTGGCGCTTCGAGCAGCGCGTGCACTCCAGGTGGGTGAGGGCCACGGCCGGATTATATGCGTCGGCCCGGGGGACCCAGGCCCGCCGGCGGCACGAGGCGGCTGGTGCATAATCCGGCCACTCTCCGGAAAGGAGCCGTCATGCGCATCTCGAGAGGCCCCGGCCTGGCCTGCCTGGCCCTCCTCACCGCCTGCGGCGGAGGCAGCGACGCGGAGACCGCGGCCCGGGACAGGGCCCGCGCGAAGGAGGAGTGGAAGATCTCGGTGGACGAGGGCGGCACCGCGGCCGAGCTGGCCCTCGAGCAGATGGACATCTACCTCACCGAGAACGACTCGTACCCGGAGATCTGGGAGATGGCGGGGGAGGGCGTGGTGCTGGTGGGCCAGCTCCCCAAGGACGCGCGCGTGGACTACGAGGAGGCGTTCGAGAAGCTGGTGGGGCGCACCATCGTCGTCGAGGCCCAGGGCGGCGACCCGCGCCAGCCCAAGTCGTCCGCCATCACCCTGGGCGGGGTGAGCGTCCCCGTCTCCGGCGGCTTCCTGGTGGTGGAGAAGGTCACCGGCAAGTGGGGAGGCTCGGAAGGGGACCGCACCCTGCACGGCACCGTCGAGCTGCAGCTGGCGGGCGGCACGCGCACCGCGCGCGGGAAGTTCGCGGTGCACGCCGTCACCTGGGGCTGAGGGCGGCGCCCAGGGCGCCGCCGGCCGCGCCCTAGACCTGGAGGATCTCGGCTTCCTTCTTCTTGAGGAGCTCGTCGATCAGCGCGATGTGCTGGTCGGTGAGCTTCTGCACCTCGGCCAGGGCCTGCTTCTCCTCGTCCTCGCTGACGTCGTGGTCCTTGAGCAGCCTCTTCAGGTGGTCGTTGGCGTCGCGGCGCACGTTGCGGATGGCCACCCGCCCCTCCTCGGCCTGCTTGTGGGCGTGCTTGACCAGGGCCTTGCGCCGCTCCTCGGTGAGGGCGGGGATGGGGATGCGGATGATCTTGCCGTCGTTCTGCGGGTTGAGGTCGAGGTCCGAGGTGCGGATGGCCTTCTCGATGACCTGCAGCAGGGCGGGCTCCCACGGCTGCACGGTGATGAGGGTGGGCTCGGGCGTGGAGAGGTTGCCCACCTGGTTCAGGGGCGTGGGGTTTCCGTAGTAGTCCACGCGGATGCCGTCGAGCATGGAGAGGGAGGCGCGCCCGCTGCGCAGGCCGGCCAGGTCCTTGCGCACCGTCTCCACGGAGTGGTCCATGCGCGACTTGGCGTCGCTGGTGAGCTGCTTGATCGTGCTCATGCCGGCTCCTTCACCATGGTCCCCACCGGCTCGCCGGTCAGGATCCGCCGCAGGTTCCCCTTCTGCCGCAGGTTGTACACGATGATGGGGAGCTTGTTGTCCATGCAGAGCGAGATGGCCGTGGTGTCCATGACCTTCAGGCCCTTCTGCAGCACCTCGAAGTAGGTCAGGTGCTGGAACTTCCGCGCCTTGGGGTTCTTCAGGGGGTCGCTGTCGTAGATGCCGTCCACCTTGGTGCCCTTGAGGATGATCTCGGCCTTGACCTCCATGGCCCGCAGGGCGGCCGCGGTGTCGGTGGAGAAGTAGGGGTTGCCGGTGCCGCCGGCGAAGATCACCACGCGGCCCTTCTCCATGTGGCGCATGGCCCGGCGCCGGATGAAGGGCTCCGCCACCTCCCGCATCTCGATGGCGGACATCACGCGCGTGAAGACGCCGGCGCGCTCGAGGGCGTCCTGCAGGGCCACCGCGTTGATGACGGTGGCCAGCATGCCCATGTAGTCGGCGGACACGCGGTCCATGCCGTGGGCGGTCTCGGAGACGCCGCGGAAGATGTTCCCTCCGCCCACCACCGCCGCCACCTCCGCGCCCAGGGTGTGGATCTGGCGGATCTCCTCCGCCAGGTAGTCGGTGAAGGAGCGGTCGATGCCGAAGGACTTCTCGCCCAGGAGGGCCTCCCCGGACAGCTTCAGCAGGACGCGCCGGAAGACCGTCCTCTTCTTGGCGGCCATGGCTCCTTGGTGCCCTCCGCGGCCCCGGGGGCCGCTCTTGCCGGGAATGCTACTGCGCCGAGGCCCCCGCTCCCTCGCCGCGGGCGGCCGTGACCTCCTCGCCCAGCCGGTAGCGCACGAAGCGGCGGACGACGATGTTCTCCTTGATGGTGGCGATGCGGTCCTGGACGAGCTGTCCCACCGTCAGCTTGGGGTCGCGGACGAAGGGCTGCTCGAGCAGGCAGAACTGGGCGTAGTAGTCCTTGACCCGGCCCTCCGCGATCTTCTGCTGCACGGCCTCGGGCTTGCCCTGGGCCGCGGCCTGCGCGCGGTAGATCTCCTTCTCCTTCTCCAGGACCGCCGCCGGCACTTCCTCCTTGCTCACGTAGACGGGGGAGGAGGCGGCGATGTGCATGGCCACGTCCTTGACCAGGGTCTGGAACTCCGCCGTCTTGGCCACGAAGTCGGTCTCGCAGTTGACCTCGACCAGCACGCCGATCTTGCCGCCCACGGGGTGGACGTAGGAGCCGACCAGGCCCTCGTTGGCCACGCGTCCCGCCTTCTTGGCGGCCGCGGCCAGGCCCTTCTTGCGCAGGACGTCGCGCGCCTTCTCCATGTCGCCCGACGTCTCCACCAGGGCGGACTTGCACTCCATCATGCCGGCCCCGGTCTCCTCCCGGAGCTTGCGGACCTCTTCTGCGGATACAGACATTGCGTTCCTCTTATGTGCCGTGGGGCCGTCGCCGGCGGGCGGCGCGGCGCGCGCCGGCACCGGACGTCCGGAGACGGGCGGCGGTCGTCAGGCGGTGGGGACGGGGGCCGAGAGCGGCCGCGTGCGCGGCCGGCGCTTGGGCTCGCCCTCTTCGCCGCCCGGCGCGCGCTCGCCCGCCGCGGCCACCTCGGCCGCGCGCGACTCGCGCAGGCCCCGGCCGGCGATGACGGCGTCCGCCACGTTGGCGGCGAAGAGCCGGATCGCGCGCAGCGCGTCGTCGTTGCCGGGGATCACGTGGTCGACCTCGTCCGGATCGCAGTTGGTGTCCACCACGCCGATGACGGGGATCTTCAGCTTCCGCGCCTCCGCCACCGCGATGGCCTCCTTGCGCGTGTCGATCACGAAGACGGCGTCGGGCACGTTCTTCATGCCCTTGATGCCCTTCAGGTTGCGCTCGAGCTTGACCCGCTCCTTGTCCAGGTGGGCCAGCTCCTTCTTGGTCAGCCGCTCCTGCTTGCCGTCGGCGGAGACCATCTCCAGCTCCTTCCAGCGGTCCAGGCTCTTGCGCACGGTCACGAAGTTGGTGAGGAGCCCGCCCAGCCAGCGCTCGTTGACGTACGGCATGCCGCAGCGCTGCGCCTCCTCCGCCACCGCCTCCTGGGCCTGGCGCTTGGTGCCTACGAAGAGGATGGTGCGGCCCTGCGCTCCCATCTCCTGCACGTGCTGCAGCGCGTCCTGGAGCAGGCGGTGCGTCTTCTGCAGGTCGATGATGTAGATCCCGCCGCGCTCGCCGAAGATCTACTCCTTCATCTTCGGGTTCCAGCGCTTGGTCTGGTGTCCGAAGTGGACACCGGCCTCCAGCAGGTCCTTGAGGCTGACCGCTCCGCCCTGGGGGGCGGCGGCGGCCGGCGGCGTCTCCGGCATGGTGATGTCACTCGACAAACGGTTCCTCCTGATCAGCCGCGGCTCGGGCCGCGGCTTTCCGGCCTCGCTCCCCGAGCGAGGCTCGTGTTAACGCTTGCTGAACTGGAAGCGACGGCGCGCCCCCTTCTGTCCGTACTTCTTGCGCTCCTTGATGCGGGCGTCGCGCGAGAGGAAGCCCGCCTTCTTGAGGCGCTTGCGCAGCTCGATGTCGTAGACGCACAGCGCGCGCGAGATGCCGTGGCGCAGCGCGCCCGCCTGGGCGGCGGGACCGCCCCCGTGCAGCAGGGCGAGCACGTCGAACTTCTCCAGCGTCTCCGTCACCGCGAAGGCCTGCTTGACCAGCATCTTCAGGGCCTCGTGGCCGCCGAAGTACTCGTCCATGCTGCGGTGGTTGAGCGTGAACTCCCCGTTGCCGGGCCGGAGGCGGACACGGGCCACGGACGTCTTCCTCTTGCCGGTGGCGTAGAACTCGGTGCTGGCTGCGCTCAACGGGCCCTCCTCACGGCCATGGCCTGCGGTCTCTGTGCCTGGTGGGGGTGGTCGCCGCCCGCGTAGACCTTGAGCTTGCCGAACATGGCCCGGCCCAGCTTGGTCTTGGGCAGCATGCCCCACACCGCCAGCTCCACCACCCGCGACGGGTGCTTCTTCAGCGAGTCCTCGGCGGTGCGCGTCTTGAGCCCGCCCATGTAGCCGGTGTGGTGCCGGTAGAGCTTGGTCTCCGTCTTCCGCCCGGTGAGGTGCACCTGGGCCGCGTTGACGATGATGACGTGGTCGCCCGTGTCCAGGAAGGGCGTGTAGGTCGGCTTGCGCTTCCCGGAGAGGATCTCGGCGGCGGTGCTGGCCAGCTTGCCCAGCACCTGGCCCTTGGCGTCGATCACGAACCACTTGCGCGCCAGGTCACCCTTCTTTGGAATGTAGGTCGGCATCGGCTCCCGCTCAGGTCTCGCGCGCCCGTGGATCGGGCGCGGCGACGTTGCAAACGCCCAAGTTTATGGGAAAGAGCCCTTTCCCGTCAAGGATGAGCCCCGTCCCTCACGAGGCGCCGAGGCGCCGCAGGGCCTCCTGGGCGGCGCGGCGCACGGCGCCCCGGGGGTCCTGGGCGGCCCGCCGCAGGGCGGGGAGGGCCGGCCGCGCGTACGGACCGAAGGCGCCCAGGGAGCGCGCGGCCTGCACGCGCACGGCCTTGTTGCGGTCCTCCAGGGCGGCGGCCAGGCGGGGCACCGCGTCGGTGGCGCGCAGCGCCGGGCGGCCCAGGGCGCGCGCGGCCGCCGTGCGCACGTCGGCGCTCGCGTCGCCCAGCGCCGCGATCAGCCCGGGCACCGCGCTCCGGTCCTCCAGCCCCGGGGCGCACAGGGCATCGGCGGCGGCCACGCGCACGTCGGCGTGCGGGTCACCGAGCACGGCGACCAGGGCCGGCAGCGCGGGACGGGCGGACGGGCCCAGGCGGCCGAGGGCGCGCACGGCGGCCGTCCGCACGGTGGCCTCGGGGTCGCGCAGCGCGGCGGCCAGGGCCGAGACCGCGGCCTCGCCTCCGCCGAGCGTGCCCAGGGCGGTGGCCGCCGCCGCGCGCGGCCCGGCCTCGGCGGCGCGCAGGCCGTCCAGCAGGGCCGGCGCCGCATCGGTCGCGCCGATCCGGGCCAGCGCGTCGGCCGCGCCGGAGGGCCCGTAGGCGCCCTCCTCGCGCAGGGCGGCCACCAGGGCGGGGGCGCTGCCGCGGGCGGCGGGACCGAGGGCGCCCAGGCGCCAGGCGGCGAAGCTGCGCACGTAGGCGTCGGGCACGCGCAGGGCGCGCTCCAGGGCGGGGAGGGCCGTGGCGTCGAGCTCGGACTTGGCCAGGCCGCGCGCGGCTTCCCAGCGCACGGCCTGGTGGGGATCGTGGAGCGCCTCGAACAGGGCGGCGGACGGGGCGGACGAGGCGCGCGCGAGCGCCCGCGCGGCCGCGGCCCGCGCGTCGGGGCTGGGGTCGCCGCGCAGGGTTGCCTGCAGGGCGGCGGGGTCCCCGGCTCCTCCGGCGGCCGCGGGAGCGGGCGGGCCCTCCACCATCCCGTGCTCGAGCACCGCCTCCGCCACCCGCCGCGCGCCCTCCGGGCTGAAGTGGTCGTAGTCCACGAAGGCGCGCTCGCCCAGCGGGGCCAGCGACGGCAACAGGTCGAGGCAGGGCAGGCCCTCGCGCGCGCAGAAGGCTCCGATCGTCCGCTGCGCGGTGGGAGCGGGGGCGCCCGCGGCCACCTGGAAGCGGAAGGGGAAGACGAGCACGGCGAAGCGGGCGCCGTCCGCCTCCACCAGGGCGCGGAGCGCGCGCACCTCGTCGAAGAAGCGCGCGAAGCCGTCCACGACCTTGGGCGCGTCCGGGCGCGCGAAGATCTCCTCCACGCGCTGGATCTCGCGCGCGGGGGCGTTCACGGCGAGGCGCACCACCGCCGAGCGCGCGTGCAGGGCGGCGAGCCAGGCGGGCGGACGGACGAGGTTGTTGCGCAGCTCGGGGATGTCGTTGAGGCAGACGCCGAGCACGACCTGCCGGGGACGGTAGCGGCGCAGCAGCCGCTCGTAGGCGATGCGCTCCTGGCGCGTGGACCAGCCGATCATCCCGGCGTTGAAGACCTCGACCGGCCGGCCGGCCCCGTCGAGCAGCGACTGGACCACCTGGGGGAACGCCTGCGCGGCCTCGATTCCCGCGCCCATGGTCACGCTGTCCCCGAGGAAGGCCACGCGCCAGGTCCCCTCGAGGCCCTGGGCCGGATGCCAGCGGTCGCGGAAGCCGTCGCCGTTGGCCTCCGCGGGGGGCCAGGGCAGGACCTGGGGCAGGCCGGAGGGGAACTCGCCGTCCCATTCGACCTCCCAGTCCCAGATGTAGCCGGCCACCTGGGGCGGGGGCCGCCGCCTCTCCGCGACGCGCGCGATCCCCTCCAGGGCGCCCGCCGCGCAGACGGTGACGCCGGCGGCCAGGAGCACGTTGATGCCCATGGCGCGCCGGCGGTCCCGGGCGCCCTCCGGCGCCCGGTCCTCTGGGGCTGCGGCGGACAGCCTTACTGGGTCTCCGCCTTGGCCGCGCTGTCGACGGCGATCAGCTTCTTCTCGCTGTCCAGCGTGCCCTTGACGGTGACGCGCGACCCCACCAGCGTCTTCACCTTGTCGAAGCTGTCGAGGTCGTAGATGGCCTTGTCCGCCTCGTTCATGATCTGGGCCTTGGAGCCGCCCTTCATGCACTTCTCGACGCAACCGGCGGTGTGCTCCTTGGTCGCGCCCTTGGCGCCGCAGTGCGTGTCCGTGATGTAGCCGGTCCACTCGCCCTTCACGGCCTCCGCGGCGAAGGCCGGCACGGCCAGGAGCGCCGCGAGGGCGGCCACGGCCAGCGTGATTCTCATCGGGTTTGTCCTCCTCCCCCGTAACAGAGTCGTTCGAACGTCCTAGGTTACAGCAGCCGGGCGTGGGAGAGCGAGGGCATCTCCCGGCGCAGCCGCTCCTGGCGCGCGAAGTCCAGCTCCGCCACGGCCACGCCTTCCCCGTCCGCGACCTGGGCCACCACCGCCCCCCAGGGGTCCACCACCAGGGCGTGCCCGTGCGAGGCGCGTCCCTTCCCGTGCGTGCCGACCTGGGCGGGGGCGAGCACCCAGGCCAGGTTCTCGATGGCGCGCGCGCGCAGGAGCACCTCCCAGTGGTCCTTGCCCGTGCGCTCGGTGAAGGCGGAGGGCACGGCGAGCACGCGCGCGCCCAGGGCCACCAGGCGCCGGTACAGCTCGGGGAAGCGCAGGTCGTAGCAGATGGAGAGCCCCAGCGGACCCAGCACCGTCTGCGCCACCACGGCCTCCGCTCCGGCCGCCACCGCGCGCGACTCCTTCAGGTGCTCCATCCCGGGAAGGTCGATGTCGAACAGGTGGATCTTGCGGTACACGGCCAGGGTGGAGCCGTCCGGGCCGATGAGCACGGAGGTGTTGTGGACGCGCGCGTCCCCCGCGATGCGCTCGGGCAGGCTTCCGAGGAGCAGGGTGAGCCGGTGGCGCGCCGCCCGCGCGGCCATCCGCCGCACCCAGGGCCCGTCCACGGGCTGGGCCTCCGGCACCGGCTCCCCCTCGGCGCGCAGGTAGGCGAAGTTCTCGGGCAGGCCGCAGAAGCGCGCCCCGCGCCCCGCCGCCTCGTCCACCAGGGCCTCGGCGCGGGAGAGGTTGCCCTCGACGTCGGCGGTGGAGGTCATCTGCGCCACGGCCGCCAGCACCCGGTCCGTCACCGGCGTCCCCGGGACGCGCGCGGCGCGGCCGCCGCCTTCATGGCGAACGCGCGCTTCTGCGGCCAGCGGCAGAAGGGGAAGACGGGACAGTCCCCGCAGGCGGGCCGGCGCGCGCTGCAGATCTTCCGCCCGTGGAAGATGAGCAGGTCCGTGGTGCGCACCCACCGCTCGCGCGGAAGAAGGGCCATGAGCTGCCGCTCGACCTCCGCCGCCTCCGCCGCGCGCGCGATGCCCAGGCGGTTGGAGACGCGCAGGACGTGCGTGTCCACGGCGATCCCCTCCGCCACGTTGTAGGCGTGGCCTATGACGACGCTGGCCGTCTTGCGGCCGACGCCCGGCAGCTCCACCAGGGGAGCGAGGCGGTCCGGCACCACGCCGCCGTGCGCCGCCTGCAGCCCCCGCGCGCAGCCGATCAGGCTCTTGGCCTTGGCGCGGAAGAAGCCGGTGGGCTGGATCAGCCGCTCGAGCTCCGCGGGCTGCGCGCCGGCCAGGGCCGCCGCGTCGGGGTAGCGGCGGAAGAGGGCGGGCGTCACCTGGTTCACGCG
>DATBIO010000276.1:0-6064 GCA_036556965.1 Vicinamibacteria bacterium
AGGCCGAGGAAGCGCGCAAGGCGGAGGAGAAGCGCAAGGCGGAGGAGGCGCGCAAGGCCGAGGAAGCGCGCAAGGCGGAGGAGAAGCGCAAGGCGGAGGAGGCGCGCAAGGCCGAGGAAGCGCGCAAGGCGGAGGAGAGGCGGCGCGCGGAGGAAGCCCGGCAGGCCGAGGCGGCACGCGCCCGCGCGGCGCGCGAGGCGTCCGAGCGGGAGGCGCGGGTCCACGACGCGGAGACGCTCACGCGCCTGCCGGAGACGCTCCCGGCGCCGCCCACCGACCAGACGCTCGTCCCCGCCGCGCGGACGACGGAGGAGACGGCCGGAGGCGGCCGCGCCCGCGCCGTGGGCATCGCGGCCGGCCTGCTCGTCGCCCTGATCGTGGGCGTGATCGCGTACCGCGCGCTGCGCCCCACCCCCCAGCCCACGCCGTCGCCGGTGACGGATCTGGCCTCGCCTTCCCCCGGACCCAGCCCCGTGCCCGCCGCGACCGGGACCCTGGTGGTGGACGCCGTGCCCTGGGGCGAGATCACGGAGATCGTGGACGGGGACGGCCGCCGCCACCAGCCGCGCAGCCCCTACACGCCGGTGGCGCTCACCATCGCCCCCGGCCGCTACCGGGTGTCGGTGAAGACGCCGGAGGCCGGCGCCCCCGTGGTCCTCTCGGCCACGGTGGAAGCGGGCCGCATCGCCAGCGTGCGCGCGGCGCCGCGGCCGGTCGACGTGGCGGACTACTTCCGCCGCACGGGATTCTGAGCGTGAGGGCCTCCCCGCGCGCGACGGCGACCTTCACCGCGGCGGCGCTCCTGGCCGGCGCCCTGGCCGCGCGTGCCGATTACCGCGACAGCTACCGCAAGGGCCTGGAGGCGGTGGACAAGGGGAACTGGCCCGAGGTCGTCCGCCGCATGCAGGAGGCCGCGGCCGAGCAGCCGCGCGAGGGCGAGCGCGTCAAGCTCTACGGCATGCGCTTCGAGGACTACCTCCCCCACTACTACCTCGGCCTGGGACGCTTCCAGACCGGGGACTGCCAGGGCGCGCTGCAGGCGTGGGCGGCCTCCGAGGGGCAGGGGGCGGTGAGCCGATCCGGCCAGTACAAGACGCTGGTGCGGAACAAGCAGGCCTGCGAGACGCGCCTGGCCCAGGCGCGTCCGTCGCCGTCGCCGGACACCAGGCCGGCGGGGCCGGATCCCACGGCGGTCGCGCAGGCCGTCCAGGCGGCCGAGGCGCAGGTCGCGCGGGCGGCGCAGCTGGCGGACGCGGTGGGGGCGCTGGCCTCCGACCCGGATCTCTCGCGCACCTGGGCGTCCGAGCAGGCCCTGGGCGGCGCGGAGGGCCAGGCCCGCGGCGCGCTGGGCACCGCGCGCGAGCGGCTGGACAGCGGGCGGCGCAAGCCGGACCTGGCCGCGCTGGTGGAGGCGCGCGACCTGGCCCAGGGCGCGGCGCGCCAGCTCGAGGGCGTGCGGCGCGAGGCGACGGCGCGTCGCGAGGCGGCGGCGCGCGCCGCGGAGAAGCGCCTCCAGGACGAGCTGCGTGCGGCCAACGCGGCCCCGGGAGCGGGGGCGCCGCCCGCCCCGCTCTTCCTGGCCGCGGGCGCGTATTTCGAAGGCCGCTACCAGCTCGCCCAGGAGATGCTGGCCGGTCCCGCCGCGCTGGGCGGGCGCGCCGGCGCCCAGGCCCTGCTGCTGCGCGCGGCGGCGCGCCACGCCCTGTACCTGATCGGCGGAGAGGCGGACGACACTCTCAAGCAGGCGGCCCTGAGCGACGTCGCGTCGTGCCGCAAGCGCGACCCCGCCTTCGCGCCCGACCCCCGCTTCTTCTCGCCGCGCTTCCGCGATTTCTTCCGGAACGGCGGCTGAGCCGGCCCTACTTCCGGTCCAGCGCCTCCAGCGAGTCCCGCGCCTTGGGGGTGATGGGGTGGTGCGGGTAGTGGTTGATGCAGGTCTTGAGGGCGGCGCGGGCGAGGCCCGGCTTGCCCCAGGCCGCGTAGAGGCGGCCCAGCAGGTAATGGAGGCGGGCGTCGAACTCCGGCGCCGGCGGCAGCTCCAGCGCCTCCTTGATGACCGCCTCCGACTCCGCGAAGCGGTCCTCCGACTTCTGCACGCCCGCCAGCAGCAGCCGCGTGCGCTTGCGCTCGGACAGCGGGCGCTTGCCGTCCAGCTTCCGCGCGCGGCCCAGCAGGTCCTTGGCGTCGCGGTAGGACTCCTGCTCGAACAGGTGCACGCCGAACTCGGCCAGGGCCACGGCGTTGGACCCGTCGGTGCGGAGGGTGTCCTCCCACGCCATGACCCGCGCCGCCGTCTCCTTGGCCGCGTTCATGGTGGCCGGGAACTGCCCCGGACCCTGGTAGGTGGAGATGCGCAGCACGGGGTTGCCCGCCGGCGAGAGGAACAGGATGGTGGGGAGCGTGGTGACCTCGTACTTGAGGGCGATGGCGGTCTGGCGCGATCCCCCCTCCGTGTCCACCTTGACGGGGATGAAGTCGCGGCTCAGGCGCACGACCTCGGGATCCACGTAGGTGGTCTGGTCCAGGCGCTGGCACCAGCCGCACCAGTCCGCCCAGAAGTCCACCATGATGGGCTTGCGGGCGGCGCGCGCCTTCTTCAGGGCCACCGTCCACTGGCTCTCCCAGCGCACGCTCTCCGGGGCGCCCGCCGCCACGACGGTGGCGGCGAGAGCGAGGTGCAGGATCATGGCCGGGGCGCGCTCCTCGTCCCCGAGGCGGACACGAGGGCCTCGAACAGCGGCTGGAAGGCGCCCCCGTGGTCCCAGAAGGACTCGGGATGCCACTGCACGCCCACCACGAAGGCGCGGCCCGGCATCTCGATCCCCTCCACCACGCCGTCGTCCACCGCGCTCGCGGAGACGACCAGGCCTCGGCCCAGCTGCCTGACCGCCTGGTGATGAAAGCTGTTCACCGCCACGGTGTCCCGCCCGAGGATCGCGCGCAGGCGCGTGCCGGGCAAGACCCGGACGTCGTGGGCGTTGTGCCAGCGCTCGACGTCCGGGTCATGGTCTACAAATCCCTGAATTTGAGACGGAATGTCCTGGACCAGCGTTCCCCCCGTGGCAACGTTTAACACCTGATGGCCCCGGCAGATAGCGAGGATGGGCAGGTCCGTTTCCAGGGCGGCCCGGCACAGGGACAGCTCGAAGCGGTCGCGCTCGGGGATGACGCGGCCCAGGGCGGGATGCGCCGCCTCCCCGTAGTGCCCGGGGTCCACGTCGGCTCCCCCGGTCAGGAGGAGACCGTCGAGGCGCGCCACGTGTTCGCGCGCGTCCTCGGGCGTGCCCGGCGCGAGCACCACGGGCAGGCCGCCCCCCGCTTCCACCGCCCGCACGTAGTCGTCGCGCAGCGCGAAGACGTCGGGCTTCTCGGAGTAGCCGATGGTGACGCCGATGAGGGGGCGGGCCATCAGGCGCGGCCGCGGCGGAGGGCGCCGGGCCTCACATGCGCTCCGGGACGGGGATGCCGAGCAGGGAGGTGAGGACGGACATCTGCAGGAGGAAGGCGTCCACCACCAGCGTGCGGAAGGCGCGGCGGGCGTCGTCCTCCGCGTAGAGCACCGAGTACCTCGGCTTCTGGTAGTAGGCGTGGAAGGCCTGGGCCACCGCGAAGGCGTGCTTGGCCAGGAGGGCCACCTCCTCGCCGCGCACGGCCTGCTCGGCGATCTCCTCCGTCCGCGCCATCAGCATGAAGAGCGCCCACACCTCGTCGCCCTCCTCGCCCTCGAGGAAGGGCCCGAGGTCGAGGGCTTCGCCGGCCGCGCGCAGGGCGGAGACGGAATGCCCGGCCTCCTCCAGCCTGGCCAGGATGTTGCGCGCCCGCACGACCCCGTTCTGCACGTAGGGCCCGGTCTCGCCGGTGAAGGCCAGCGCCTCCTCCATGTCGAAGGTGATGACCTTGGTGCGGCCGAACTTCAGGAGGAAGTAGCGCAGCGCCCCCACCGCCACCGCGCGCGCCGTGCGCTCCAACGCCGCCTGGCCGCGCTCCGGGTCGCGCGCCGTCACCTCGGCGCCGGCCTTGGCCACCAGCGCGTCCACGAGGTCGTCGGCCTTGACCCCCAGGCCCTTGCGCCCGGAGACCTTCACCGCGGACTCGTCCTCGGAGACGGCGAAGCCGAGGGCGCGCGCGGTGTCCGGCGACAGCGTCACCTTCTCGTAGGCCAGGTGGTGGCTGTTCTCCGCCGCCTCGCGGTGACCCAGCGCCGCCACCCCCGCCTTCACCACCCGCTGGGGATACGACTGGCCCACGTCGATGACGTTGTAGACCTCGCGCGCGTGGCCGAAGCGGGGAGCGTCCGCCTCGCCCGCCGCCTCCCCGCCCTTGGTCGTCCACACCGCGTGGCCGTCCGCCTCGGTGCGGTGGCGCCGGTAGCGGAAGTCGCGGTCGAGGAGCCCCAGCTTCCAGAGCTGGTAGGCGATGTCCTTGCCCGTGTAGGTCACGGTGCCGTTGGAGCGCACGATGATCTTGTCCTCGTCCACCGCCTCGTCGCCGCCCATCATCAGGACCCAGCAGCCCGCGTTCTTGCCCTCCGTCTCCAGGCGGATGGCCCCGCGCTCCTTGAGCCGCGCGAAGGCCTCCTCCCAGAAGTGCTGGTGGAGCACGTCGCTCT
Source organism: Vicinamibacteria bacterium (assembly GCA_036556965.1). Classification (GTDB taxonomy): domain Bacteria; phylum Acidobacteriota; class Vicinamibacteria; order Fen-336; family Fen-336; genus DATBIO01. The sequence goes on from DATBIO010000276.1 coordinate 4,610, forward strand.
CGTGCACGAGCAGGTCGTAGCGGATGTCCAGGCGGCCCATGGTGGCCAGGTGCCGGTCCACGATGCGCGCCGCGATGTGGGCGGCCAGGCGCGCGGTCTCGTTGCCGCCCTGCTCGATGGCGTGGAAGGCCTCCGCCTGCAGGGCGCGCCGCGCGGGGTCGGCGGCGTAGAAGTCCCCCACCCGCGCGTAGAGGTCCCAGCAGTAGTAGTCGAAGCGCCCGTCCATCCGCTCCACGTCCGCCAGCGTCCTGCCCTCGAGGTGCTGGAAGCCGACCACCACGTCCGCCACCTGCACCCCCGTGTCGTCGATGTAGTTCTGCACGCCCACCTCGCGGCCGCGGTGGCGGAGCACGCGCACGAAGGTGTCGCCCAGCACGGCGTTGCGGACATGGCCCACGTGCGCCGCCTTGTTGGGGTTGATGCTGGTGTGCTCGACGATGACCCTCCCGGGCCGCGTCGCGGGAGGGGCGGGGAAGCGCAGCGCGCCCAGGAGCTCGCGCGCGATGGCCGCGCGCCGCAGGAACAGGTTCACGTATCCGCCCCCCGCGACCTCGGCCCGCCGCACGTCGGGCGCGGCGGCCAGGGCCCCGGCCAGCGCCTGCGCGATCTCGCGCGGGCTCCGGCGCAGCGTCCTGGCCAGGTCGAAGGGGGCGGTCAGGGCGAGGTCGCCCATCTCCGGCCGGGGCGGGTACTGGATGGCGCTGTCGGGGGGATCCACGCCGAAGGCGTCGCGGACGGCCCGTCGCAGGGCGTCGCCGAGGCGTTCATGTAATTGGAGGATCATGGCGACAAAGCCCCGATTTTAGCCGTCGGACGGACCTTCTGCTAGGATCCGGACATGGCCGTCCTCGCCGTGATCGCGCTCCTCGCCGCCGGGACGCCGGACGTGGCCGTGAGCGCTTCCTTCGTGCCCCCCGCCGGCAAGGGCAAGCCGGCCGTGGTGGCCGTGCACTTCGCCCCCCGGAACCCGGACATCCACGTCAACGAGGACCCCGCACCGCGCCTGAAGCTCGACGCCGCGCAGACCGTGCTCGTGGAGAGGCCCGCGTCCGCGGCCAGGCCGCCCGGCAAGCCGGGACAGGCCCGCTACCTCGACACCACCTTCCCGTTGACGTTCCCGGTCTCCTGGAGCGGGGAGCCGGCGCCCGCGGTCAAGGGAGCGGTGACGTACTTCTACTGCTCGAAGCGTGACGGCTGGTGCCGCAAGGGCACCGCCGACGTCTCCATCCCTGTCGCCAGGCACTAGCCGTCGCCGCCACCCGGCGGAGTTAGAGTAGAAGCAGCCGACTGGAAGGAGACACCGATGGCGAAGAACGACGCCGCGCCCGCCGAGGGCTCGCCCAAGAAGCTCCGCAAGCTGATCAAGGACATCCGGATCGCCATGCTGACCACGGTGGGAGCCGACGGCGGCCTCCACAGCCGTCCCATGCGGACCTCGGAGGTCTCCCGCGACGG
>DATBIO010000277.1:0-19325 GCA_036556965.1 Vicinamibacteria bacterium
GCGCGGCGCGTCGAGGGTGGCGCGGGCCAGGGTGCGGGCCACGGTGGCGACGACGGTGCCCACCACGAAGGCGGCGGCGAAGGCGGGCGCGCTTCCGGGAGCCAGCGCCAGGGCCGTGCCGCCCAGCAGGAGCTGCGCGACGGGCTCCACGGCGACGCGCACCACCGGGCGCTCGCGGCCACGGCGGAGGGCTCCCCAGGCGCGCACCGCCTCGCGCGCGAGCAGGGCGGCGGGGGCGGCGGCCAGGAACGCGAGCGCGCCCGCGGCGGCGCCCGCGCGGCGGGCCAGCGCGAGCACCATCACCGTCGCGGTGGCCGTGCCCGCCACCGCCACCACCGCGGCCGCGCGCGCGCGCGTCCCGCGCACCGCGCCCGCGTGGTCCTCCCGCCGCCGCGCGAAGCGGAGGAACGTGCGCCGCGTGATCTCCACGCCCTGGGCGGCGAGGCCGAGCACGGAGAGGGCGAGGGCCATGGGCCCGAACAGGGCCGGCCCCAGCGCGTAGAGGCCGAGGAAGCTGAAGCCCGCGCGCGCCACCCGCGCCACCACGATGGAGGCGGTGGCCTCGGCGTGGGGGACGCTTCCCGCGCCCTGGTCGGGGAGAGGCGCGTTCATGGGCGGGACCGCCACCACGCGAGAAGGGCGACCAGGGTGGCCCCCGCCAGGCCGACCCCCGCCAGGAAGCCGCGGGTCTCGTGCTGGAGCACCACGCGGTGGTTGCCGCGCTCGAGGGGGACGCCGATCTGCGCGTGGTCCACGCGCAGGACGCGCGCCGCCCGGTCGTCCACCTGCGCGCGCCAGCCTGGGTCCCACGCGGTCGCCGCCACGAGGATGCCCGGCCCTTCCGCGCGCAGCTCCAGGCGGTTGCCGCGGGACTGCACGACCTCGGCCCGCCCGGCGCGTCCGTCCGCGGGGAGGCGCACGCCCTCGAGGTCCCGGCCGCGCACGGTGGCCTCCGCGCGCGGGTCGAAGCCGCGGTCGGGCGCGGGGTCGAGGAGGGCCAGCGATTGCGTCTCGTCCGCCACCGGCCGCAGCCGCGCCACCACGCGCGCGGGGCCGAGCGTGTGGGCCACCTCCAGCAGGCGGACGCCGGGGGTGACCGCCACCTCGCGGAACTGGGCCGTGTCGCTGGCGAAGCCGGCGGCGGGCGTCACCGGAAGGAGCAGGCCGGGGGGACGGTCGCGCACGGCGATGCGCCACAGCAGCAGCCGCCCCGACGGCGTCCGCAGCTCCAGCCCGAGGCCGTCGATCCGGTAGCGGGCGGGCAGCGCGATCACGGCCTGGTGGCAGTCACCACCCCCGCCCCCCCGCGCCAGCTCCACCCCGCCGCGCAGGGGCAGCTCGAGCGCACGTCCGGTGGCCAGCCGCAGCGAGAGCAGGGCGGCCTCTTCGCCGTGCGCGAGGCGGAGTCCGCCCTGGAGGCACGTGGCGAGGTGCACCTCGCCCGCCACCGTCGGCGAGAGGGCGAAGAACCGGGCCTGGCCCGCGTCGAGGGGAAGGGCCAGCGTCTGCTCGCGCCCGGCCGCGGGACGGAGACCGGGCACCGGCACCTGGAGCCAGCGGATCCCCAGGGTGAGGAGCCGGCGCGGGGAGGAGCGGAGGAAGGAGTCGGGCAGGATGCCGCCCACGCTCATGCCGCCCAGGGCCGTGCGCGTCCGCAGCGGCACGAGGGGGTCGTAGCCGTTGGCGCTGCGCCGTCCGGCGAAGGAGGCCAGGCCGCCGTAGGCGAGGTCGTTCTCCAGCTCGTGGGGCCACTGGAAGACCAGCGACAGGGCGCGCTCCCCGCGCCGCTGGCCCATGGCGAGCGTGAGGGCCTGCCGGGTGACCGTGCCCTCCTCGACCTGGGCGCGGGTGGGCGCGTCGCTCCAGACCTGGCGCCCGTGCGGCTGCAGCACGAAGGCCACGGTCAGGGGCAGCAGCCAGAGGGAGGCCCGCAGCGCGGAGGGCGACGCGGCCTGCGGGAAGTACAGGATCAGGGCGAGGGCGAGCACGCCCGCCGCTCCCGCCAGCGTCTGGGGCAGTGGACCGAGAGCGGCGGCCGCCACCGAGAGCGCGGCGGCGGAGCCGAGGCAGGCGGCGAGGAACCAGGCGCGCAGCCGCCGCCCGCGCGCGTCGCGGCGGGACTCCCACTGCGCCGAGAGCGACAGGCCGGCCAGGAGACAGAGCAGGAGGTCGAAGGCGAGGGGCAACGCGCCGGGAGCGGCCAGGGGCTGGCCCCACTGGAGGGCGAGAGCGGCCACCAGCATGACGGCCAGCATGCGCACGGGGCCCGGCGCCGTCAGCAGGGGCAGGCCGGCCAGGGCCAGCGGGGCCGCCGGCGTGTGCGACACGTAGCGCAGCACGAGGCCGGTGAAGCCGGGCAGGGAGGTCGCCGGCGCGGCGAGCGAGGTCACGGCCCGTCCCGCGTCACGCACGGCCAGCAGCGTGGGCACCAGCTGCGGGGCCGCCAGGAGGACGGCCGCGGCCAGGGCGATCGCCGCGCGCGCGGCCGCCGCGCGCGGCCCGCGCCACGCGGCCAGGGCCAGACGCACCCCCAGCACCGCGGCCCCCGCCCGCGCCGCCTCCGGGGAGCCGGCCAGGAGGAGGACGGTGGCCGCGGCCGTGAGCAGGGCGGCGCGCCTTCCGGTGGGACGCGCCAGCACCGCCTCCAGGGCGAGGAGGCTGAGGGGCAGGAACGGGGCGGCGGTGAGGGTGGCCGTGTCTCCCAGGTGCCCGACCAGGTACGGGCCGAGGGCGAAGCAGAGCGCGCCCACGTAGGCGCCGACGCGCTCCCCGCCCAGCGCGCGCAGATAGAAGAAGGTGGCGACGCCGGCCCCGCCCAGCGACAGCAGCACCAGGGCCTGGAAGCCGGCGAAGCTGGGGAGCGGAGTCAGCGCCGCCACCAGGGGGTGGAAGGCGCCCGGGCGGTACCCCGCGAGGAGGGGCGCGCCGAGGAAGATGGTCGGGTTCCAGGACGGCAGCTCCCCGCGCCGGTAGGCCGACCAGACGGCGGCCTTGAGGGGCAGGTGGAGGGCGGCGCCGTCCCCGGGGCCGAGCAGGACCGCCTGCGTCCACGCCGGCGCGTGGGCGGCCGCGGGCAGCGCGACGAGCAGGAGGCTCAGCAGCAGGTCGCGGCGCCCGAGGCGCAACCGCTACTTGCGCTCCTGGGCGGCGGCGATCTGCTCGGCGATGAGGCCGTAGAGGAAGACCACCACGGCGAGCTGGATGAGGAGGGCCGACCCCATGGGGATCTTGCCGAATGCCCAGACGTTCCACGCCCCGTAGGCGAGGCCGAGGACGAGGGCGGCGGCGCTCAGGGGGAAGAACACCTTGAGCGGGCTGTAGAGGGTGACGATCTTGAAGATGATGAGGACGAAGCGCACGCCGTCCCGCAGCGCGCGGATCTTGCTCCGGCCCACGCGCCGCCGCGCGGTGATGGGCACGAAGGTCACGTTGTGGCCGGCCTTCAGCAGGGCCAGGCACGAGGTGGTGGGGTAGGAGAAGCCGTTGGGGAGGAGGTGCAGCACCTCGAGCAGCCGCTCGCGGCGCACGGCGCGGAAGCCGGAGGTCAGGTCGGGGATGGCGCGCCCGGTCAGCCACGACGCCAGCAGCCGGAACACGGCGTTGCCCAGCGCGCGCGTGAAGGCCTGGTCGCCGGAGGCGCGGGCGCCGATCACCATGTCGAAGGTGCCGATGGGCTCCACCAGCCGCCGCGCGTCCTCCGGCGCGTGCTGGCCGTCGGCGTCCATGAGCAGGAGCACCTCGCCGCGGGCCTCGCGGACGCCCGTCTTGACGGCGGCCCCGTTGCCTTTGTTGTAGGGATGGCGCACCACCCGCGCCCCCGCCGCCTCCGCCACCGCCGCCGTGCGGTCGGTGGACCCGTCGTCCACCACCAGCACTTCCTTCCAGCCGCCGCCGCGCAGGCCCTCCACCACCGCCGCGATGCCGTCCTCTTCGTTGAAGGCGGGGATGACCACGGAGACCGTGGCCGGCTCAGCCACGCGTGCTCCCGGGGCCCAGCTCCATCTTGCGCACGCGGTACAGGAGGTCCTCGATGAGCTTCCGGTTGCTGGCGATCAGGTCCGCCATGACCCCCCACTGCAGCGTCTGGAAGCCGAGGATGAGGAGGAGGACGGAGAGGATGGCCGCCTGGAGGTGGCCGCGGATCTCGCCCAGCCACCAGAAGTACGCGTAGCGCAGGCCCAGGCCCACGCCGCCCAGGAGCAGCAGCGAGCCCAGCACGACGAAGACCTTGAACGGCTCGTACATGGCGTAGATGCGCAGGATGGTGGCCCCGCTGCGCTTGACGTAGTCCCAGGTGGAGGACACCAGGCGCGAGGGCCGCGTCTGCCGGGCCTCGATGGGGAGGTGCGCCACCGCCATCTTCTTCTTGCCCGCCTGGATGATGGACTCCAGGGTGTACGTGAACTCGCTGACGATGTTGATGCGCAGGGCGGCCTCGCGGGTGAGGGCGCGGAAGCCGCTGGTGCTGTCCGGCACGTCGGTGCCCGAGACCTTGCGCACCACCCAGGAGCCCGCCGTCTGCAGCCGCCGCTTCAACGGCGAGAAGTGCTGGACCTCGCCCACCCCGCGGTCCCCGATCACGATGTCGGCCTCGCCCCTGAGGATGGGGGCCACCAGCTGGGGGATGGCTTCCGCCGGGTACTGGTTGTCCGCGTCGGTGTTGACGATGACGTCGGCGCCCAGCCGGAGGGAGGCGTCGAGGCCGGCCATGAAGCCGGCGGCCAGCCCCTTGCGCCGCGTGAAGCGCACCACGTGGTCCGCCCCGTGGGCGCGCGCCACCTCGGCCGTGCGGTCGGTGGAACCGTCGTCGATGACCAGCACCTCCACCGTCTCCACCCCGGGGATGGCGCGCGGGATGGCCGCCAGCGTCTCCGCCAGCGTCGCTTCCTCGTTGAGGCACGGGATCTGCACGACCACTTTCATGCGCGGTGACGGTAGCACAGGGCCTTCGCGCGCAGATAGCGCGCGCCTACACGCGGCGCACCCGCTCGAAGGTGGCCCGCCACGCCGCGTAGGCCCGGAACTGGAGCACGTTGTCCAGGACCGGCACCGGCGGCGCGCGGCGGCCGGCGGCCAGCGCGTCCACCGCCCTCGAGGCCCCCCCCGCGGCGGGTGCCGACGGCCCCAGGGCCGGCGGAAGGTGGCGGAACTCGTCGTCCTGGCGCGGGCCGGCGAGCTCCCCGAGCCAGCGGCCCAGCGCCAGCTGCGCGCCGCCCGCCCGGCCCTGCGGGCCCTCGAACTCGAAGGCGAAGGGATCGATCTCGAGGGGATGCACCGACCGGTGCAGGTGCACGGAGAAGCGATACCCGGGCTCGGGGCTGGCCACCCGCGTCCGCCGCAGCGCGTCCGTGGCCGCGACGTGCTCGCGCGCGATGGGTCCGCGCACGACGATGAGGATCTCGTCCGCCCGCAGCATGCGTGCTCCCGCCTCCGTGCGCAGGGCGAGCCCGTCGGCCGACGGGATGCCGCCGTGGACGGCCACCGGCCGCGCGGCCTCCCCGACCGCCTCCCCGTCGAGCGCGTGCACGACGAGGCCGGCCTCCCGCCAGCCGGCCGCCACCTGCTCCGCCTCGGGCGGGGGCAGCTTGCGGACCAGGCGCGGCGCCGGCCGCCGGAGCCATTGCCCGGCCTCGAACGCGCTCAGGCCGAAGGCGCGCCGCAGCGCCGCGGGGGTGGCCCCCCGCGGATCGACGACGAGCAGCCGCCGCCCCCCCGCAGGTGGCGGCTCCACCGCGCGGGGCGGGGCGGGGGGCGCGGCCGCCGCCGCGGGCGCTCCCGTGGCCGCGCCGCAGTACAGGCAGGTGGGACGCGCCACCGCGAGGGGGCGGTGGCAACGCGGGCACGCGCTCACGTCGCCCGTCAGACGTTGAAGCGGAAGTTGATGACGTCGCCGTCCCGCACCAGGTAGTCCTTGCCCTCCAGGCGCAGCGTGGCCTGCTCGCGACAGGCGGCGAGCGACCCCGCCCGCATCAGGTCGTCGAAGGCCACCACCTCCGCGCGGATGAAGCCGCGCTCGATGTCCGAGTGGATCTCTCCCGCCGCCGGCTGGGCGCGCGTGCCCTGGCGGATCGTCCACGCGCGGCACTCGTCCTCGCCCGCGGTGAGGAAGGAGATCAGCCCCAGGAGCTGGTACGACGTGCGGATGACCCGGTCGAGTCCGGGCTCCTGGAGGCCGAGGTCCTCGCGGAACGCGGCCGCGTCCTCCGCGGAGAGCTGGGCCATCTCCGCCTCGATGGGCGCGGAGACGGGTACCAGGCCGACCTGCGGGCGGGCGGCGAAGGCGCGCAGGCCCGAGGCTTCCAGGCGCGCGGCGGCGTCGCGCACGCGGTCCTCTCCCAGGTTCACGGCCAGCAGCAGCGGCTTCTCGGACAGGAAGGAGTAGTGGCGCAGCTTCCGGCGCTCGTCGTCGCCCAGGTCGGCCGCGCGCAGGGGCTCTTCCCTCTCCAGCGCCGCCTTCACCCTCGTGAAGAGCGCCCGCTCCGCCACGTCCTCCGCGCGGTTGGCCTTCTTGATGTTCGCCTCCAGGCGCTCCAGCCGCCGCTCGGCCGTCCCCAGGTCGGCCAGGATCAGCTCGAGGTCGAGCATGCGCGCGTCGCGCAGCGGGTCCACGGACCCGTCGGGGTGGGGGGCGAGGTCGGACTCGAAGTCGCGGACCACGTGCATGAGCGCGTCCACCCCGCGCAGGGCGGGGAGGTCCACCAGCGCGCTCCCCTCGCCCTTGGCCACCCCGGGGACGTCCACGTACTCCACGGTGGCGTAGGTCGTCTTGCGCGGGCGATACATGGCGGCCAGGGCGTCCACCCGCGCGTCGGGCACGCGGGCCACCCCCGGGCGCGCCTCCGCGCGTGCGCCCGGCGTGGGCGGCGGCTGGCCGGTGAGCAGGGCGAAGAGGGTGCTCTTGCCGGACAGGTTCAGCCCGATGACGCCGACCTTCATTCCGTGACCTCCACCCCGCGCCTGTGCCCGCTCCGGTGCCGTCGCGAACCACCCATTCTAGTGTGGCGCGTCGACACGGCGGCGCCCCGGGCGTACACTCGTCGCCCCATGCCGCCCGCGCGCCTGCTCGTCACAGGCCTGGACGCCCGGAGCCTGGTACTGGGCGCGCCCATGCTGCAGCGCGACGGGCACAGCGTGCGCGAGGTTCCCACCGCGCGCCTGCTGCTGGAGACGCTGGCCCACGACGGCGCGGAGCTGGTGGTGATGGGTACCCAGCTCGACGACCTGACCCTGCCGGAGGCGGTGCGCAAGCTGCGCGCGACGCCGGCCACGCGCCGCGTCTCCGTGCTGGCCCTGCTGCCCGCGCAGGTGCCGGAGGACGTGCAGTCCGAGGCCGTGGCGGCGGGGGCCAACCTCGTGCTGCGCCGCCCCGTCGAGGAGCAGGTGCTCGAGGCCGCGCTGTGCAAGCTGATGGCGGTGCCGCGGCGCGTGGAGACGCGGATCCCCGTGGAGGGCCAGGTGCTGGGCACCTCGCGCACCGCCTCTCCCGTGCACTTCTACGGCCTCACCCGCAACGTCAGCACCAACGGCATGCTCCTGGCCAGCCCCGTGCGGCTGCCCACCGGCGCCGACCTCGAGCTCGAGCTCCTGCTCCACGGCGGCCACCTGCGCGCCATCGGCCGCCTCGTGCGCGAGGCGGGGGAGGTGGCCTGGCCCTACCTGGGCTATGGGATCGAGTTCATCTTCCTCCCGCCCAAGAGCCAGGAGGCCCTCGATGCGCTGGTGGTGGAGTCGCTGCGCGAGGAGCGCGACCCCTCCCACGGCATCCACTCCACCCTGCGGCGCGACGACTGGGTCTACGAGGTGATGGAGCCGGTGCGCCATGCCGACGGCTGGCAGACGGAGATCCGCCGCGCGCCGCGGGAGAAGTGGCGCCCGGGCACCGCGGGCCCCCTCTACGTGGTCTCCGGCCCCACCCGCGAGGACGCGCTCTTCGAGGCGCGCCAGTTCGTGCTGGGCCGGCACTGACCCCGCCCGCCGTCTCCGTCCTCCTCCCCGTGCGCGACGGCGAAGCCACCCTCGGCGCCTGCCTGGCCTCGCTCTCCGCGCAGACCCTGGCCGACCACGAGGTGGTGGCGGTGGACGACGGGTCGGCCGACGGCAGCGGGCGCCTGCTGCGCGCCCACGCCGCGCGCGACGCGCGCCTGCGCGTGCTGGCGGCGCCCCCGCGCGGGCTGGTGGCGGCGCTGAACCACGGGCTGGCCGCGTGCCGGGCGCCCCTGGTGGCGCGCATGGACGCCGACGACGTGGCCGACCCGCGGCGGCTGGAGGCGCAGGCACGGCGCTTCCGGGACGCGGACGCCCCGGACGTCCTCGCCGCGCGCGTGCGCGTCGTGGGCGACGAGGCCGGGCCGGGCATGGCCGAGTACGTGGGCTGGTCGAACGGCCTCCTCACGCACGAAGAGATGGTGGCCGACCTGTTCGTGGAGTCGCCGCTCGTCCATCCCAGCGTCATGGCGCGGGCGGCCGCCCTGCGCGCCCTGGGCGGGTACCGCGTGTTCGACGGGCCGGAGGACTACGACCTGTGGCTGCGCGCGCACGCCGCCGGCCTGCGCTTCGCCAAGCTGTCCGAGGTCCTGCTCGACTGGCGCGATTCGCCCCGGCGCCTGACGCGGAGGGACCCCCGCTACGGACCCGATCGCTTCCGCGCCCTGAAGATCGAGGCCCTGGAGAGAGCGGCCCTGCGCGCGGGGCGGGCGGTGGTCCTCTGGGGCGGCGGGCCCATCGGCAAGGCCTGGAGCCGCGCCCTGCGCGCCCGCGGACACCGCGTGTGTGCCTTCGTGGACGTGCACCCGCGCCGCCTCGGCACGTCCGTGCACGGAGCGCCCGTGGTGCCGTGGCCGGAGGCGGCCGCGCACGCGGGTGCCCTCCACCTGGCCGCCGTCGGTCAGAGGGGCGGGCGCGCCCGCGTGCGCGGGCTGGCCGCGTCACTTGGCCTGCGCGACGGCGTGGACCTGATCGCGGTGGCCTGACGGCCGCGGCATCCCGTCGGCTAGACTGGGCGCATGTCGCCGGTGCTGCGCGGACGCGCGGCTCTCCTGGTCCTCCTCCTTCTCGCCCCCGCCCCGCCGCGGCTGCGCGCCCAGGTCCCCGCCGAGGCGCGCCTGGCCCCCGGGGCCTCCCGGCTGGCCACCCTCGGCCGCCTCCTCGAGCTGGAGGACGGGCGCGTGGCGGGCAGCCCCGAGCTGGAGGGCGCGCTGCGCAGCCCGGACCGGGGCATCCGCCGCCGCGCCGCCCTGGCCGCCGGCCGCATCGGTGACCGTGCGACGGTCCCCGCCCTCGTCGAGCTGCTGACCGACGGCGAGGCGGAGGTCCGGCAGATGGCGGCCTTCGCCCTGGGCTTGATGGGCGACCCCCGCGCGACGGAAGGGCTGGCCCTGGCCCTGCAAGACCCGGAGGCCGTCGTGCGCGCGCGCGCCGCGGAGGCGCTGGGCCGGGCCGGCGACGCGCGCGCGGGAGCGGCCATCGCGCGGGCCCTGCTGGCCTGGACCCCCGGGCAGGAGAGGCCGCTCTCCGTGCGTGGCGACGACCCCGCGAACCCGCGCGATCCCTGGCTGCCGCAGCGGCTGGCCCTCTTCGCCCTCGTCAAGCTCAAGGACGTGGCGGCGGCGGAGACCGCCCTGCTCGAGGACGGCCGGCCCCGCTTCGACTGGTGGGCGGCCACCTGGGCCGCCATGCGCCTGGAGAGCGCCCGCCTGCGGCCCGTGCTCGCCGCCGCCGCCACGTCGTCCGATCCCGTCTCGCGCGGCCTGGCCGCGCGCGGCCTCGGCGCGCTGAAGGACGCCGCCTCGCTTCCGACCCTGGTGGCGCTGGCGACGGACCCCAGCGAGTTCGTGGCCGTGCACGCGCTGCGCGCCCTGGGCACGCTGGGAGACGCGGGCGCCACCGACGTCCTCGCCCAGGCGCTGCGCTCGCCCAACCGCACCCTCGCCTGGGAGGCCCTGCGCTCCCTGGCCCAGGTCCCGCCCGATCGGCGGCTGCGCCCGGCTGTCCTCGCCTTCCTGGGCCACGACGACGCCTGGCTGCACGCGGCGGCCCTCCCCGCGCTCGCGCGCATCGACCGCGAGGAGTTCACCCTCGTCCTCTCGGGCCTGGATCCCGACGAGCGCTGGTGGGTGCGCGCCGCCACCGCGGGCGCGCTGGCCCAGGCGGGCGACGATGTGAGCCTGGGCGCTCTGGAGGCGATGTTGAAGGACGAGGACGCGCGCGTCCTGCCCGCGGTGCTGGAGGCCCTGCGCGCCGCGAACACGCCGGGCACGAGCGACGTGCTCCGCCGGTACCTGGACCACCCGCACTCCGCGGTGCGCGCCGCGGCCGCCGAGCAGCTGGTGGCCCTCAAGGCCTCGAACCTCGCGCCGTCCCTGGCCGCCGCCTACCGGGCCGCGACGGCCGACGGCGACCTCGACGCCCGCCTCGCCCTCATCGACGTCCTCGCCGCCCAGGAGGACGGGCGCGCGGCGGCGGTGCTGGCGGAGGCGGCGCAGGGCGATCCCGCGCGCGTGGCCCGGGCGCGCGCGGCGGCCGCGCTGGCCGCGTGCGGCCAGCCGGCGCCCGATCCGGGTCCGGAAGGGCCGGGGCTCCCGCCCTTCGACTATCGCGAGGCCATGGCGCCCTACGACCCGCGGCCGGGACGCGTCCTGTACACCCCGCGCGCCTTCCTGCACACGCGGCACGGCGTCATCGAGATCCACCTGGACGTGGTGGAGGCTCCGCTCACCAGCCTCAACTTCGTCACCCTGGCGCGCCGCGGCTTCTACGACGGCCTCGCCTTCCACCGCGTCATCCCGCACTTCGTGGCCCAGGGCGGCGACCCGCGCGGCGACGGCTCGGGCGGGCCCGGCTACGTCATCCGCGACGAGGTGGGCCAGCGTCCGTTCGCGCGGGGGGCCGTGGGCATGGCCCTGGGCGGCCGCGACACGGGCGGCAGCCAGTTCTTCATCACCCTCTCCCCCCAGCCCCACCTCGACGGCGCCTTCACCGTCTTCGGCTGGGTGGCGCAGGGCATGGACGTGGCGGACAAGCTGCGTCCGGGCGACCTCATCGAGCGCGTGAGCGTGTGGACGGGGCCGTGACCTTCCCCTCCTGCCGGCTGCTGGCCCTCGACATCGACGGCACCCTGCTGCGCAGCGACAAGACGGTCAGCGCGCGGACGCGCCGGACGCTGCGCGCGGCCCAGGAGCAGGGCGTGCGCATCGTGCTCATCACCGGGCGCCGGCTGCCCGCGGCGCGCCGCGTGGTGCACCAGCTCACCGCCGACGGGGGGCCGCGCATGGTGGACCTCGTCCTGCACAACGGGGCCCTGGTGGTGGAGTTCGGCGAGGACGGCGACCACGCCGTCGTGCGCTGCCGTCCCCTGGCCCGCGATGTGGCGGTGCGGGCCGTGCGCGTGGGGCGCGCCCAGAGGGCGGACCCCGTGGTCCACTGCGGCCACGGCGGCGAGGGGCGCCTGCTCGTGGAGGGCACCGACCCCTCCAACACGCTCCTCGCCTACTACCTCGACCGGTCGCATCCCGACGTCCGCGAAGTCGAGGACCTGGTGGAGAGCCTCCGCGAGGATCCCCTGCAGGTGATGTTCGGCGGCTCCATGGCCCAGATGGAGTCGCTCCTGCCTCCGCTGCGCGCCGAGCTGGGAGCGGCCGCGCGCATCGAGCGCACGCTGTATCCGCGCCTGGACGTCTCCCTGCTGGACGTACTCGAGCCGGGGGTGGGCAAGGCGGAGGCGCTGTCCTGGCTCTGCGCCCGCTTCGGCGTGGAGGCCGGGGAGACCATGGCCATCGGCGACAACTGGAACGACCACGAGATGCTCGAGCAGGCCGGCCGCGGCTTCGTGATGGGCAACGCCGATCCGGGGATGCTCTCCCTGGGCCTGCCCGTGCTCGACAGCAACGACGAGGATGGCGTCGCCCTCGCCGTCGAGCGCTACATCCTGGAAGCTTGATTCCGGCTGCGGCCGGTCGGAGCGAGGACGCCGCGTGGGCGTTTTCCGCGAGGACGCCTAGAAAGAGGAAAGGGGGTGAGCAGTCACCCCCTTGCTGCGGCGAACGACGGCGACCGGCCTACTTCTTCTTCTTGGTGGCCTTCTTCGGAGCCGCCTTCTTCGTCGCCTTCTTCATTGCCATTCGACGATCCTCCCAGAATGCGGGCGGCTCCTGGCGCCGTGCCACCCGCTAAAAAACGGCGGGAGGGTGATCGGTCCACCCCCCCTTCGTTGCAGCGGGTCCCTTACTTCTTCTTCTTCGTTCCGCCCTTCTTGGCTGCCTTCTTCTTGGCCGGCATTCGTGAGATCCCCCCTTTCAGTCCAGGTGTGGACGTGGGACGCCCCTTTTCAACATCTCGCGTGACAAGGGGCTTGACATACTAGGCGTAGGGTAGGGAGGGGGTACACCCTTGTCAAGCACTTTTTTCGTGCTCGGCGCCTCGGATGCCGCTACGGCACAGCACCTTAGCCTGTGGACGGACGCGCCAGAAGCGTTTAAATCGGCTCCTGGAGCCATTTTAATGAGGGCCACGACGTCAAACTGGCTGTGCGCAAAGGCCTTCGTCGCGCGGCCTCGCACGACCCGCGGCACGACGCCGAAGAGGGCTCCTTATACGGTACATTCAATACAAGACGGCCGCTCAGCGCGCCTTGGCGTCCCGCGCCGGCCCGTACGCGTGACGCATCCCCTCCGTGGCGGCGCGACGCAGCTCGTCCTGCGCGAAGGGGGCCTCGAGCACGTGGCGATAGCCGACGACGGCGTCGGCGCGCGCCCCGTCCATGTCGTGGAGACGCGCGCGCAGCAGCCGGGCCCAGGCCGCTACCCAGGGGGGCTGCGGACGCTCCGCCTCGACGAGCCGCCGCAGGCGCGGGCGCGCCTCCTGCACCAGCCCCCGGTGCAGCTCGTCCTCCGCCACCCGCAGCTCCGCCTCCAGCGAGCGCGGCCAGCTCTCGAGGGCGGCGCGGAAGAGGCGCGCCGACTCCGCGACGTCGCCCGCCTCCCTCGCCCGCCGCGCCTGGCCGATGAGCTGGCCCGCCTTCACCTCCCCGGCGGCGAGGGGCGTGGCCAGGGCGCGCTGCGCGCGACGCCGCACCTCCTTGTCCCCGCCGGAGGCCGCCGTGCGATAGTGGGCGGCGGCGCCCTCGCGGTCGCCCTCGAGCTCCAGGCTCCGCCCGAGGAGGAACGCCGCGCGCGCGCCGACGGCTCCCGCGGCCGCCGCGCGCCGCAGCGGCAGCAGGACCTGCCGCGCTTCGCCGGGCCTCTGGTCCAGGAGCAGCGACTCGCCCAGGGACAGCCGGGCCAGGGCGGCGGCCGGTCCCGTGCCCGCCCCCCTCTCCTCCTCCGTCTCCAGGACCGCGCGGGCGACGGCCGCGCTGGCCGCGTAGAGGCCGAGGCGGTCGCGCTCGTGCTCGGCGCGCTTGAGCGCCCAGAGGGCCCAGCCCGGGTACCGGGCATGGAGGGCACGCGCGGGCACCAGCGCGCGGTCGGGGTCCTCCTCGTAGAAGGCGTACACCTCGTAGAGCTGGACCTGCGCCTCCACGTCGTGGAGGGTCGAGGCCGCCGCGGCCTCGATGGCGGCCAGGCCGCGCCGGCGGTCGCCCCCGGGCATGCCCATGAGGAAGCGCAGCACCTTGGCCCCGCGCGGCAGGACGTCCATGTAGTAGTCGTAGAGGCCGAGGCCGAACCGCGCGTCCACGTTGCCGGGCTCGCGCGCCTGCACGGCCATGAGGTCCGTCCGCATGCGCTCCGCCGCCCGCGCCGCGTCGCGGGACTTCAGGCGGAAGAGGTAGAGGCGGCTGGCCACGCCGTGGGCCGCGCCGCGGGCGAGGAGCGCGCGGCGGTCGTCGGGGTCGCGTCCCAGGCGCGCGTCGGCCAGGCCCACCGCCCGCTGCACCCGCCTCTCCAGCTCGCGGTCGAGCGTGCTGACGTCCGGACGCTGCTCGAGCTTCCAGCAGAGGGCCAGCGCCTCCAGGTAGGCGCCGACGGGGTCGTCCTCCGCCTCCGCGCCGATGCGGGCCAGGCGCGCGAGGGCGCCGTCGGCCTGGCCGTCGTAGAGCAGGTCCAGGGCCTGCCGGTACCGCCGGTCGAGCTCGGGAAGGGCGGCGGCACGGGCGCCCTCCGCGGGAGCGGCCAGGTGGGCGAGGGCCAGGGCGAGGGCGGCCGCCCCGCGCTTCATGACGTGTAGCGGGTCTGCAGGCGGGCGCGCGCGCGGTGGCGGTCGAGGCCGAGCTGGACGATGCGGTCGAGGAGCTCGTCGTAGGCCAGCCCCGTGGCCTCCCACAGCTTGGGGAACATGCTGATGGAGGTGAAGCCGGGGATGGTGTTTATCTCGTTGACGAGGGGGCGGAGCGTGCTCCGCTCCAGCAGGAAGTCCACGCGGGCGTACCCGCTCGCGTCCACGGACTGGAACACCCGCACGGCCAGGTCGCGGACCTCGCTCTGCACGGCGGGGGGGAGCTTGGCGGGGATGATGAGCTCGGTCGTGCTCGAGGCCGAGTACTTCGAGTCGTAGTCGTAGAACTCGCGGTCGGGCACGATCTCTCCCGGCAGCGAGGCCTGCGCGGGCTGGTCGCCGAGCACGGAGACCTCGAGCTCGCGCGCGTCCACCCCCTGCTCGACCACGACCTTGGTGTCGAAGGCGAACGCGGCGTCGAGGGCGGCGGTCACCTCCTCCTCGCGCTTGACCTTGCTCACGCCCACGCTGGAGCCCATGTTGGCCGGCTTCACGAACAGGGGCAGGCCCAGGCCGGCCACCAGCTCGGAGGCCACGCCGCGCTCGGTGGCGCGCAGCACGCGGTAAGGGGCCTGGGGCAGGCCCGCCGCCGCGAAGAGCCCCTTCATGAGCGCCTTGTCCATGGAGACGGCGGAGGCGGCCACCCCGGAGCCCACGTAGGCCACCCCCGCCAGCTCGAGCAGCCCCTGCATGGTGCCGTCCTCGCCGAAGGGCCCGTGCAGCACGGGGAAGTAGACCTGCGGCCGCACCAGGGTGGCGGCGTCGCGGGCCCGCCGCAGCACGCCGCCGTCGTCGGGGCTCGGCACCAGGAAGCAGGCCTCGCCCTCGCCGGGCCGGGGCTCGGGTCCGTCCTGCGCGAACCAGCGTCCGTCGTGGTCCACGAACACCGGGCGGACGTCGTGGCGTGAGCTCAGGGCCCGGGCCACCGACCGCGCGGAGCGCACGCTGACCTCGTGCTCGCCGGAACGTCCCCCGAAGAGCAGCGCGATCTGCAACCGAGGCATGAAGCCAGTCTAGCCCGGCTTCCCCGCGCGGCGGCGCCGCCGGCGCGGGAAGGCCACCGCGCATCGCCGCCGGCGCTTCCCTTTCGCCGCGTTCTCTGCTCTCCTCTGCGGCTGGCCATGGCGGGGTTCGGCTTCACCATCGAGCACCGGAGCGGGGCGGGGCGCGCCGGGCGCCTGGTGACCCCGCACGGCGTGGTGGAGACGCCGGCCTTCATGCCCGTGGGCACGGCGGGCGCGGTGAAGGCGGTGACGGGACGCGATCTCGCGGAGCAGGGCGCGCAGATCATCCTCGCCAACACGTACCACCTGATGCTGAGGCCGGGGGACGAGGTGGTGGCGAGCCTGGGGGGCCTGCACGGGTTCACCGGCTGGAGGGGCCCGTTCCTGACGGACAGCGGCGGCTACCAGGTCTTCAGCCTGGCCGGCCTGCGCCGCCTCACCGAGGAGGGCGTCGCCTTCCAGAGCCACCTCGACGGCTCGCGCCACATGCTCTCCCCCGAGCGGTCCATGGAGGTGCAGCGCCGGCTGGGGGCGGACATCGTCATGGCCTTCGACGAGTGCCCCCCCTATCCCGCGCCGCGCGAGGCGGTGGAGGAGGCCACCGCCCGCACGACGCGCTGGGCCGCGCGCAGCCAGGCCGCCCACCGCCGCGACGACCAGTGGCTGTTCGGCATCGTGCAGGGCGGGGTCCACCTCGACCTGCGCGAGCGGAGCGCGCGCGAGATCACCGCGCTCGGCCTTCCCGGCTACGCCGTGGGCGGGCTCTCGGTGGGGGAGCCCAAGGACGACATGCGGCGCGTGCTCGAGCACCTGCACCCCCTGCTGCCCGACGACCGCCCCCGCTACCTGATGGGCGTGGGCACGCCGGCGGACCTCGTGCAGGCGGTGGCGCGCGGGGTGGACCTCTTCGACTGTGTGCTGCCCACGCGCAATGCGCGCAACGGCCAGCTCTTCGTGCCCGGGGGCCGGCTCTCCATCCGCAACGCCCGCTACCGCGACGACCCGCGGCCGCCGGACCCGGGCTGCGCGTGCCTCACCTGCCGCACGGCCAGCCGCGCCTATCTACGCCACCTGCACCTGGCGGGGGAGATGACGGCGGCCACCCTCATGACCATCCACAACCTCCGCCATTACCTTGACACCATGAAGCGGATACGGCAGGCTATCGCTTTTGGCCGCCTGGCCGCGCTCGAAGACGAGATGGCGGCGCAGGAGCCGGCCGACGAGAACCCCGACTAGCCGATGACCCTGTCCTGCCCCGTCCTCGCCCTCGCCTCGCCTCAGGGCGGCGAGCAGGGGAGCCCCCTGGCCAGCCTGGTCCTCATGGGGGTCATCTTCGCCATCTTCTACTTCGTGCTCATCATGCCCATGAAGAGCAAGCAGAAGAAGGCCGAGGAGATGGTGAAGAGCCTCAAGTCCGGAGACAGGGTCATCATCAACCCGGGCATCTTCGGGACCATCGTGGCGGTGGAGGACGACTCCTTCCACGTGCGCGTGGACGACAAGGTCAAGATCCGGGTCCTGAAGAGCGCCGTGGCCGGCCTGCAGGCCGCGCCCGAAGCAACGGAGAGCAAATAAGGATGCCGTCCGCCCTCACCAACCCGTTCGCCCTCTGGTTCGTCCTGACCGCCGTGCTCGCCGCCGCCGTCTGGTTCGGGCTGCGGCCGGAGCTGCGGATGAAGGCCGTCCTCTATGGCTCCTTCCTCATCGCCTGCGGGGTTGCGGTGTGGCCGCCCCAGGAGCGGATCAAGCTGGGCCTCGACCTGCGCGGGGGGATCCACCTCGTGCTGCAGGTGGTGACGGACGACGCCCTCAACGCCACCATCGACGACGCCGTGCAGACCGCGCGCGCGCAGGCGCAGTCCAAGGGCATCGCCTTCGCCTCCGCCGCCCGCGTGGACAGCACCTCCTACGCGGTGGAGGGCGTGGAGCCCGCGCGGGTGAAGGACATGCGCGACGTCCTGCGCGACTTCTTCCGCGACGGCTGGGACATCCGCGAGCCGGCGGAGGGGCGCTTCCTGGTGAAGATGACCGACTCCCTGGCCAGCCAGATCCGCCGGCGGACGGTGCAGGAGGCCATCAAGACGCTGGAGCGGCGCGTGAACCAGCTGGGGGTGGCGGAGCCCGTGATCGCGGAGCACGGCAACCGCGGCGACCAGATCCTGGTGCAGCTCCCGGGCGTGACGGACGTGGAGTCGGCCAAGCGCATCATCAAGACCACGGCCCAGCTGGCCCTCAAGCTGGTGGAGACGGAGGGCCCCGGCCGCGAGGCGCTGCTGCAGCCCTTCGGGGGCAAAATGCCGGACAACATGGAGGTGATCCCGGGGCAGGGCGAGACCCCGGGCCAGCCCGTCTACTACCTCGTGCGACGGGAGGCCATCATCACCGGGCGCGACCTCAAGAACGCCCGCGTGGGAGTGGACGAGAACAACCAGCCCGACGTGCAGTTCAGCCTCAACGCGCAGGGGGCCGACCGCTTCGGGCGCGCCACCGGCTCCAACATCGGCAAGCAGCTGGCCATCATCCTGGACGGCAGCGTCTACTCCGCGCCGCGCATCGAGAGCCGCATCCGGGACGAGGGCCGCATCACGGGCCGCTTCTCCACCCAGGAGGCGGACGAGCTGGCCAAGGTGCTGCGCGCGGGGGCCCTGCCCGCCACCCTCCGGTACCTCCAGGAGCTGACGGTGGGGGCCTCCCTGGGCAAGGACTCCGTCCGCTCCGGGGTCATGGCCTCCGCCGCGGCCATGGCCTTCATCACCATCTTCATGCTCGCCTACTACCGGCTGTCCGGCCTCAACGCGGTGGTGGCCCTGGCCGCCAACCTCCTCATCCTGCTGGGGGCCATGGCCTACTCCTCCGCCACCCTCACCCTGCCCGGCATCGCCGGCATCATCCTCACCATCGGCGTGGGCGTGGACACCAACGTGCTCGTCTTCGAGCGCATCCGCGAGGAGCTGCGCAACGGGAAGACGGTGCGCGCGGCCATCCAGAACGGGTTCGAGCGCGTCTGGATCACGATCCTGGACACCCACGCCACCGCGCTGATCGCCGCCGCCTTCCTCTTCCAGTTCGGCACGGGCCCCATCAAGGGCTTCGCCGTCACCCTGGTCATGGGGCTCATCGCGAACGTGTTCGCCTCCTATTTCGTCAGCAAGTTCCTCTTCGAGTGGATCCTGGGCAAGCGCCAGGTCGCCAGCTTGAGCATCTAGGGGACGCGCATGGAGATCGTCAAGAACCCGAACTTCGACTTCCTGGGCAAGGCCCGCTACTTCATCCTCGCCTCGGTCCTCGTCATCGGCACGGGCGTCGCCTGGATGGCCACGCGCGGGCTCCACTACGGCGTGGAGTTCTCGGGCGGGACCCAGCTCATCGTGAAGTTCCAGCAGGCGCCCGAGGTGGAGCGCATCCGCGGGGCGGTGGACGCCGCCGCCCCCGGGGCCGTGATCCAGACCTACGGCGACGCCGGCAGCAACCAGGTGCTCATCCGCCTCGCCTCCGCGGACGAGACCGACCTCGAAGGTCCGGCGCGCCGGGTGCGCGAGGCGCTGGCCGCGGGCTACGCCCAGAACCCGGTGGCGGAGAGCTCCTCGGAGATCGTGGGGCCGATCGTGGGCGCCGAGCTGCGCCGCAAGGCCATCCAGCTCACCGTGCTCGGGCTCGTCTTCCAGCTCGTCTACATCGGCATCCGCTTCAAGGGCGCCATCTGGGGAGCGGCGGCCACCGTGGCCGTCCTGCACGACGTGCTGGTGAGCCTGGCCTGCCTCGCCTTCTTCCGCTACGAGATCACCCTCAACGTCATCGCCGCCCTGCTCACGCTGGTCGGCTACAGCGTCAACGACACCATCGTCATATTCGACCGCGCGCGGGAGAACCTGCGCCACAAGCGCAAGGACCCCCTGCGGAAGATCCTCAACGACTCGCTGAACCAGACCCTGAGCCGCACCATCATCTCGAACGGCGTGACCTTCCTCTCCGTGCTGGGCCTGTTCCTGTTCGGGGGGGAGGTCCTGCGCGGCTTCGGCTTCACCATGGTGGTGGGCATCCTGGTGGGGACCTACTCCACGGTCTTCATCGCCTCGCCCCTCGTCCTGTGGTGGCAGGAGCGGGGGAAGG
>DATBIO010000278.1:0-19209 GCA_036556965.1 Vicinamibacteria bacterium
CCGCCGGCGCCGCGCCCGCGCCGGGCACCGCCCCGTCCGTGGCCGCCTTCAACGGCGTGAGGCGTGTCCCCGCCCCCGTCAACGAGCCGGTCAAGGCCTACGGCCCCGGGTCGCCGGAGAAGGCGGAGCTGAAGGCCCGCCTGCGCGCCATGGCCGGGGAGCGCGTGGAGATCCCCCTGGTGGTGGGCGGGCGCGAGGTGCGGACCGGACGCACCTCCCCCGCGGTGATGCCGCACGACCACGCCCACGTGCTCGGCGAGTTCCACCACGCGTCCCCCGCGGAGGTGGAGCAGGCCGTCGCCGCCGCCGCCGCCGCCCACCGCGAGTGGTCGGCCTGGCCCTGGGAGGACCGGGCCGCGGTGTTCCTCAAAGCGGCGGAGCTGCTGGCCACCACCTGGCGCGCCACCCTCAACGCCGCCACCATGCTCAACCAGAGCAAGACGGTGTTCCAGGCGGAGATCGACGCCGCCTGCGAGCTGATCGACTTCTGGCGCTTCAACCCCGCCTACGCGCAGGACCTGTACTCCGAGCAGCCGCTCTCCAGCGGAGGGATGTGGAACCAGCTCGAGTACCGCGCCCTGGAGGGGTTCGTCTACGCCGTCACCCCGTTCAACTTCACGGCCATCGGCGGAAACCTGCCCACCGCGCCCGCGCTCATGGGCAACACCGTGGTCTGGAAGCCGGCCTCCTCGGCCATGCTCGGCGCGCACTACATCATGAAGCTGCTCGAGGCGGCGGGGCTGCCCCCCGGCGTCATCAACCTCGTGGGCGGGGACGCGGCCGCCATCTCCGCGGTGGCCCTCGCCCACCGCGACCTGGCCGGCGTGCACTTCACGGGCAGCACCGGAGTCTTCAACGCCATGTGGAAGACGATCGGCGAGAACATGGCGCGCTACCGCTCCTACCCGCGCATCGTGGGGGAGACGGGAGGCAAGGACTTCATCGTGGCCCACGCCTCCGCCGACCCCGAGGCCCTGGCCGTGGCCATCGCCCGCGGCGGCTTCGAGTACCAGGGCCAGAAGTGCTCGGCGGCCAGCCGCATCTACGTGCCGCGCTCGCTCTGGAAGGAGGTGCGCGACCGCACTGCGGCCATCCTGGGCGAGATGCGCATGGGCGACGTGTCGGACTTCCGGAACTTCGTGGGCGCCGTCATCGACAAGAAGGCCTTCGACAAGATCGGCGCCTACATCCAGGAGGCCAGGGGCAAGGCCCGGGTGGTGGCGGGGGGCAACGTCCGCGGGGAGAAGGGCTACTTCATCGAGCCCACCCTGGTGGAGACGGACGACCCCGGCTTCCGCCTCCTCCACGAGGAGATCTTCGGCCCCGTGGTCACGGCCTACCCCTACGCGGACGACCGCTGGGCCGAGACCCTGCGCCTGGTGGACGAGACCTCGCCCTACGCCCTCACCGGCGCCATCTTCGCCGCCGACCGCACGGCCGTGCGCGAGGCCACCTCCGCCCTCCGCCACGCCGCGGGGAACTTCTACATCAACGACAAGCCCACGGGGGCGGTGGTGGGCCAGCAGCCCTTCGGGGGGGCGCGCGCCTCGGGCACCAACGACAAGGCCGGCTCCAAGCTCAACCTCGTGCGCTGGATCAGCGCGCGCACGATCAAGGAGACCTTCTCCCCGCCCCGCGACTACCGGTACCCGTTCCTGGCCGAGGAATAGGGCGGCGGCGCCCGGCGTAACGCTGCCGTGAGCGCCCGCGGGGGCATTCGGTGCTACAGTCCGCGCGGGGGACGGAGGTTGAAGCCGTGGCCCTGACGGCCTTGACGGGGGCCCTGCTGCTTGCCGCGCTGCCCGCCGGGGCCCTGCGCGCGGCCGGGCCCGCCATCGTTCCCGACCTCGTCCGCCTCTACGAGGAGGGCGACGTCGAGCAGCGATACCTCGTGGCGCGCGCCTTCTACAACCTCAACTGGAGGTCGCCGGAGGCCAAGCGCGCGCTGATGGCCGACGTGCACACGGAGGACGCGAAGCTGCGGCCGATCGTGCAGTACGCGCTGGGCCGGGTCAGCGGGGACGACGACGTGGTGGCCGTGCTCCTCCGGAACATGCGGGAGGACCCCAACCCGTTCTTCCGCGACAAGTCGGCCTGCGCCCTGGCCTACGACCAGCCCTACCTGACCCCGGCGCAGAAGGGCCGCCTGTTCGCGGCCCTCGTCGACGCCCTCGAGGACGAGAAGCCGGACGTGCGGAGCATCGCCCTGCAGGCCCTGCACATCCACACGGGCCAGACCAAGGGCTACGCGCCCAACGCCGCGCCGGAGGGGCGCCGCCTGGCCGTCGCGGAATGGCGGCGCTGGCTCGCCGTGTACCAGGCCAACGTGGAGGCCGCCTCCGCCCCGTGAGCCTGGCCCTGGCCCTGCTCGCCGCGGGCGCGCTCTCGTCCCCGGCCGCGCTGGTGAGCTACAGCTTCGAGGACGACGTGGAGACCGGGCCCGACACCTTCGCCGTCTTCCAGCACGCCAAGGGCACGGTGGGCCTCTCGCGCGCCTTCCGCGTCAGCGGCTACCGCGCCCTGGAGATCCGCGACGAGGCGGGCGACCGCGACTTCCCCGAGCTCCAGGGCTACTTCCCCCTGCGCCGGGAGGGACGGCTCTTCGTCCACTTCGCCTTCCTCACCACCGCGGCCCACGAAGAGTGGAACGCCGCCCTGGCCGGTCCCGGCTGGTTCAGCCTCGGCGCCCGCGACGGCATGGCGTTCTGGCTGGCCGCCCACGAGGGCGTGCTCGTCCACTACTCGGACAGCATCCCCAAGCGCCTCCTGCGCCTGGAGCCGTTCGTCTGGTACGCGGTGGACGTGGACTACGACGTGGCCGGGGGCCGCTACCACCTCACCGTGCGGCGGGAGGGGCTCGCCGAGCCGGTGGTCCTGCTGCGCGACCAGGCCAACGCCGCGAACCGGCCGGGGTCCGCCGTCCAGGTCTTCTCCTTCATCGGCGACCTCGCCGACCGCTCGCGCGTGGCCTACTACGTGGACGACGTGATCGTCTCCACCGAGCCGCCGGCCACCCTCCCTCCCTTCGTCGCCCCGGGCCGGCGCACGCTGTTCGTGGACGCCTACCGCGAGCACCAGAAGAAGGCGCGCGCGGAGTCCATCTGTCTCGACACGGGCGATCCCCGCGACTTCGGCCTCGCCGACGGCCTCCCCGGCGAGGCCGGGCTGCGCGCGCTCGCCGCGTGGAAGCGGGGCTGCGGAGACTTCGCCGCGGGACGGACGGACGACGCCCTGGCCGCCTTCACCCGCGCCGCCTCGCTGTGGCCGACGGGCGGCATCTATCGCCTGTCCGCGGCCCTGGCCCTCGCGCGCGCCGGACGGCGCGAGGAGGCCGCGCGGGAGCTCGCCCAGATCGAGGGCGCGTGGCACGACGACCCCCGCTTCGCCGTCGCCTCCGCCCTGGCCGGCGCACCCGCCGACCCGCGCGCGGCCCGCGAGCACGCGTACTTCGTGCTGCTCTGGGACGGCCGCCTTGGGGAGGCGCGCGATCTGGCCCTGGAGAAGGCCGGGGAGGGGACGAGGGCCGAGCGGGCGGCCTGGCTGGAGAACGCGGGCGACGCCGCCCTCCTGGCCGGGGCGGCGGCGGAGGCGCGTGCCCTCTACGAGCGCAGCCTGGAGCTCGCGGAAGCGCCGTCCGCGCTGCTCAAGCTCTCGGACGCCGCCCACCTGCTCGGCGACGTCGAGGCCGAGCGCGCCTGCCGCGAGCGGATCTACGGAGCGCTGCGCGAGCGGTAGATCCGGACGGCGCCGCGGGCCGCCGGCTCGCTTAACATTGCCCCATGCTCGACACCGCCGCCCCCGCGCGGCCCGTCCCGAAGGCGGAGTGGGCGGAGCGCGTGCCCGCCCTGCGCGCGGCGCTGCTCGAGGCCCAGTTCGAGCTGCAGGAGGCGGCGGCCTTCCCCGTGGTGGTGATCGTCTCCGGCGCCGACGGCGCGGGCAAGGGCGACACCGTGAACCGGCTGCACGAGTGGCTCGACCCGCGCGGGATCGCCACCCACGTCTTCGGGCCCCTCACCGACGACGAGCGCGACCGCCCGCCGCTGTGGCGCTTCTGGCGCACGCTCCCCGCGCGCGGGCGCATCGGCCTGTTCTTCGGCTCGTGGTACACGGACCCCATCGTGCGGCGCGCCTACCGCGAGAGCGGGAAGGCGGAGTTCGACCGTGGCCTGGAGCGCATCGCGGCCTTCGAGCGCGCGCTCAGCGACGACGGGGCGCTCATCGTCAAGTTCTGGCTCCACCTCTCCAAGAAGTCGCAGCGCGCGCGGCTCGCGGAGCTGGCGGGGCGCCGGCGCACGCGCTGGCGCGTCACCCCCACGGACTGGAAGCACCTGGGCCTCTACGACCGCTTCCGTCCCCTCAGCGAGCGCGCCCTGCGCGCCACCCACGGCCCGCACGCGCGCTGGGTGGTGGTGGACGCCGCCGACGACCGCCACCGCGACATCACCGTGGGGGAGACGCTGCTGCGGGCGCTGCGCGCGCGGCTGGACGGGCCCCCCGCGCCGCCCCCGCCCTCGCCCGCAAGACGTCGGCCCGTCCCCGACGCCCTGGGGAGCGCGACGCGGCCCGGCCCGGCGGGAGACTACAAGGCGGAGCGCGACGAGTGGCAGGGCCGCCTGAGCCGCCTGACGCGCAAGGCGCACCGGGAGGGCGTGGCCACCGTGCTCGTGTTCGAGGGGTGGGACGCCGCGGGCAAGGGCGGCGTCATCCGCCGGGTCACGCAGGCCATCGACGCGCGCCTCTACACGGTGGTGCCCATCGCCGCGCCCAGCACCGAGGAGCGCGCCCACCATTACCTCTGGCGCTTCTGGCGCCACGTGCCGCAGGCCGGCCACCTCACCGTCTTCGACCGCTCCTGGTACGGCCGGGTGCTGGTGGAGCGCGTGGAGGGCTTCGCGGGGGAGGACCAGTGGCGGCGGGCCTACGGCGAGATCCGCGAGTTCGAGCGGCAGCTGGCGGAGCACGGCATCGTGCTGCTCAAGTTCTGGCTGCACGTGAGCCCCGAGGAGCAGCTGCGGCGCTTCCAGGAGCGCGCGCAGACCCCCTTCAAGCGCCACAAGATCACGGCCGAGGACTGGCGCAACCGCGAGAAGTGGGGACCCTACGTCGAGGCCGTCAACGAGATGATCGCGGAGACCTCGGCCGAGGAGGCCCCCTGGGAGGTCGTGCCCGCGGAGGACAAGCAGGAGGCGCGCCTGCGCATCCTGAAGGCGGTCAGCCGCCGGCTGAAGCGCGCCCTGCGCTAGTCAGGTCGCGCCGCACCCGCGCCAGGGCCGCCGACTCGTCGAAGGAGACGGGCGGCCCCGGCACGATGCCCAGCCGCTTCCAGAGGAGGTCGAGGTCGGTGGTGAAGGGGGGGCGGGACATCGTCCGGTAGAGCCGGCTCACCGCCGATCCGCGCCCGCCGTCGAGAACGCGGAGGAAGCGCTCCACCGGCCAGCTCACGGCGATGCTGCCGCCCGCCGCCCGCACGTCGCGCAGGCCGGCCTCCAGCGACCGCGCGGGATCCTGGGTGCGCAGGGCCACGTCGGCGGTGAGCCAGAACAGGGCCCCGCCCCAGTAGATCGGCCCCCAGACGTCACCTTGGGCCGCCGCCGCGGAAGGACGCAGGCCGCGCGGCATCCCGCGCACGAACCCCGCCCAGACCTCGCCCGGCGTGAGCAGCCCGAGCCGCGCGCGCGCCAGGGGCTCCAGGTAGGTGGCCAGGCCCTCCTCCAGCCAGCGCCCGTCGCGCGGCAGGTTGGGCAGGCCCACGTGCAGCATCTCGTGGGTGAGGACCCAGTCCCGGCGGAGGTCGTCCTCGGTGGCGGCCGCGCCCAGCCAGACCAGGATCGAGGCCCCGCCGTTGCCGAGGGTGGTGCCGAAGCCGACCGGCCGGCGCCCGCCGGGCAGGACCACGACCAGCACGTGGGGCACCGGGAAGCGGCCATAGACGGCCGTGGTGGCCCGCACCGCGCGCTCCGCCCAGGCCACGATCGCCGCGCGACCCAGGGCGCGCGCCCCCGGCGCGATGGCGAGCTGCACGCGCCCGGCGCCGGTAGGGAGCTCCGCGACCTCCGCCTCGCCGAAGGCAGAGTACGGGGACTCGGGCAGCTCGCCCAGCGACGCCCCGTAGCCGCCGGGACGCGGGAAGAGGCCGGTCACGAAGCGCGTCCCCGCCTCCACCTCCAGCCGCCAGTCGCCCCGCGTGGCGCGCAGGGGCCGCAGCAGCCAGGACGACGGCGCCGCCACCAGGAGGCCCCCGTGGTCGAGGGCGCGGCGGAAGTCCCGCAGGGCCCGCGCCGCCTCCGCCACGCGCACGCGATAACGCAGGCGGCAGTCACGGGCGCAGGAAGGCGCGTCCACCTGGTCGGCGGACAGGCTCAGCGGCGTCCACCCGGCCGGGGTGTGCACGGCCAGGTCGCTCACGAACGGGCCCAGGCCGTCCTCGATCACGAGGCGCGGCCCCGCCTCGCGAAGCCGGCCCTCCACCGCCACCTCGCCCGGAGCGGGGGCGGAGACGCGATACTCGAGGGTCGCGGGCGGAGCCGCCGCGAGGAGGAGGACCAGGGCGACCATGCCTGAGCTTAACTGCTAACATGCGCGCCTCCTTGGCTCCCTGGTCCTCCTCCGCCCTCGTGCTCGCGGCGTCGCTGGGCCTCGTTCCCGCGGCGGCGGCCCAGGCCCCCACGCGCGCCGACCAGTGGCGCGCCCTGCGGGAGGAGAAGCGACGGCGGCTGGCCCCGCCCCGCGCGGGCTGGCTCGAGCGGACGCTGCTCCAGATCGAGAAGGCGGAGCGGCCGGCCATCACGGAGATCAACCTGTTCGGCTTCTACCCCCGCCCGGGCGCCATCGGCTGGGGCAGCAAGCCGGCGCTGGGTGTGCGCTACTGGCAGCCCGACCTCGGTTCCTCCGCCTTCGACGTGGCCGGCTCCGCCTTCTTCTCGCTCAACGAGTACTACTACTTCGACGTCCAGGCCGGCCTGATCCCCCACATCGGCCGGCGCGTGCCCCCGCGGTCGAACAAGGGCGAGGACGTGTCCGACCTGGCGGAGATCAGCTCCTACGGCCTGCCCCGGTTCGACCTCTACGGCGCGGTGCGCGCGCGGCAGCTCACCGAGGTGGACTTCTACGGCCTGGGGGCCGGCTCGTCGCCGGAGTCCCTGGCCACCTTCCTGCTTCGCGACAGCGTCTACGAGGCGGTAGGAGCCTTCCGGCCCAGCCCGCGCGTGACCTTCTTCGGGCGCGGCGGCTACATGAAGACGGAGACGGGGCCCGGCCGCTCGGGCCGCTTCCCCTCCATCGACGACCTGTTCGACGACGACGGCGCCCCGGGGCTGCTCGAGGAGCCCGACTT
This sequence comes from Vicinamibacteria bacterium, assembly GCA_036556965.1. Lineage (GTDB taxonomy): Bacteria > Acidobacteriota > Vicinamibacteria > Fen-336 > Fen-336 > DATBIO01. Next base: position 7,334 of record DATBIO010000278.1, read on the forward strand.
CGCGTACGCGTCGGGGTCCCTGCTGCTCGACGGGCGCGACCGCCCCGGCAACCCGCATCGGGGGGCCATGCTGGCCCTCACCGCGCGGCGCTTCGACGACGTGGACCGGGACGACTTCGCCTTCACCCGCCTGGAGATGGACGCGCGCGCGTTCCTGCCCGTCTTCTCGCCCCAGCGCGTGCTGGCCCTGCGCGCCCAGGTCACCGCCGACGATCCCGACGACGGCCACCGCGTGCCGTTCTATCTCCAGGAGACGCTCGGCGGCAGCCACACCCTGCGCGGCTACCCTTCGTTCCGCTTCCGCGCCGAGCGCCTGGCCCTCTTCCAGGCCGAGTACCGCTGGGAAGCCGCCCCCGCCGTGGAGCTCGTGCTCTTCTGGGAGGGAGGGGCGGTGCGGCGCGCCGACGAGGACTGGGACCTCGGTGACCTGGCCACGGACTGGGGCGCGGGCCTGCGCCTGAAGACGTACCAGGACGTGATCGCCCGCTTCGAGGTGGCCTGGAGCGACGAGGCCACCCGGGTGATCCTCCGCCTCAACCGCTCGTTCTGATGCGCGCGCTCCCCCTCCTGCTCGCCCTGGCCACGCCGGTGGGGCCGCGCTTCCTGGCCGACGATCCCCTGGCCGTGGACCGCGACACGCTGCCCGTGGACAAGCCCCTGCCCGTGGAGCTGTCCACCACCTACGACGTCCTCGAGTACAGCTGGTCCCACCGCCCCGACGGGAAGACGCCGCCCGCCGCCAACACCAACACCCTGGGCGAGGTGCCCGACTCGAGCTGGTTCACCAACCGGCTGGGGCGGCAGGCCCTCTCCCCGGAGGACGCGGCGCGCGGCCCCGCCACGGGCACGGGTCCGGACGCCAGCGGGCCGTGGACGGTCGTGTCGGGCAAGTCGGGCGGCATCACCCCCGGCTTCACCATGCGCGACGCCGCGGGAGAGGTCTGGTTCGTGAAGTTCGATCCCCAGGAGTACCTGGGCCTCTCCACCGCCGCCGACGTCATCGGCGCGCGCTTCTTCCACGCCCTGGGCTACAACGTGCCCGAGAACTTCGTGGCCTCCTTCCCCCGCGATCGGCTCCGGCTGGCCCCGGAGGCGCACATCAGCGGGGGCGGGAAGCCGCGCCGCCCCATGACCCGGGCCGACCTCGACGCCATCCTGGCCCGTGCCGGACGCCTGCCCGACGGGAGCTACCGCATCGTGGCCAGCCGGCGCGTGCCGGGCGAGCCCATCGGCCCCTTCGAGTACCTGGGCACGCGCTCCGACGATCCCAACGACGTCTTCCCCCACGAGCACCGCCGCGAGCTGCGGGGCCTGCGCCTGTTCTGCGCCTGGCTCAACCACGACGACAGCCGCAGCATGAACACGCTGGACACCTGGCTGCCGGAGCCGAGGCACGTCAAGCACCACCTCATCGACTTCTCCTCCACGCTGGGCAGCGGGTCCGACGCCACGCGCCGCATCGCCCCCCAGAACCCGCGCGCCGGCAACGAGTACATCCTGGAGCTGCGGCCCGCCCTCCTCTCCGCCCTCACCCTGGGCATCGCGGACCGCGACTGGCGCAAGGTGCGGTTCCCGGCGTTCCCGGAGGTGGGGAACATCGAGGCCGCATTCTTCCGGCCCGAGCGCTGGAAGCCCGAGTACCCCAACCCCGCCTTCGAGCGCATGCGCCCCGCGGACGCGCTGTGGGCGGCGCGCATCCTCGCCCACGTGACGGACGACATGGTGCGCGCGGTCGTGCGCACGGGAGGCTTCCGCGACCCCGCGGCCGAGGAGTACCTCGTGGCCACGCTCCTGAAGCGCCGCGACAAGACCGTGGACCACTACCTGGGAGCCATGCCCGCGCTCTTCGAGTTCGCCGCCGGCGAGGGCCGGCTGCGCTTTCGCGACATGGGCCGCGAGCGGGGGCTGGGTATGGTCGAGGGTTACGAGCACGAGTGGTTCCGCTTCGACAACGAGACGCACGCCCTCGCGCCCCTCGGCCCGCGGGCCACCGCCGGAGAGCCGGCGCTTCCGCTGCCCGCGGAGTCGGACGGCTACCTCATGGCCCGCATCCGGCCGCGCGCCTCCCTCGCGCCGTGGCGCAAGAAAGTGGAGGTCTACCTGCGGGCGGACCCGGCCTGGACGGTGGTGGGCATAGAACGCGAGGAGTGAAACCCGGCCCCGGCGGTCCCCTGCCCGGCCTCAACGGGCGCCTGGCGGTCATCGACATCGGTTCCAACTCCGGTCGCATCGTGGTCTACGGCCGCGAGGCGGAGGGCCGCTTCCGGATGCTGGCCACCACGCGGGCCGCCCTCCGCCTGGTGCGGGAGGTCGAGCGCGGCCACTCGCTGAGCCCGGAGGCCGTGCAGCTGACCCTGGACGCGCTGCGCGACTTCAAGGCGCTGGCGGTGGGGGCGGGCACGGAGAAGATCGCGGCGGTGGCCACCTCCGCCCTGCGCGACGCCGACAACGCGGGCGCCCTCATCGAGCGCGTGCGCGAGGAGCTCGGCTTCGAGGTCCACATCATCACGGGCGAGCACGAGGCCTGGTACGGCTTCGTGGGGGCGCTGCACGCGCTGCCCGTGGGGGACGGCGCCCTCTTCGACCTCGGCGGCGGGTCCATGCAGATCTCGCGCTTCCGCGACCGGCGGCTGTTGAGCTCGGTCAGCCTCCCCCTCGGCTCGCTCCGCCTCAGCGACACCTTCCTCGCCTCCGACCCGCCCAAGAACGGCGAGATCCGGCGGCTCCAGGAGCACGTCCGGCGCACCCTCGAGGAGTCGCGGCTGGCCGCGCTGGGGCCGGGAGAGGAGCTGGTGGGGACGGGCGGCACCGCGCGCAACATCGCGAAGATCGACCGGCGCGCGCGCGACTACCCCCTCACGCGGCTGCACGGCTATCGCCTGCCGCGCGGGCGGGTCCAGGAGATCGCGGAGACCCTCGCCTCGCGCTCGCTCAAGGACCGGCGCAAGGTGCCCGGCCTGAACGAGGACCGCGGCGACTCCATCGTGGGCGGGAGCCTGGCCGTGGCCGCGCTCATGGAGGTGCTGCAGGCGCGCGACCTGACCGTCTCCGGACAGGGCGTGCGCGAGGGGCTGGCGCTGGGGCCGATGGCGGACGCCCTGCCCCCGCCGCGCGCGGTGCGCGAGGCATCCCTCCACGCCCTCCAGTCGCGCTTCACGGTCTGGGACCCCGAGTCCGCCGCCCGGCGCACGGCCTTCGCCCTCGCCGTGCAGAAGGGCCTCGAGCCCGGCGCGCGGCCCGAGTACCAGGAGGCGCTGGCCTACGCCGCGCAGATCCTGGACGTGGGCACGGCCGTGGATTTCTTCGACCGCCACGAGCACGTGGCGGACATGGTGCTGGCCACGGACATGGGCGGCTTCTCCCACCGCGACCTCGCCCTCCTGTCCGCCATCCTCCGCCAGGCCGGGGACGCCGACGCCACCTCGCGGTCCTACGCTCCCCTGCTGACCGGTGACGACCGCCAGCCCGTGGAGCGCGCGGCGGTGGTCCTGCAGCTGGCCGACGACCTCCAGGAGAGGTGCGCCCGCGGCAGCGAGCCCGTGCTCGAGTGCCGCCTGGGGCGGCGGGAGGTGGTGCTGGTGGTGCCCGCGCTGGCCGGCTGGCGCCCCCGCGCCCTCGGCCAGCGCTTCGAGCGGGCCTTCGAGCGCGCGCTGGTCGTGACGCGCGACGCCGCTGCGCAGCCGGCCTGATGCGCGCGGGCGCATCCCCGCGAGGGTCGGGCATGAGCCTGGACGTGCGCGAGATCGACGCCGGCGGGTTCGCGCTGGTCTGGCCGATCTTCCAGGCGGTGGTGGCCGCCGGCGACACCTATGCCTACGATCCCGCGACGTCCGAGGAGGAGGCGCGCGCCCTCTGGACCACGCCCCCCGCGCGCTGCTTCGTGGCCCTGGAGCTCGGCGTGGCCGTGGGTGCCTATTGCCTGAAGCCCAACCAGCCCGGGCTGGGCGACCACGTGGTGAACGCCGGGTACATGGTGTCGCCCGCGGCGCGCGGGCGTGGCATCGGCGGCCGGCTCTGCGCGCACTCGATCGAGGTGGCGCGGCGGGCCGGCTTCCGGGCCATGCAGTTCAACTTCGTGGTGGCCAGCAACGAGGCGGCCATCCGGCTCTGGGAGCGGAACGGCTTCGCCGTGGTGGGGCGCGTGCCGGAGGCCTTCCGCCACCGGACGCTCGGCCTCACCGACGTGCTCGTCATGTACCGCCGGCTGTAGACCGTGGCGGAGGAGCAAGGCGCCGCGCGGGCGGCGCCGGATGCCCGACGCGCGCGTAGTATAGTCGGGCGCCGATTGGCCTCCCTTCCTGGCGTGCCCCGATCGCTGCTCCCGCTGACGCTGGCGGCGGGGGTCCTCGTCGCGCAGCAGGTCGCGGCCAAGGCTACCCGCGACGCGCTCTTCCTCTCGCGCTTCGACGTGAGCGCGCTCCCCGTGGCCATGGTCGTCTCCGCCCTGCTCTCCCTGGCCGCGGTCTTCGCCTTCGCACGCGCGATGACGCGATACTCTCCGGCCCGCGTCGTTCCCGGCGTCCTCCTCGCCAGCGCCGTGCTCATGCTCGGGGTGTGGGGCCTCGGCCGCGCCCTCCCCCACTGGGGGGCCGCCGCCCTGTACCTCCACGTGGGCGTGTTCGGGGCGACGCTGGTCTCGGGGTTCTGGGCCCTGCTCGCGGAGAGGTTCGACCCGCGCACGGCCCGCCAGGCCATGGCTCCCGTGGGGACGGGAGCCAACGTGGGCGCGGTCGTGGGCGGCGCCTTCGCCCTCCTGATGTCCCGCCGCATCCAGATCCCCACCATGCTGCCCCTGCTGGCCCTGCTCCACGCCGTGTGCTGGTGGCTGCTGCGCCGGCAGCCCGCGGGAGCCGGCGTCGCGGAGACGCAACACGCGCCCTCGCCCGCCGGGCTGCGCGTGCTGGGCGACACCCCCTACCTGCGCCACCTCGCCCTCGTCATCGCCCTGGGCGCCTTCGCGCAGGCCCTCCTCGACTACGTGCTGGGGGCGGCGGCCACCGCGCGCTACGCCGCGGGCAGCGGGCTGATGACGTTCTTCGCGGCCTTCCACACCAGCGTCAGCGTGGCGGCGCTGGTGGTGCAGGCCACGGCCAGCCGCCTGTCCCTCGAGCGGCTGGGGCTGGCGGGCACGGCGGCCGCCCATCCCGCGGCCGTCATCGTGGGAGCGGCGGCGGCCCTGGCCTCGCCCCGCCTGTGGAGCGCGGCGCTGCTGCGCGGGCTGGAGGCGGTGATGCGCAACTCGCTCTTCCGCTCCGGCTACGAGCTGTTCTACACCCCGCTCCCCGCCCACAAGACGCGGCCCACCAAGGCCCTGGTGGACGTGGGCTGCGACCGTCTGGGCACGGTGGCGGGGAGCCTGCTCGTCCTGGGCGTCATCGCCGCGCTGCCCTCCCCGCGCGTGGCGCTGGTGGCCCTGGCCGGCGCCTCCGCGGTGGCCATGCTCGCCCTGCTCCCCCGCCTGCACGCCGGTTACGTCTCCGCGCTCGCGGAGAGCCTGCGCTCGGGGGCGGTGCGCCTGGACTCCGCGGACACCCTCGACGCCACCACGCGCTGGACGCTGGCGGAGACCAAGGTCGCCCTCGACCGGCACGCCCTGCTGCGCGAGATCGAGACGCTGCGGGCGGCGGGGCGCAGCGCCACGGAGGCCGCGCCGAGCATCGGGGCCGAGGCACGGGAGGCCGAAGGCGCGCGCGCCGGCCGCGACCCGCGGCTGGCCGCCATCGAGGACCTCCGGTCGGCGGAGCCGCACCGGCAGCGGCGGGCCCTGTCCGCGCCCCCCGATCCCCAGCTGGTGGGTTGGGTGCTGCCCCTGTTGGCGCGCGAGGACCACTTCGCCGACGCCCTGCGCTACCTGCGGGCCTGCGCTCCGCGGGCGGTGGGCCAGCTCGTGGACGCGCTCCTCGACCCTGCGCAGGACCCCGCCGTCCGCCGGCGCGTCGCGCGGGTGCTGCGCGGGGTCCCCGGGCCCCGCACCGTGGAGGGCCTCCTGCACGGGCTGGGCGATCCGCTCTTCGAGGTGCGGCAGCAGTGCGGGCACGCGCTCCTGCGCCTGTCCGAGAGGGATCCGGGGCTGGCCCTGCCCCGGGATCAGGTCTTCGCCGCCGCCATGGCCGAGATGGAGCACGGCCGCGGCGAGGCGGACCGGGGCCTCGAGCACGTGTTCACCCTGCTCTCCCTCGTGCTCGAGCGCGAGCCGGTGCAGCTGGCGCGGCGCGCGCTGCAGGGACAGGACGCCGGGCTGCGCGGCACCGCCCTCGAGTACCTCGAGAACGTCCTGCCCGAGTCGCTGCGGCAGCGGCTCGGCCCCCTCATCGGACAGGGCCCCCTGCCCGCGCCCTCCCGGCCGGCGGACGAGGTGCGCGACGAGCTGCTGCGGTCGCGGGCCAGCTGGACGCTCCCGCGCGAGCTGTCCCGCGAGCGGTAGGACGCACCACCCCTATAATCCGCGCCAGGCATGGCGGGCCGCGTGTCCCTGCAGGTGGTGTCGGGCCCCATCCAGGGACGCACCTTCGACTTCGAGGGCCACGACACGTTCCTCTTCGGCCGCTCGCCGGACTGCCACGCCGAGCTGGCCGCCGGCGACACCACCGCCTCCCGCCACCACTTCCTGCTGGAGGTGAACCCGCCCGCGGCGCGGCTGCGCGACCTGGGCAGCCTCAACGGCACGTGGGTGAACGGCACGCGCCACGGGGGCCGCGAGCTGGACGAGACGCCCGAGGAGGGGGCCCGCCGCCCCATCCCCGAGGTGGACCTGCACGACGGCGACACCATCCGCGTGGGGACCACCGTCTTCAACGTGCGGGTGGAGGCGTCGAGCCCGGCCTTCGCCGCCCTGCGCCCGGACAGCGACGCCGACATCGAGGCGCTGCTGCGCGAGGGGCCGTCGTCCCCCCCCCGCGAGGGCGCGGCCGTGCCCGGGTACGCCCTGGAGCGGCTGGTGGGCCGCGGGGGCATGGGCGCCGTCTACCTGGCCCGGCGCCTGGCCGACGGCGCCGCCGTCGCCCTGAAGCTGATGCGGCCCGAGGTGGTGGTGGACCAGCGCGCGCGCGAGGTCTTCAACCGCGAGATCGAGGTCACGCGGCGCCTGCGCCATCCGAGCGTGGTGGAGCTGCTGGACCACGGCGTGGCGGGCGGGGTCTTCTACTTCGCCATGGAGTACTGCCCGGGGGGCAGCCTCTCCGGCCTCCTCCTGCGAAGCGAGCGCCCGCTGGCCGTGGAGCTGGCCACGCGGCTGAGCCTCCAGGTGCTGGACGGCCTGGCCGCCGCCCACGAGGGGGGGTACGTGCACCGCGACATCAAGCCGGAGAACGTGCTGCTCGTGGACGACGAGCCCAGCGCGGCCAAGCTCGGCGACTTCGGGCTGGCCAAGAGCTTCCAGCAGGCGGGGCTCTCCGGCATGACGGCCACGGGGACGGTGGGGGGCACGCTGTTCTTCATGCCGCGCGAGCAGCTCACGAACTTCCGGCTGCTCCGGCCGGCCAGCGACGTCTGGAGCATGGGGGCAACGCTGTACCACATGCTCACCTTCTCGTACCCGCGGGACTTCGCCCCCGACCGCGACCCCCTGCAGGTGATCCTGCAGGGGGGGACCGTGCCCATCCGCATGCGCGCCCCCCGGATGCCTCCGGCCCTGGCCGACGTGATCGACCGGTCGGTGGCGGACGACCTGGGGGTGCGCTACCCCACCGCCGCCGAGTTCCGCGACGCCCTCCGCCGCGCCCTCTGATGGCAGCGGAGCCCACCGTGCGCGCCGTGTGTCCCGGCTGCGGGCTCGCCGGCAAGGCGCCCGCCCGCCTGGCGGGCAAGAGCGTCCGCTGCTCCCGCTGCGGCGCTTCGTTCGCCGTGGACCTGGCGCCCGCCGCCACCGAACGCGAGGCGCCCGCGCCGACGGAGGCCGCGCGCGGACCGGGGCCCCAGGTCGCCGACTGGAACGTGGGCGACGTGGTGCTCGGCCTGTACGACGTGCGGGCCGTGCTCGGCCAGGGCGGCATGGGCCGCGTCTACCGCGTCCACCACCGGGCGTGGGACGTGGACCTCGCGGTGAAGGCGCCCCTGCCCAAGGCGCTGGAGGCGGCGGGCGGGGTGGCCGCCTTCGAGCAGGAGGCGGAGACGTGGGTCAACCTCGGCCTGCACCCCCACGTGGTCTCCTGCTACTACGTGCGCCGCGTGGAAGGCGTGCCGCGCGTCTTCGCGGAGTACGTGGACGGGGGAAGCCTGCACGAGGCCATCTACGAGCGGCGCTTCCCGCGCATGCCCGAGGCCCTCGACGTCGCCATCCAGTTCGCCTGGGGCCTCCATTACGCGCACGAGCAGGGCCTGGTGCACCAGGACGTGAAGCCTGCCAACGTCATGCTCACGCGCGACGGCACGGCCAAGGTCACGGACTTCGGGCTGGCGCGGGCGCGCACGGGGGCGGGACCGCTGGCCGCCGCCGGCGGGCACACCGTCACCGTGGCGGGGGGCGGCGGGGGCACGCCCGCCTACATGTCGCCCGAGCAGTGGGAGGGGCGTCCGCTCACGCGGCGGAGCGACGCCTGGAGCTGGGGCCTGTCCGTGCTCGAGCTGCTGCGCGGCGACCGCACCTGGGAGATGGGGCCGGCGGCGGCCCAGGTCCTGCAGGAATGGCTGGGCGAGGGGGCCGAGCTTCCGGACGCGGTGCGCCAGCTCCTGGTCCGCTGCTTCGACCCCGACCCGGAGCGCCGGCCGCGCACGCTGGGCGATGCCGCCGACTCCCTGATCACGGTCTACGAGGCGCTGGCGGGAGACGCCTATCCGCGCCCGCGCCCGCGCGCGGGACGGCAGACCGCGGACAGCCTGAACAACCGCGCCGTCTCCCTGCTCGACCTCGGGCGGCCCGAGGTGGAGGCGCTCTGGGCGCAGGCGCTCACCGTCGAGCCCCAGCACCTGGAGAGTGCCTACAACCAGGGCCTCTTCGCCTGGTCGCACGGACGGCTGGCCGACGAGGCCCTCCTGGCGCGCGTGGAGGAGGCGGGCCGCGCCGCGGGCGAGGCGCGCGCGGCGGTGGCGCGGGCGCGGCTGGCCGCGGTGCGCGCCGAGGCCGTCCCCGCGCGCAGCCTGAGGGGCCTCGGGGGCGCGGTGGGCGCGCTGGCGGTGACCGCGGACGGCGCGCTGGTGGCGGCCGCGGCGGGCGGGAGCGAGGTGCGCCTCTGGCCGGCCGCGCAAGGCGCAGCGGCGCGCGTGCTCCACGCGGCCGCGCTCCGCGTGCGCGCACTCGCCTTCACGCCGGACGGACGCTTCCTGCTCCTGGCCGGGGAAGGGGGACCGCCGGAGCTGTGGGACGTGGCCGCGGGCCGCCTGGCCCGCAGCTTCCAGCACCACCCCGGCGTGGCCACGGCCCTCGCCGTCACGCCCGACGGGACGCACGCCGTCACGGGAAGCTCGGACCGCGACGTGCGCGTGTGGGAGCTGTCCACCGGGCGCCTGGAGCGGACCCTGGAGGGCCACACGGAAGCCGTGACGGCCCTGGCCGTCACCCACGACGGCTCGCGCGCCGTCTCCGCCGGCCTCGACGGCACCCTGCGCGTGTGGGACCTTGCCGGGGGGAGCATGACCGCCGCTCTCTCCGGCCACCGCGGCCACGTCCTGGCCGTGGACGTGGACGGCCGCGCGGGCCTGGTGGCCTCCGGCGGAGAGGACCGGACGCTGCGCCTGTGGAGCCTGGCCCAGGGCAAGCCCCTGGCCGTGATCGGGGGGCCCTCCGCGCCGGTGAGCGCGGTGGCCCTCGCCCGCGGGGCGGTGCTGGCGGGCTCCGTGGACCGCTCGCTGCGCGCCTGGGACCAGGGCCGCTCCGCGCTCATCCGCGTCGAGCGGCTCGAAGGCCCGGTGCACGCCCTGCACGCGGGCCCGCAGGGCGTGTGGGCGGCCTCGGGAGCCGCCGTGCACCTGGTCGCGGGGGGCGGCCCGAGGCTGCCCGGCTACCTGCTCGCGCGCCCCGTCTCCGCGCGCGAGGTGGAGACGCGCGACGCCGCCTTCCTGCAGCGCCTGGCCGACGCCCGGCGCTCGCTGACCCAGGGGGACGTCGGCCGCGCCCTCGCCCTGGCCCGGGAGGCCCGCACCGTTCCCGGGCACGAGCGGTCCGAGGCCGCCCTCGCGCTCTGGGACGACGTGACGGCGCTGCTGCCGCGCCGCGGCCTCGCGTCGGCCTGGGAGGCGGCCAGCCTCGAAGGGCACCGCGACCCCGTGCTCGCGGTGGCGGTGGGGGGAGACGGCGCCCAGGCCGTGTCCGGCGACCTCGTGGGCGTGGTGCGGGCCTGGGACCTCGGCCGGCGCGCGGACCGCGGCGTGCTCGGCGCGCACGACGCCACCGTCGCCGGCGTGGCCGTCGCTCCCGACGGCCGCCACGCGGTCTCCGGGAGCTGGGATCGCACCGTCCGCGTGTGGGACCTCGGGACGCGGAAGCTGGCCCGGACCCTGACCGCGCACGAGGACTACGTCAACGGCGTGGCCGTCTCCCCGGACGGCCGCCGCGTGCTCAGCGCGAGCTCGGACCGCACGCTGCGCCTGTGGGACCTGGCCAGCGGACGACCCCTGGCCACCCTCGCCGGCCACGAGGCCCAGGTCAGCTCCTGCGTCTTCGGGCCGGACGGCCGCTTCGCCCTGAGCGGGGGCTGGGACGCCACCGTCCGGGCCTGGGACGCGCAGACGCGCGAGGGGGTCTTCGTGCTGGAGGGGCACGAGGACTCCGTGGGCGCGGTGGCCGTTTCCCCCGACGGCCGCCAGGCGGCCTCCGGCGGGCTTGACCGCACGGTGCGCGTCTGGGACCTGCGCTCGCGGCGCTGCGTGCGCGTCTTCGCCGGGCACGCCGCCGAGGTCACCGCGGTGGCCTTCTTCCTGGACGGCCGCTACCTGGCCTCGGCCAGCCGGGACAAGACGGTGCGCGTGTGGGACGGCGCGACGGGCGAGGCCACGCGCACGCTGGCCCTGACGGGCGCCGTGCTCTCGCTGGCGCCGCTGCCCGCGGCCAACGGCCTGCTCACCGCGGGCACCGACCTCGCCTTGAGGCTCTGGCGCCTCGAGTGGGAGCCGGAGGCCCGCGCCGCCCCCGCCTGGGACGAGAAGGCCAGCGCGCACCTGCAGACCCTCATGAGCCTCCGCACCATGCCCGGGACGGGCACGCGGGTGACGGAGGCGGACCTCGACACCATCGTGCGCGACCTGCGGAACCGGGGCTTCGGCGGCCTGCGGCGCGAGACGGTGGCCGCGCACGTGCGCGACCTGGCCGCATCGGGGGAGACCCTGTCGCCCTGGGAGGAGATCCGGCGCGCGGCGCCGCGGGCGGCGGCGCGCGAGGTGGCGGTCAAGGCCGCGCGGGGCGCCCGGCGCAAGCTGCCGCCCCTGCGCGTGGCCCTGGCGGCGGCGGCGGCGGTGGCCAGCGTTGCCCTCGGCCTGTTCCTCTTCCGGACGCAGCGCACGGTGCTCGGCTACGCGCGCCACCAGGTGGCCCGGTTCGCCGACGACCCCTTCCACGTCGAGCTGCCGGCGGCGGGCGCCTCCTGCGTGGCCACCGGCTACGAGGAGTACCTGGCGCAGGCGCGGGAGCCCCTGGTCTCCACGCGCGTGCTGGGATGCCTGGCCCACCTCAACCCGCCGGGGATCGTGGAGGCCTACCTCGCCACCATGCAGCTGGCCGACGACGATTCGGCCCTCGCCACCCGCCGGCGCCGCAACGCGGTCTCCCTCATGGCCGCCCTCGGCGAGCCGGGCCTGCCCTCCCTCTGCGCCGCCCTGGCCACGGGCGGCGCCGACGCGCGCTGGGTGGCGGCGCGCGCGCTGGCCGCGCAGGGCCTTCCCGCCGCCGCCGAGTGCCTCTTCGACCGCGCGCGGCACCCCGACGTCGGGGTCCGCCTGGCCGTGGT
>DATBIO010000279.1:0-7576 GCA_036556965.1 Vicinamibacteria bacterium
AGGGGTCGCAGGGGAGGGCGCGGCACAGCGCCCTCCCCTCACTTCTTGACGATGAACGGCTTGAACTTCTCCTGTTGCAGGCGGGCGTGCACCTTGTCCGCGTCGTCGCGCTCGCGGAAGGAGCCCACGCGGACGTTGAAGAGGCCGCCCGGCTGCGGCGGCGGCATCACGTAGGCCTCGAAGCCCTTCTCCTTGAGCCGGGAGACGATGGTCTCCGCGCTCGCCCCGTCCTTGAAGGCGCCCACCTGGATCGTGAACGCGCCCGCGGCGGGGGCCGGCGCCGACGCGCGCGGGGCCGCCGACGGCTTCGCGGCGGCGGGCGCGGGCGGCGCCACCGCCGGCCGCGACGGGAACGCGTTGGCCGTGCGCGTGGCGGGCGGTGCGCCCGAGGTGCCCGCCGCCGGCCGCTCGAGCTTCTCGTCCGGCCGCTCGGCCTCGAGCCGCTGCGCGTAGGTCAGGTCCGCGGCGGCGGCCGGCGGCGGCGCCGGCACCGGCGTCTCCTCCACCACGCGCTCCTCGGCCGCGGGCGCGCGCGCCGCCTGCACCTCTCCCGTCTGGTCCACCCCCCTGCCCACCATGACCCCGGCCAGGAAGCTCAGGATGAGGCCGGTCGCTCCCGCCATGAAGTAGAAGACCAGCTGCTTGTTGGTGAGCTGTATCTCGTAAAAGTAGTCGTCCTGGGCCACGTCACCTCCTAAGCGGCGCCCAACCGGCGGAAGCCGTCCTTGATGATCCCCGACACCACTGCCTCCTCCTCCTTCCCGCAGCGCGTGCGCACGGAGAGCTGCAGGACGAAGACCAGCTCGTTCAGCCCGGCCACCATGAGCGACCGCCGTTGCTCGGGCGGCAGGTCGGCCACGTTGGCCAGCATCTGCTCGAAGTCGGCGCGCCCGTACTGCTTGAGGTCCACGCCGCCGAAGAGGGCCCCGTACTGCCGGGAGATCTCCTCCAGGGCGGCGTCCATGAAGGCGTAGACGCCGTCGCCCAGCCGCCCCTTCAGGAAGGCGAAGATGCGGCCGAACATCTGGTTGAACTTCTCCACCACGCCCTCGAGGTCCAGCTCCCGCTCCTGCGCCTTCAGGCCCTCCTCGGCCTGCGCGTCGCCGTGCGTCTTGCGCAGGACGCCGAGCACGAGCAGGGTCCACAAGGTGCGGCAGGTCTCGAAGTGCGAGAGGTAGGAGACGTCGCAGATCTGCTCCACGGTGGCGCGGCCGTTCACGTGGGACAGCACCTCCTGCTCCTCCTCCGACAGCTCCAGCTTGTAGAGCATCTCCGTGTCGGCGGTGCGCGCGAGCACCTCGTCGATGCTGCCCAGGCCACGGATGACCTGCGCCCACGACTGCGTGCGGCGGATGCCCTCCAGGAGCAGGTTCTCGGTGGAGATGTTCAGGGAGAGCAGGTGGTCGGCGTCCACCTCCTTCATGAGGAGCTCGTACTCCCCCGCGGTCCAGGAGAAGAGGTCGAGGAGGATGGCCTTGACCTGTGCCTCCACCGCGGGCACCAGCTCCTCGGCCTCGATGGCGCCCAGCTCCACCAGGATGGCCCCCAGCCGCCGCCCCGGGCGGACCTGCTTGGACGCCTCGAAGTACTGGCGCGCCGTGATGCGGCCCCGGATGAGCAGGCTTTCCCCCAGCCGCTCGTCCACGTTGTTGCTGGCGGCGTAGACCACCCGCCCGCTGCGGATGGAGAGGGTCTTGGCGAGGTCGCCGCGGCGCACGGAGAGGATGCCCGTCTCGCCGCTGCGCAGCAGCGAGCGCAGGAGCTCGGGCACGGAGGTGGCGCCGATCTCGCCGCGGATGCTGAGCTCGTCGTCGCCCAGCGGGTCCACGGCGGCGCCTGGCATGCCCACCCTACTTCCGGTCGATGAGCGCGCTCATCCAGTCGATGGGCACGGGGAAGATGACCGTGGAGTTCTTCTCCGCCGCGATCTCCACCAGGGTCTGCAGGTAGCGCAGGTGGAGGGCCTGGGGCTGGGCCTGGAGCTCCTGCGCCGCCGCGGTGAGCTGCTTGCTGGCCTCCAGCTCGCCGGAGGCGTGGATGATCTTGGCCCGCTTCTCGCGCTCCGACTCCGCCTGCTTGGCCATGGCCCTCTGCATCTCGTGGGGGAGGTCCACCGCCTTCACCGCCACCTGCGTCACCTTGACCCCCCAGGGCTCGGTATGGGCGTCGATCACGTCCTGCACCATCTGGCCCAGGCGCTCGCGCTCGGCCAGGAGCTCGTCCAGGTGGGCCTGCCCGAGGATGCTGCGCAGGGTGGTCTGCGCCTCCTGCTGGGTGGCGTAGAAGTAGCTCTCCACGTTCACCACCGCCTTGAGCGGCTCCACCACCCGGAAGTACACCACCGCGTTCACCTTCACGCTGACGTTGTCGCGCGTGATGATGTCCTGCGGCGGCACCTCCAGCACCACCGTGCGCAGGCTCATCCGCTGCATGCGGTCGATGGGCCAGGCCACGATCACGAGACCCGGACCCTTCGCCGCGGGCAGCAGCTTGCCCAGGCGGAAGATGACCCCGCGCTCGTACTCGTTGAGGATCTTCACGGAGAGGAACAACCACAACACCACGAGGATGGCCACGATCGCCGGTGACATCAGTCCCCCTTCCGCACGCGCAGCGTGAGGCCGTCGAGGCCGGTGACGGTCACGGTGTCCCCCGCGTCCACCGCCCCCTCGGCCACGCCGCGCCAGCGTTCGCCCTGCAGTTTCACCCAGCCCCCGGGCGCGAGCGGCGTCTCCGCCACCGCGCGCGTGCCGATGAGGCCCTGCTCCCCCGTGACCGACCGCCGCCGCTGCGCCTGCACCACCAGGCGCACCAGGAGGATGGTGCCCAGGGCCATGAACACCGCGGCGGGAACGAGGGTGGTGAGCGCGATGCGCATCTCCGGGATCGGCGCCTCCACCAGCATCATGGCCCCCAGGATCATCGACACCAGCCCCCCGATGGTCAACAGGCCGTAGGACGTGATCTTGACCTCCGCCGCGAAGAGCACCACGGCCAGGAGGATCAGCATCACGCCCGCGGCGTTGATGGGGATGACCTGGGCCGCGAACAGGAACAGCACCAGGCACAACGTGCCGACCACCCCGGGGAAGATGAGCCCGGGATGGCTCAGCTCGGCGCCGATGCCGGCCAGGGCCCCCAGCAGGAGCAGGAACAGCACCTCCGGGGTGGCGATCACGGAGAGCACCGTGCGCCGCCAGTTCATGCCCACCACGCGCGGGGCCTGCCCGGCCAGCCGCAGGGTGACCCGGCTGCCGTCGAAGCGGCGCACCTCGCGCCCGTCGATGGCGGCCAGGAGGGCGGGCACGTCCGCCACCACCAGGTCGATGAGCTTGAGCTCCAGCGCCTCCTTCTCGGTGAAGGAGCGGCTCTCCAGGACGGCCTTCTCCGCCATCTCCACGTTGCGGCCGCGGCGCTCCGCCTTGCTGCGGATGTAGGCGGCGGCGTCCTGCGCCACCTTCTTCGACATCACCTCGTCCATCTTCCCGATGCCGGACACGGGATGGGCGGCGCCGAGGTTCGTGCCGGGGGCCATGGCCGCCACGTCCGCGGCCACGGTGATGAGGAAGCCGGCGGAGGCGGCGCGCGCTCCCGAGGGCCCCACGAACACCGCCACCGGCACGCGCGAGGCCAGCATCTTCTCGATGATCTGGCGCATCGCGCTGTCCAGCCCCCCGGGCGTGTCCATGCGCACGACGAGGAGCGGCGCCTGCGCCGCTTCCGCGTCGGAGATGGAGGTCACCACGTGCTGCGCGGTGACCGCGTGCACGATGCCCTTGAGCTCCACGACGGGGACGTCGGCGGCGGCCAGGGCGGGGGCCATGGCCAGGCATGCGGCGACGGCGGACCGTCCCAGCGCCGACACGCGCAAGTGTAGGCGCTTCAGCTAAATGCTGTCAATTTCCACCGGCGGCCCACGGCACGGCGCCGGCGCGCGCTCCCAGGGCCCGATGCGCTAAGATCGCAGGCGACCATGTTCGGACCCCTCGGCGGCCCGGAGCTCCTGCTCATCCTCGTGCTGGCCCTCATCGTGTTCGGGCCGCGCAAGCTGCCCGAGATCGGGCGCAGCATGGGACGCATGATGGCGGAGTTCCGCAAGGCCTCCAACGAGTTCCGGCGCACGCTGGAGGACGAGGTGGAGGCGGAGAAGGCTCCGCCTCCACCGCCCGCGGTGGACGCGCCGCCGCCGGCCCCGCCCGCCGAGGCCGCCCCCGGTCCCGAGGAGGCCGCGCCGCCCGCCGGCGTCCCCGGCGAGGCCACGGTCGCGGAGGCCCCGCCCGCCGCCGTCCCCGGCGAGGCCACGGTCACGGAGGCGCCGGCGGACGCGATCCCGCGCTCCGATCCGCGCTGAGCGCGCCCCCCGCGGTCATGGAGACCCATCCCGACCGCATGACGTTCCTGGAGCACCTGGACGAGCTGCGCGTCCGCCTCATCCGCTCCATCGTGGCCCTGGCCGCCGGCTTCGGCGCCGCCTGGTTCTTCCACGAGCGGATCTTCCATTTCCTGACCGAGCCGTTGCGCCGCGCCTACCCGGGGGTCAAGTTCATCTTCACCAGCCCGTCGGAGGCGCTGCTCCTCTACATGAAGATGGCCTTCTTCGTGGGCATCTTCCTGGCCGCGCCCTACCTGCTCTACCAGATCTGGGCCTTCGTGGCTCCCGGCCTCTACGCGCACGAGAAGGCCTACGCGCTGCCTTTCATCCTCATGGGCTCGCTCTTCTTCATGGGGGGCGCCGCCTTCGGCCACTTCTTCCTGTTCCCCCTCACCTTCGGCTTCCTGGTGAAGTTCGCGGGCCCCGACATGCAGTTCCTGCCCCGCATCGGCGAGTACTACACGTTCTATTCCTGGTTCCTGCTCGGCCTGGGGGTGGTCTTCGAGCTTCCCGTGGCCATCTTCGTGTTGAGCCGCATCGGCCTGGTGACGCCGCGGTTCCTCATGCGCAAGTTCAAGTACGCGATCCTGGTGTCCTTCGTGGTGGCGGCCGTCATCACCCCCACGCCCGACGTGGTCACGCAGTCCCTGCTCGCCGTGCCCATGCTCCTCCTCTACCTGCTGGGGGTGGGGGTGGCCTGGCTCTTCGGCCGCCCGCGCCTGGCCCCGGACGCGGCCCTCGCCGCGGCGCCGCGCGAGTGAGCCCGTCCGTGGCCCTGGCGGCGCTGGTCCTGGCCGCCGCGCCGGCCTGCGGCGGAGAACGGGGGACGGTCATGACGGGGTTCGACGGAGCGCGCGCCATGGCCCACGTGCGGAAGCTGGTGGAGCTGGGGCCCCGCCCCGCGGGCTCGCCCGCCCTCGACCGGGCGCGTGCGTACCTCGCGGACGAGCTGCGCGGCTACGGCCTGACCGTGCGGGAGGACCGCTTCACCGCGCGCACGCCCGTGGGCGACCTGCCCATGGCCAACCTCGTGGCCGAGCGCGCGGGCCAGCGGCCGGAGGTCATCGCCCTGGCCGGCCACATCGACACCAAGCGCCTGGCCGGCTTCGTGGGGGCCAACGACTCCGGCTCCAGCACCGGCGTCCTCCTGGAAGCGGCTCGCGTCCTCGCCGCCGGTCCCCCGCCGCCGCACACCCTGTGGTTCGTCTTCTTCGACGGCGAGGAGGCCGTGCAGGAGTGGACGCCGACGGACAGCCTCTACGGCTCGCGCCACATGGTGGAGAGCCTGCGCGCGCAAGGCACTCTCGCCCGCCTGCGCGCCCTCGTGCTCCTGGACATGGTGGGCGACCGCGACCTCGCCATCCCGCGCGAGCTGAACTCCACGCCCTGGCTCCTGGAGGCCGTGCGCGAGGCGGCCGTCCGCACCGGCCACGCCCGGCACTTCCCGGACCGCGTCCACGCCATCACCGACGACCACTCCCCCTTCCTGGCCGCGGGCGTGGCCGCCGTGGACCTCATCGACTTCAACTACGGAAGCGACGCGCGGAACCCCGGGCCGGGCGGGCCCGCCAACGCGTGGTGGCACACCGAGGCGGACACCCTGGACAAGGTCGCCCCCGAGAGCCTCCAGGTGGTGGGCGAGGTCGTCCTCGCCGCGCTGCCCGCGATCTCCGCGGGCCTCACGCCGCCCGCAGCGCCCGCCAGGTGACGGCGGCCAAAGCCGCCACCACCGACACGAGCCCGGCCCACAGGAGGGCGGGATGGCGCTCCGTCCAGGGCGCAGGCCGAGCCTCCACCGTCACCCGCTGGGCAGGGCCCAGGGAGGCCACCTCGGCCTGGGCGACCCAGAGGGCGGCGTCGCCCACCGTGCGCTGCAGGTCGTACTGCGGCGGCGGGCGGCGGGGGTCCCCGTAGGCCAGGCGGTACGAGCGCCCGGGCAGGCCCTCGAACACGAGGCGCTCCACGGGCACCAGGACCGTCACCGCGCGCAGCTCGAGGGGGAGGTCGTCGCGGTTCCGGATGCGCAGCCGCAGGACGCGCTCCCGCCCCGAGACCTCGAGCCGGAGGCTCTCGTGCGTGTCGTCGCCGCGCACGTAACGGTAGACGGCGCCCTCCCCCAGCGGCTGCCACCAGATCGGCGCCCCCGGGGAGGGCGGGTCGCGGCGCGCCTGCACCTCCACGCCGCGGAAGAACGCGCCGGGGCCCACCTCGAGCTGGAGGGCGCGGAAGGGCTGGTGGCGCGCGCCCAGGTCCACGGTGACCAGCGTCTCGCGCGCCTTCTCGTCCTCCGCGCGTGACCAGCGGGGCGTGCGCGGGACCTCGCGCGGCCGGCGCCGCGGCTCCGGCCGCACCCAGACGTCCCGGATCACGACCGGCTCCTCCTCGTCGGACGCCGCCTCCACGGTGAGGCGCAGGAACTGGTAGTTGTTCTCGGGCAGGCGCACGGACTCGTAGCGCGCCGCGGGCGGCCCGGGCACGGCGAAGACGTAGGCGCCCTCCGTCAGCGTCGTCCAGGCCGTCTCGCCGCGGTTGCGGCCCTCCACGATCACGCGCCGGCGGAAGTTGTCGCCGGAGAGGGAGAGGACCAGCTCCGTCTTCAGCACCGGCGCCTCGAACTGCAGGGTGGCGGTGGGGCCCACGCCCTTGACCAGGCCGCGGTTGAGGGTGCGCGGCTGGAGGAAGCCCGGTTCCGGCTCGTCGAAGGCGCGCTGGAGAAGGTAGGGCACCTCGCGTCCCTGGTCGTCACGCACCCGCAGGTCGCCGAGGTCGGGCCGCGCGTGCTCGTAGACGTCGGCGTCCAGCTCCACCATCGCCTTGCCCGCGCGCGGGAGGCCGACGCCCCGCTCGGTGCCGGCCGAGGCCGCGGCCAGGAGAAGGGCCGCGGCCGGGAGGAGGGTCACGGCGTGGCGCCGCGGGGCAGGAGCCGCTCGCGGAAGCGCAGGTTCAGGTAGGCGCCGGCCATGAGCAGGAGGGCGAGGGCCAGGAAGGAGAGCATCCGGTAGACCGTGCGCAGGGTGGCCAGGTCCACCATCACCACCTTGAGCGCGGTCGCCGCGAAGAGGCCGTAGGCGGCATAGAAGAGCGGGCGGCTGCGCAGGGCCAGGCCCCCGGCCAGCAGGGCGGTGGCAAAGACCGTCCACAGCACCGAGATGGAGAGGCCGCGCAGGAGCCTGGCGCTCTCCGCGGCGGCGAGGTCGCCCAGCG
>DATBIO010000280.1:0-6069 GCA_036556965.1 Vicinamibacteria bacterium
AGGCGGCCGCCCACGCCGCGGCGGGGGGCGTGCCCGTCTGCTACGTGACCCTCGAGTCGAGCGAGGAGCAGATCGCGACCCGCGTGCTGGCCCTGGAGGCCCGCTGTCCCTGGCCCGAGCTCTACATCGGCCGCAGCGGCCGGGCCCGCATCGAGGAGCTGAAGGAGGAGCACGCCGCCGCCATGCGTGCCCTGCCCGTCCACGTGGTGGAGGGCACGGCGGAGAAGTGGAGCTACCACAACGTCCGCAACATCGCGACCTGGATGCGCGCGCGCTACGCGGAGGACGGGGCGGGAGCGCGGCCGGTGCTCATCGTGGTGGACTTCGCGCAGATGGTGAGCGGCCATGGCCGCGACCAGGAGCCGCGGGAGGTCATCGAGCGCCTGGGGCAGGAGGCGCGCACCACCGCCCGCGACTTCGACGCCGTCGTCCTCCTGCTCTCCTCCACCAGCCGCGAGAGCGACCCGCGCCTGCAGGGGGACGACGACACCATCGGCTTCAAGCGCGATCGCCGCCGGACGCCCATCCTCGGCCGCGGCAACCCGGCCAAGATCGCGCGCACCAAGGACCCCGCCGACCTCGAGCAGCGCAGCGACACGGTGCTGGTGCTGAGCCCCGAGCAGCGTTCCGAGCGCACCTGGTGCGCGGTGGCCAAGAACAGCGCCGGCTCGCGCGCCTGGTGCGCCCTGCGCTTCGACGGCAGCCGCTTCGAGGTCGATGCCGAGAGGAGCCGTCCCGTTCCCGACGAGGCCCTCGACCCCGCCGACGCCGCTCCCTCGCCCGAGGCCGCTCCCTCGCCCGACGCCGCTCCCGGCGACTGAGGCCCGCCGCGGCCACCGGGCGCTCCCGGGAGGACCCGCCGGCCGGCGCTCCCGCCCCGCGCGGCGCCCTCAGCCGACGAGGGCGCGGAAGCGGGGCTCCTCGCGCAGCGACTCGAACTCGGGCTCGATGCGCGCGCGCTCCACCGTGAATGCGCGCCGCCGCTCCGCGGCGCCCTCCAGCCAGCAGAGCGCGCGCTCGGTGTCGCCGAGCAGGGCCGCCGCTCCCGCCGCGTAGTAGCGGGTGAAGGGCTCGTCCGCCCCCATCTGCACGCGGCGGTCGAAGGCGCGCAGGGCCGACTCCAGGGCGGAGCGTCCGTCCGCGACGCGGCCCAGGCGCAGGAGGGCGGCGCCCACGCGCGACTGCAGCTCGATGGCGATGCGCGCGCCCAGGGCGTGGTCCACGCTGCCCAGGAAGCGCTGCTCGCGCTCGAAGTGCCGGAGCGCCTCCTCGTGGCGGCCGCGCAGGGCGGCCACGTGCCCCAGGCGCATGTGGCCCCCCACGATCATGACCCCGTCCTTGCCCGAGACCAGCTCCTCCTGCAGCGCCGCCGCCCGCTGGGCCACGTCCTCCGCGCGCGCGAGGTCGCGCAGGAGGGAGGCGCAGTGGGCGAGCTGGAGCGCGCTCCACCCCGCCTGGGGGTTGATGGCAAGGGCCTTCTCGTAGCAGGCGGCGGCATCGGCGAAGCGCGCCTTGCCGATGAAGAGGGCGCGGCCCATGGCGGAGTGGGCGGAGGCGTCCCCCGGGTCGAGGAGCAGGGCGCGCTGGATCGCTTCCAGGCCCTCGTCCTCCCGACCCAGGGACACGAAGGTGGAGCCCAGCTCCCGCCAGGCCTCGGTCAGGTTCGGCCGGAGGCTCAGCGCGCGGCGGAAGCAGGCGATGGCCCGCTCGTGCAGGTCGGGGGCCACCAGGTAGGAGGCCTTGACGTCCCACACCGAGCCCAGGCGCAGGTGGGCGCGGGCGTAGGCGGGGTCGAGGGCGATGGCCTTCTCGAAGAAGAGGAGGGCGCGGTCCAGCGACTCGTAGCTCTCCGCGCGCAGGTTGAGGAGGCCGCGCGAATAGGCCTCGTAGGCCTCCACCACCTCCGTCTCCTTGTCCCCGTCCGCGGCGGAGGCGGGCACGGCGTGCAGCCCCGCCACCAGCTCGGCCACGATGCGGTCCTGCAGGCCGAACACGTCGGCCATGCGGCCGTCGAGCTTGACCGTGCGCGCGGCGGTGCCGCCGTCCACGTCCATGAGGCGCGCCGTCACGCGCACCAGCTCGCCCTGGCGCTGGTAGGCGCCGGTGACCACCCAGCGCGCGCGCAGGGCCCGGCCCAGGGCCAGGGCCAGCGCCTCGTCCCCTTCGCGGCCCTCGCCGCCCAGCGTGCGCAGCACCTCCACCACGCGCTCGCGCGCCACCACCGCCAGGCCGGGCAGCGCGCGCAGGTCCGCGGAGACCGTCTCCGCGATGCCCGTGCCGATCCAGCCGTCCTCCCCGGCCCCCGTGATGTTGGCGAAGCTGACCACGGCCACCGTGGAGCCGGTGGGCGGAGCCTCGGCGGGCGCGGCGCCGCGGTCCAGCGCTTCGAGGTCGTCGGCCAGCTCGCGGGCGGTGGCGTAGCGCTGCCCCGGGTCCTTGGCCAGCATGCGCTGGAGAACGCGCAGCACCTCGGGGGGCAGCTCGCTGCCCCGCGGCGGCGGGGGATCGTCGCGGAGCACGCCCTCCAGGACCTCGACCGCGCTCTTCCCGCGGAAGGGCGGCTCCCCGGCCAGCAGCTCGTAGAAGACGGCCCCCAGCGAGAAGAGGTCGCTGCGCCCGTCCACCGTCCGCCCCCGCGCCTGCTCGGGAGACATGTAGGCCACGGTGCCGGCCAGGGTGCCGGCGCCCTCCGCCCGCGTCCAGGTGTCGCCGTCCGCGTCGGGCGGGGGAAGACAGGCGGCCAGGCCGAAGTCCAGCACCTTCACGCGGCCCTGGTCCGTCAGCATGACGTTGGACGGCTTCACGTCGCGGTGGACGATGCCCTTGGCGTGGGCCTCCTCCAGGGCGAGGGCGATCTCGCGCACGATGCGCAGCGCCTCCGCCAGGGTGGGCCCGGCGCGGGCCACCTCGGCCAGGCTGCGCCCGGCCACGTGCTCCATGGCGATGAAGGGACGCGGCCCCCCGTCGTCCGCGACCTCGTCCACCTCGTAGACGACGGCGATGTTGGGGTGGCTCAGGCCGGAGGCCACCCGCGCCTCCCGCAGGAGGCGGTCGCGCGCGTCCGCGTCCTCGCCCGCGCGCATCATCTTCAGGGCCACCCGCCGCTGGAGGCGCAGGTCCTCGGCCAGGAAGACCTCGCCCATGCCTCCCTCGCCGAGACGCTCCAGGATGCGGTAGTGGGAGACCGTGCTTCCGAGCATGGTCGGGGTGCTCAGTGCGTCGTGCCCCCGTCGGGCGGCTTGCCCTTCTGCCGGAGCAGGGCCTGGAGCTGGCGGCGGGTGCGGGCGTGGCCGCCCAGCTCGCCGAGGATGGCCTTCAGCTGCTCGACCTTCTTCAGGATGTCCTCGCTGGTCATGCTGCGGCGGCCGGCGCGCACGCGGGCGCTGGGTGCGCCCGAGTGGGGCACGAAGGTCACGGCGAGGCCGAGGCCCTTGCGGGCGGTGCGATAGAGCCAGCCGCCGGGGACCTCGAGGCGCTCGGTGTCGGGGGCCACCCACTCCCAGTCCGTCCCCACGTCGAGGCGCCGTGGGGCGGCCGTCTTCCTGCGCGTCGGCATCGCGTCCTCCCCGCTGAGCCTACACCGTTTCGTCCCGCCCGCCCCCACGAGGGCGCGGCGCCGTTTGACGCCGCAGGTTCCGCGGCGGTATACCGCGAGCCCACCCGAGGAGGTGCGCCCATGACCCGGCGAACCGTCCTGACCCGTCGTGCCGCGAGCCGGCTGATCCTCGCTCTTCCCGTGGCCGCCCCCGCGCTGGCCCAGGACGCCCCCCCCGGGAAGAAGGCGGCGGAGAAGCCCACGCCGCAGGCCGAGTGCATCGCCGCCCAGGAGGCGGGACTGTCCGACGCCGAGCGGGAGACGTTGAAGAAGAGCATCACCGGCTTCGACAAGGCCGTGCAGGCCGTGCGCGACTTCAAGGTGCCCGCCGACGTCCCGCCCGCCGTCCGCTTCGCCCCCCTCAAGCCGCGAAGGGCTTGAGCGTGCTGGGTCCCGACGTCCTCTACGCGACCGCCCTCGACCTCGGGCGCAAGCTGCGCGCGAGGCAGATCTCGCCCGTGGAGCTGGCCGAGTCGTACCTCGCGCGCATCGAGAAGCTGGACCCCACGCTGCGCTCCTTCGTGACCGTGGACCGCGAGCGCGCGCTGGCGGGGGCGCGACGCGCGGAGGGCGAGATCGCCCGGGGGCAGGTGCGGGGGCCGCTCCACGGCGTGCCCTACGGCGCCAAGGACCTCTTCGCCATCGAGGGACTGCCCAGCACCTGGGGCGCGAAGCCGTTCGCGCAGCAGCGCTTCGAGTCCACGGCCACGGTGATCGAGCGCCTGGCGCAGGCGGGCGCGGTGCTGCTGGGGACCGTGGCCATGATCGAGCTGGCGGGCGGGCTCGGCTACAGCGTGCCCTGGGCGTCCTTCACCGGGGCCACCCGCAACCCCTGGGACACGGGACGCTGGAGCTGCGGGTCGTCGTCCGGCTCCGGCGCGTCGGTGGCCGCGGGCCTCGTCGGCTTCGCCCTCGGCTCCGACACCTGGGGCTCGATCATCTGCCCGGCGAGCTTCTGCGGCATCAGCGGCGTGCGCCCCACCTTCGGCCGCGTGTCGCGGCACGGCGCCATGGCGCTCTCCTGGACCATGGACAAGCTGGGGCCGCTGGCGCGCTCGGCGGAGGACTGCGAGGCGGTGCTGCGCGTCATCGCCGGCCACGACCCGCGGGACGACTGGTCCGCGCAGGAGCCCGTCCCCGCCGCGCTCCCCGCGGAGACGGCGCGCGCGCTCAGGGTCGCCGCCATCAGGCCCGATCCCCAGGCCGCGGAGCCCGAGGTCGCAGGCGCGTTCGAGGAGGCGGTGAAGGCGCTGGGCGCCGGCGGCGTGACCGTCGGCGACGCGAAGCTGCCCGACCTGCCCTTCGAAGCGGTGGCCGCGCTCGTCATCAAGGCGGAGGCGGCCTCCGCCTTCGAGGAGCTGTTCCGCGACGGCCGCGCGCGCCAGCTCGCCGACCCCGAGGCGTCGATCTCGAACGCGGCGGCCCGGGCCATCACCGCGGGCGAGTACGTGAAGGCGCTCCGCATCCGCACGCTGTGCCAGCGCGCCATGGCCGACTTCTTCTCGCGCTGGGACCTCCTCGTGGCGCCGGCGGAGATGATGACGGCGCCGCCCGCCGACAAGAGCCTGGCCGACGTCGAGTGGTCGGACCCCGTCGGCGGCATGTCCACGCTGTGCGGACTGCCCGCCATCTCGGTGCCGTGCGGGTTCGGCCGCGGCGGGCTGCCCGTGGGCCTGACCATCGTGGCCGGCGCCTTCGAGGAGCCGAGGATGTTCGCGCTGGCGCGGCTCTTCCAGGCGGGCACGGACTGGCACCGCCGCCGGCCGCCCCTGGGGTAGGAGGACGCATGCTCGCCGCGTACCTGGCGCCCCTCGTCCTGGCCGCCGCGCCCGGCCCGCTCACCATCGACACCCTGGTCCAGATCCGCCACCCGTCCGCCGCCGCCTGGTCGCCCGACGGCACGCGCGTCGCCCTGGTGTGGGAGCAGTCCGGGGTCGAGAACGTGTACGTGGTCCCCGCCGAGGGCGGCGAGCCGAAGCCCCTCACCCGCTACACCGACGGCCTCCTGGGCGGGATGTTCTGGGCCCCCGACGGCGCCCAGGTCTACTTCGAGCGCGACGGCGACCTCTGGCGGGTGCCCGCGGTCGGAGGCGATGCCGCGCGCGCGTGGCCGACGCCGGCCGGCGGGGGAGGGATGGCGCTCGCGCACGACGGGCGGCGCGTGGCCTTCACGCGAGGGGGCGACCTCTACGTGCGCGACCTGCAGGACGGGCGCGAGGTGCGCCTCACGGAGACCAGGGAAGAGGAGGGCGGCGCCGCGTGGTCGCCCGACGACCGGCGTCTGGCCTTCTCGATCGCCACCTTCACGCCCCACGAGAACGTGCCCGACTACGCGGGAGCGAAGATCGCCTTCCGCTCGCAGAAGGACTTCCAGGTCGCCGTGGGCGTCGTGGCCGCCACCGGGGGCGCGGTCACGCGCATCGCGCGCGGGGACGGCTGGCACACGGCGCCCCGCTGGCTCGACCGGGACCACC
>DATBIO010000281.1:0-7171 GCA_036556965.1 Vicinamibacteria bacterium
CTGGCGGCGGGGCGCCGGGTGCCAGTCCAGGAACGTCCCCGGCGCGAACTCCCGGAAGTAGACGGAGGAGGCGGGCAGCGGCGCGTCGGGGGAGGGCGGCGACCCCGGCTCCACCTCCTCGAGCCTCGAGCGTCCGTCCTCGGCGGCGCGGATCCGGAAGACTGGCATCCCGGGCTCCCTAGGTCCTGGACGCCGCGGAGAGCGGAGCCCCCGCGAGGCCGTCGACGATCCCCACGGAGTCGACGCGGGGACCGAGTCCCGCGGCGGCCACGCGCTCGAAGAGGAGCCCCAGGGACCGCCGGACGTCGTCCGGAAGCGAGAGGGTGTCGCGGCTGTCGAACATGGCCACGTGCTCGCGCGCGCGTCCCCGCCCGAAGCGCGAGGCCCACGCGTAGGCCTCGTCGGCGTGGGCCAGCGCCCAGAGGAGCGAGCGCTGGCAGGTGGTGGCCACGTCGCGGGCCAGCTCCTCGCCGAGCTCCCGGCGCACAAGGTTCAGCCCCACGGGAAGAGGGAGGCCGGTCTCCCCGCACCAGGCACGGCCCAGGTCGCACACCGTACGCAGGCCCAGGTCCTGGAAGGACAGGATCTCCTCGTGGATCATGACCCCGGCCGCGATCTCGTCGCGCTGGATGGCCCCCGCGATCGCGTCGTAGGGGAGCTCCACCAGCTCGACGGGCGGGGCGTAGAAGCAGGCCAGGACGCTGCCCGTCGTCGGATGGCCCCCCACCCCCACGCGCCGGCCGCGCAGCTCCTCCAGAGCACCGAAGCGCTTCGACGCGAGCACGGGTCCGAAGTCGCGTCCGACGCTGTTCCCCGTGGCCAGGATCCAATAGCGGTCCGCCAGGCGCGGGTAGGTCACGGCGGAGACGCCCACCACGTCGTAGCGCTCCTCGTGCGCCGCCTGGTTGAGCTCGGCGATGTGCGCGCGGTGGAAGGCCGCCGGCCAGCCGGCCAGGCCGACGTGCCCGTGCTCCCACGCGTAGTACGTGAACGCGTCGTCGCTGTCGGGGGTGTACGCGATCCTCAGTCCTCGGTGCGCCGCCATGGAGCGCGCGAAGGTTAGCGGCGGCACGTCGGGGCGGTCAAGCGGCGGAGGAGGAGGGGGCGGCACCGCGTCCTCGGGACCACCCTCTCCCCGAGCTGCTACCAGTTGCGTCCCCAGCCCACCTGCACCGCGCCCGCATCGGGGAGCAGCGAGGTCCCCCACGTCACGTCCTCGAACGGGAGCCCCACGGCCAGGTCGCACGCGGAGTCCGGACCACCGAAGCGGCCGAGCGCCAGCGCGAACCCGAACCCGTCGTGGGCCTCGGCGGGGTCCGAGTCGTCGAAGATGGAAGCCCCGTCGTTCTGGTGCAGGTATTGGTAGCTGCGCGTGAAGATGTACGCCGTAC
This sequence comes from Vicinamibacteria bacterium, assembly GCA_036556965.1. GTDB lineage: Bacteria > Acidobacteriota > Vicinamibacteria > Fen-336 > Fen-336 > DATBIO01. Next base: position 1,392 of record DATBIO010000281.1, read on the forward strand.
CCGGGGGCGTCTCGCCCCAGACCAGCCGCACCGAGCCCGCGTTGGCGCGCGTGACCCAGCCGCTCCCCGTGGACACCGAGACGTCGTCTCCGGGGACGCCGACCGCGAGCTCCTCGATGCCGTCGCCGTTGACGTCGCCGAAGGCCAGCGAGGAGCCGGCCTGGTCACCCGCGCCCACCGAGAAGTTCTGGTCGCCCCAGAAGACGTTGCCGTCGGCGACCACGCCGGTGGCCGAGCCGCCCAGGATGTGGATTCCTCCCGCGTCGGGGCCGCCCCAAGGCCCCGTCTGGTTGAGGTCCTGCCCAGGGACCCCGATCACGAGGTCGTCGTAGCCGTCGCCGTTGAGGTCACCGCCGGCCACCGCGAGCCCGAACCGGTCCGCGGCCTCCGTGGAGCTGTACCAGGACGGCGCCCCGCGCAGCCCCGCGTCCTGGTGCCAGAGGTCGTCGCCGTTGGCGGTCAGGCCGTAGGCCCACTCGCCGTAGAGGACGTGCGCCACGCCCGCATCGGGCTGGTTGTAGTCCTCGAAGGGAACACCCACCACGAGGTCGTCGGCGGAGTCTCCGTTGAAGTCCCCCGCGGCCAGGGCGTACCCGAACTGGTCGCCCGTCTCGGCCGCTCCCTGGACGCCGGAGGTCTTCTGCGACCACAGCTGGCCGCCGTAGAACTCCCACGACGGCTCCGTGTCGAGCCCGGTGGGGCCCCCGTAGAGCACCTCCACTCCACCGGCGTCCACCGCGGTGCCGACGTCGAGGCCGGGCATGCCGATGGCGAGGTCGTCGTAGAGGTCGCCGTTGAAGTTGCCCACCGCCAGGGAGCTGCCGTAGCGTGCCCCCTGCTGTAGCGACGGGTCCCACGGCACCTGCGTCATGAAGTGGAGCCGCGCCGGCATGAACTGCCCCTCCGCGTTCCCGTAGTACACCTGGACCGCCCCCGCGCTCCCCACGCTGGCGAAGCTCTCGCCCGGGATCCCCACCGCGAGGTCGTCGTAGCCGTCGTAGTCGAAGTCCCCGAAGGCGAGGGCGAAGCCGAAGAGGTCCAGGGCCTCGGAGCCCTCGATGGGCGTCGTGGGCGTGCTGCTCTGCCAGAGGCATCGGCTGGACTCGATGCCCGTCGCGTTCCCCCAGTGGACGCAGAGCTCGCCGGCGTTGGGGATGCCCGTGTTGCGCGTCCCGTACGGGGCCCCCACCGCCAGCTCGTCCTGCCCGTCTCCGTCGAAGTCCCCGAAGGCGAGCACCCGCCCGAACTGCTCGGTGGCCCGGCTGTTCACCCACAGGGGGCCGGTCCGGAAGTCCTGGGCGGCCGCGACTGCCGGCAGCAGCGCCCCCGCGATCACCATCGACGAACGCCTCGCCCACCGGGCAGTCGTCTTCGTCCCCCGCATGGCCGCACCTCCCGTGCGAGCGCCGCCGGGCTCGAGGCCTGGGCGGCTACACACGGATAAGCGCAAGGCGCTAGCCGGCCGGAGTGCCGGCGCCGTGCCCGGCGTCGGGCTCAGGGGGCTACGGGAGGCGGGGCCGCCGCGGCCGAGGCCAGGCGCGCGCGGACGCGGGCGGCGTCCTCCGGGCGCTTCTGGCGGTCGTAGAGGGTGGCGAGGTTCGAGGTGGCACGCTGCGTCCGCTCGTCGGCGGGACCGACGGCCTTGGCGAGGACGGCCTCCGCCGCCACCAGCTCGCGCTCGGCCCCGTCCCCGTCGCCCGCGAGCATGAGGCACACCCCGAGGTTGTCGCGCAGGCGCCCCACGGACCAATGGTCGGGGCCGAGCGCGCCCTCGAGGATCCCGACCGCCTCCACGAACATGGGCCGGGCGGCGGCGTAGTCGCCACGGTCCCGCAGGAGCCCCGCGAGGTTGTTGAGGCTGGTGGCCACGTCGGGGTGGCGCGGCCCTACCAGCACGCGGTCCAGGGCCAGCGCCTCGCGCAACAGCGGCTCGGCCGCGGCGTGCTTGCCCTGGTCGCGCAGCAGCAGGCCCAGGTTCGCGGCGGCGCTCGAGTAGCCCTGGCTCCGCTCGAGGCCCAGCCTCCGCCAGATGTCGAGCGCGCGCCGGTAGACGCGCTCCGCCTCCGCGGGATCGGTGGGCTCCAGGGCGGGGGCCAGGTTGCCCAGCATCACCCCGATCTGCCGCTCGTCGCGCTCCGGCTGGCGCTCCATGATGGCCACCGCGCGCTGGACGTGCGCCGCGGACGCGCCGAGGTCGCCCTTCGACCAGCAGAGGGCCCCGAGCCCGTTGAGGGCGGCGGCGACATCGGGATGATCGGGCCCGAGCAGGCGCTCGCGCACGGCCAGCGCCCGCCGCAGCTGGTCGTCCGCCTCCGCGAGCTCGCCCTTGGCGCGCAGCAGCTCGCCCAGGGCCACCCGCGTCTCCGCCGCCTCCAGGCTCTCGTCGCCCAGCAGGCTCCGCTGCTGCTCGAGGGCCGAACGCAGGAGGGCGTCGGCCTCGTCGTAGCGGCCCAGCGCCGCGTAGGTCCCGCCGATGGTCGTGCGCACCGCGGCCTGGATGTCCGGGGAGCCGGCGAAGGCCTCGCCCGAGGTCTTGCGCGCCGCCTCCAGGGCTTCGAGCACGGTGGCCTCGCGGCCGATGCCGGTCTCCGGGTGCGCCGCCCCCAGCGTGTCGCGCAGGAAGCGCGTCACCTCCATCGCGCGCCGGGCCTGCCGCTCGGCGCGCACGCGCTCGGCGTCGGCCCGCCGCCGCTGGGCGGTGGTGGTTGCCAGCCCGCCGAGGAGGCTGGCCACCACCAGCACCGCCGCCGCCACGCCCGCGCGGTGGCGGGAGACGAAGCGGCGCGCGCGGTAGAGCACGGTGTCGGGCCGCGCGCGCACGGGCCTGCGCGAGAGGTAGCGCGCCAGGTCCTCGTCCAGCTCGAGCACCGACCGGTAGCGACGCGACGGCTCCTTGCGCAGCGCCATCATCACGATGGAGTCCAGGTCTCCACGCAGCTCGCGGGCCACGTTGCGCGGCCCCGCGGGGAACGTGGCCGCGGCGGACCCCTTGGCGAAGGTGTCGCGCGCCGCCGCGGACGGACGCGGCGGCTCCTCCTCGGAAATGCGGCGGATCACTTCCGCCGGCTCGGTATCGCGCAGCTCGAGCGGCCGGCGCCCCGTGAGCAGCTCGTAGAGCACGACGCCCAGCGAGTACACGTCGCTGGCGGTGGTGATGGGCTGGCCGAGGAGCTGCTCGGGGCTGGCGTACAGCGGGGTCATGGCCCGCACCTCGGTGACCGTGGAGTCGGCCGCCTCGCGCGGCAGGAGCTTGGCGATGCCGAAGTCGAGGAGCTTGGGCACGCCCTCGTCGGTGACCAGGATGTTCCCGGGCTTGATGTCCCGGTGGACGACCAGGCTCTGGTGCGCGCCGTGCACGGCCGCGCAGACGCTGCGGAACAGCTCCAGGCGCCGGCGGACGTCGAGCCCGTGCCGCTCGCAGTAGACGTCGATGGGGTCGCCCAACACCAGCTCCATGACCAGGTAGGGGCGCCCGTCGTCGGTGGTGCCGCCGTCGAGGAGCTGGGCCACGTTGGGGTGCTGGAGGGTGGCGAGGATCTGGCGCTCCCGCCGGAAGGCCTCGCGCCGGTACTCCGTGGCCAGGTCCGCCTTCATGACCTTGAGGGCCACGCTCTTCATGAAGGCGTCGTCGTCGCGGACCGCGCAGTAGACGGCGCCCATCCCGCCGCGGCCGATCTCCGCGAGCACGCGGTAGGGTCCGACGCGGTGGCCGATGAGCGGGTCCGCCACCGTGGCGTCGACCACGAAGGGCTCGGCCGTGGCCGCGGTGTCCGGCGCGGCGGCGAGCAGGGCGTCCAGCTCGCGGCGGAGGGTGGCGTCGTGGCCGCAGGCGGACGAGAGGAAGGCCGCGCGCTCGGCTCCCTCCAGCGTCACCGCGGCTCGAAAGAGCCCCTTGACGCGCTCCCAGCGGGCGGGCTCGGGGGCGTCCGGCATGCGTGGTGGTTTGCGCGCAGCATACCGCAGCCCGGCGCGCCGCCTTGCTAGAATCCCCGCGGCCGCGGTTCGAGCCCGGCGGCAAGGCACGCGCACCATGGCTGAGGACGTCACGGATCTTCTCCAGCGCTGGCGCCGGGGCGACGAGGAGGCGCTGGGCGACCTCGTGCCGCTGGTCTACGCGGATCTCCGCCGGCTGGCGCGCCGCGCCCTGAGCCACGAGCGCCCCGGCCACACCCTGCAGCCCACCGCCCTGGTGCACGAGGCCTTCGTCCGGCTCGTCCCCCAGCAGGCCAAGGCCTGGCAGAACCGCGGCCACTTCTACGCCGTGTGCGCCTCCGTGATGCGCCAGGTGCTCGTGGACCACGCGCGCCGGCGCCAGGCCCGCAAGCGCGGCAAGGGCGGGGTGCGCGTCGCCCTCGAGGAAGCGGGAGCGGACACGCCCGCCGTCATGCCCCGCGACGTCGAGCTCCTGCACGTGGATCGCGCCCTGGGCGAGCTCGCGCAGACGGACCCCGCCCTGGCCCGCCTCGTGGAGATGCGCTACTTCGCGGGCATGACCCTGGCCGAGATCGGCGCGGTGGACGGGCGCGCCGAGTGGGACGTCAAGAAGGACTGGAAGCTCGCCCGCGCCTGGCTGGCGCGCTGGCTGGAGGGCGCGCCGGCGTGAGCGGGGCCGGGGCCCGCGGGGAGGGTTCATGGGACTGGAAGCGGAGTGCACGGTACGGCACGGCGGGCGCGCGGTTTCGGGCAAGGCGCGGCTGGAGGAGACGGAGGTCGTCTTCCGCGGCGGCGACCTCCGGTTGAAGCTGCCGCTGCGCGGCCTGACCGGCGTCGAGTCGCGCGCCGGCACCCTGCGCCTGCGCTGGAAGGCGGGGGAGGCGGCCTTCGCGCTGGGCGCCCAGGCCGACCGCTGGGCGGCGAAGATCACGAACCCGCCCGGCCTGATGCAGAAGCTCGGGGTCAAGCCGGGCCTGCGCGTGTCGGCGCTGGCCCTCGCCGGCACCCCGCTGCAGGGGCAGCTCGACGGCAGCGGCGCCGACGTCTCCCCCCGCCTGCGCGGGGGCTCCGACCTCGTCCTCGCCTACTTCGCGGAGAAGGGCGACCTGGCGCGGCTGGGGGCGCTGCGTGACGCGCTGCGGCCCGCGGGCGCGCTGTGGGCGGTCTGGCGCAAGGGCCGCAAGGAGCTGCGCGAGGACGACGTGCGCGCGGCGGCCTTGCCCCTGGGCCTGGTGGACGTGAAGGTGGCCAGCGTGTCGGAGGCGCTCAGCGGCCTCAAGCTCATGATCCGCCGGGACCGCCGCTGATGGCGTCCGCGCGCGTCGGCTTCATCGGGCTGGGCCTCATGGGCAGCCGCATGGCCCGCAACCTCCTGGAGAAGGGCTTCCTGAAGGCGGTGTGGAACCGCACCCCCGAGCGGGGCGCGGACCTGGCCGCGGCGGGGGCCACCATCACCCGCTCGCCGCGCGAGCTGGCGGAGTCCTGCGACGTCGTGGTGAGCTGCGTGGCCGATCCCAACGCCGCCGCGCGCGTGATGTTCGCGGACGACGGCGTGCGGCCCGCGGCGCGCCCGGGCTTCCGCTACCTCGAGGCGTCCACCCTGTCCCCGGGCCTGGTGCGCCGCATGGGCGAGGTGCTGCGCGGGGCGGGGGCCGACCTCCTGGAGGCCCCCATGACGGGCTCCCGGCTCGGGGCGGAGCGCGGCACCCTGCTCTTCATGACGGGGGGCCGCCCGGAGACGCACGAGGAGCTGATGCCGGTGCTCATGGCCATGGGCACCAGGGCCATCCTCTGCGGCGAGCTGGGCCAGGCCTCGGTGATGAAGCTGATCGGCAACACCATGATCT
>DATBIO010000282.1:0-2370 GCA_036556965.1 Vicinamibacteria bacterium
CGGCCGGCGCGCCGCCCCCGGCGCCCGACCCGCCCCCGCGCGCGCCGCCCCCGGGGAGGCGGCCGCCCGCTCTCCGCGCGCACCGCCCTCCGTGTCGGTGGGCGGTCGGAAGCGCAGGGCGGCCGCCGGGACCACCAGCACGTCCTGGCGCTCCTCCACCACGACGGAGACGGTGGCGGTCATGCCCGGCAGGAGGCGCTGGGCGGGGTTGTCGGCGCCGATGATGGCGCTGTAGGTCACGACGTTCTGCTCGACGGTCGGCTGCAGGCGCACCTGCTGGACGCGGCCGCGGAACACGTCGTCGGGATAGGCGTCCACGCGGAAGCTCACCTCCTGGCCCGCGTGCACCCGGCCCACGTCCGCCTCGCTGACCGCCGTCTTGACCTGGATGCGGGTGAGGTCGTTGGCGATCACGAAGAGCACGGGCGCCTGCAGGGAGGCGGCCACCGTCTGGCCCACGTCCACGTTGCGCGCCACCACCACGCCGTCGATGGGGGCGCGGATCACGGTGTGGCCGAGGTCCACCCGCGCCTGGTTGACGCTGGCCGCGGCCTGGGACACGGCGGCCTTGGCCGAGCGCACCCCCGCCCGCGCCGACTCGTAGTTGGCCTGGGCCGTCTCGAGGTCGCTGGCCGGGAGCAGCTGCTCGGCGGAAAGCTGCTTCGCCCGCTCGTACTTCTGCCGCGCGTCCTCCAGGGCGGCGTCGGCCTTCTCCACGTTGGCGCGCGCGGAGACGAGGTTGGCCTCGGCCTGCGCCACCCGCGCCTCGAAGAGGGAGGGATCCAGCCGCGCCACCACCGTGTCCTTCTTCACCATGGTGTTGAAGTCGGCGTAGAGGTTGGCCACCGTGCCCGAGACCTGCGACCCCACCTGGACCGTGGTCACCGCCTCGACCGTGCCCGTGGCCCCCACCACGTCCGCCACGTCGCCGCGGCGGACGGGCGTGGTGTCGTAGCCGTCCCCGCCTTCCTTGCGGAAGGCCAGGGCCGCCCCCACGGCCGCCAACACGACCACCAGCACGCCGCCGACCAGGACGTTGCGTTTCACCTTGGTCCACCCTCGCGGGCGCAAGGACGCCCACGAGAGAAGGGACCGCCCGGGAGGGGCGCCGGTTGACTCCGCCTGCGTCAAAGGTTGTGTACCACCGCTGGCGCCCCCTGGCCGGTGCGCCGCGCACCGGCCGTCCTCACCAGCCTACCGCCTTTTCGCCGCGACGCCAGGCGCGCAGCGAGGACGCCAAGAACGAAAAAGCGGGGCGGCCGAAGCCGCCCCGCGTGACGTCACGAACGAAAGGCTGCTAGAACCGCAGGCCCAGGCTGAAGCGGAACTGCCGCGGACGGGGCACGTGCGCGAAGTTCGCGTCCCAGTCGTTCTGGGGCAGGTTGAAGTTGGCGCTGCGGATGTAGCCGGTGGGCAGGCCCAGCTCGTCGCGCGGGCTGGCCGGGTCCGGGGTGACCGTGGTGTTGAAGCCGATGAGGGGCTGGCTGTTGAACATGTTCAGCAGCTCGGCCTTGAACCACGGGCGGAGCGTCTTGTAGATGGGCAGCTCGTAGGACATCGAGAAGTCGAAGATGTGCTCGGCCTCGTACAGCTCGGAGCCGCGCTCGTCGAAGAACAGCGTCTGCGTGGTGGGCGGCCGCGCGTAGCCGGGGTCGAGCGCGCGCTGCTGCGCGGTGATGGCCACGTTGCTGGCGAAGAGGCTGTAGGCCAGGGGCGAGTTGTAGCGGTAGAGGCCGCCCAGGGTCACCGTGCCCGCCCCGCCCAGCTTGAGGTCGTACGTGCTGTAAAGGCGGACCTTGTGCTCCTGGTAGTCGTCCGTGCGCCCGTTCGGGAAGTGGCGCGCCTCGTTGTAGAACTCCGGGCGGTCGTGGATGATCGAGTAGCTCCCGGGCGTGTTGGCCCCCTCCCCCTCGAAGGTGCCATGGTTGCGGAGCTGGTAAGTCCAGCTCGCGCCGAAGTTCCAGCCGTCCATCGGCCGGAAGTTGGCCAGGAAGAGCAGGCCCTGGTACTCGCGCTCGGGGATGTCGTCCGTGTTGCGGACGACCACGTTGTCGAAGGTACCGAAGTTGCGCCCGTCCTGGATCACCACCGTCTTGCCGTTGTCGATGGTGATGAAGTCCTCGATGAAGTCGCTGGTGCGGCGGTTGCTGTAGACGACCTTGAACTCGCCGCGGTTGCCCAGGCGCGTGCCCGCCTGCAGCGTCCACTCCTTGGTGATGGGCGTGTTGAGGTCCTCCTCCAGGAACACGTTCTGGATGGGGAAGTTGCCGCCGATGATCGTGTAGTTGTTGAGGTCGAAGCCGGGGGCGAAGCTGACGCCCTGGCCCGCGGGGCCCGCGTACTGCAGGAGCAGGAGGTTGGGCGTGCCCA
>DATBIO010000283.1:0-29735 GCA_036556965.1 Vicinamibacteria bacterium
GAGCACCGGCCGGTCGCGCCCGTAGACGTCTTTCCTGAATTGAAGCACGCCGGCGGCGTCGACCCAGGCGGTCCAGTAGACGACGTGGACCGGCAGCGGCCGGGGAACGGCGATCCAGCGCTCGCGGCCGTCACCGAGGCGGGACTCGATCTTTTCCCGCGTCCAGGCCGGATCGCCCCGCAGCAGGTGCTCGGCGAGGTCGAGCGGCTTCTCGATGCGGATGCAGCCGTGGCTGAAGGTGCGCACGGTGCGGCCGAAGAGCGAGCGCGAGGGCGTGTCGTGCAGGTAGACGTTGAAGCGGTTGGGGAAGAGGAACTTGACCAGGCCCAGGGCGTTGCCGCGGCCGGGGCGCTGCCGCACCGCGATGCCCTCGGCGCCGCGGATGACCTCCATGTTCTGGCGCCGCAGGTAGCCGGGGTTGCGCGCCATGGCGGGAATCACCTCGTCCTGGAGGATGCCCGGAGGCACGTTCCAGTAGGGGCTGAAGACGACGGTCTCCATCTCCTCGCTGAAGACCGGCGTCGGGCTCTCGCCCGCCCTGCCCGTGACCACCTTCATGCGCAGCTCCTCGCGTCCATCCTCGAAGGCGAACAGCTCGAAGGCAGGGATGTTGACGAGGATGTGGCGCGCGCCCAGGTCGCGCGGCAGCCAGCGCCACCGCTCCATGTTGACCTCGATCCCGCGCAGGCGGTCCTCCACGGGCACGTTGAGCGCGGCCAGCGTTCCCTTGCCCACCGCGCCGTCGGCGTCCAGCCCGTGGCGGGCCTGGAAGCGCTCGAGGGCGGCGACGGTCACGGCGTCGAGCACCTCCGCGTCACCGGTCGCGACGTCGACGTCGTCCTGGGCCAGGTCGCCCGACCGCTCCAGCCGGCGCCGCAGCGCGGGGACGCCGGGGTGACGCTGGCCGGGCTTGACCCTCAGCGCCGGCGGCAGCGCGTCCCAGCCGCCCGCCGCCGCGATCCCCTGGTACCGGGCACGCAGGGACCTCAAGGCGAGGTACTGGGGATGGCCGGGCAGCAGGCCGGCCAGCGCCTGGGAGAAGCGGCCCTCCTCCAGCGAGGCCGCGAGGAGGGTGGCGACGTCGGCCTCCGCCGGACGCAGGGCCCAGTAGCCGCTCGCCCCGCGCGGGTTGAACCTGCCCTCCATCAGGTCGGTCGCGTAGAGCAGGAAGGCGTAGGTGAGTCGCAGGTCCAGCTCCGCGAGCCGGCCCCGGTCGCGCTGCCCGTCGCGGATGGACGCCTTGAGCGCGCGCAAGTGCGTGGCCCCGTATCGCTCGGGGTCGAGGCCGTCCGCCTCCGCGCCGGACAGGGCGCGCAGCAGCGCGTCCGCGTCGCGGCCCACGCGATGCCCGTGGACCCAAGCCGGCCGCAGCTGCCGGGCCTCGTAGAACGACTGGACGGCCAGCCACTGCCGGTCCTCGGCCGTGGCGCCGAGCGACGCGGCGAGCCGGGCAGGGTCCACCGCGAGCTCGGGCGCGCCCGCGAGCGGGACGGGCGCGGCGGCGTTCGTGGCGTCGAGGGCGGGGCTGGCCAGGGCGGCGGCGATGAGCAGGGCGGGGACGGCCAGGCGGGGAGTCGAGGAGGGCATCGGGCACCTTTCAGGCGGCCCTCGGCCGTATGAGAGGTGCTGCTGCCGAGGGCCGCAGGGTTGACGGCCCGCAGGCGAAGGTGCAAGCGCCATGCCTCGGCCACCCCGCGGCCCCGACGACCCGAACGAGCTGCGGGGCCATGGGATGCGCGAACGTGACCGGGAGCCGCGCGCGGGGGCGTGCGCACGCGTACACGCGCGCGGCACACGGCGGGGAGGATGGCCTAGCGGGTGCTGCCGGCGGGACCGAGCTGGGTCCGGCCCGAGTAGTAGCCGAGGAACTGGTCGATGGTCAGCCCGTCCAGGCCCGCCAGGTGGCGCTCGATGGCGCGCGCGAGGTCGATGCGGGCGGGCTTCGGCAGCGTGGCGGGCGGGTTGGGGTTCGACCACACCAGCCTGAGGCACGGCCGCTCGCTCGATTCCATCATGGCGACGGTAACATTTCCCACGTCCACGGGAGGTCCGGTGCTAGCATCGTGGCAGCGCCCGTCCTGGCGCAGGAGGTGGCCCATGACGTCCACGCCGGCTTCCTCGCGATGGCTCGCCGTGCTGGCGGTCGCGCTGGCCCTGCCCGCCTCCGCGGCCGAAAAGAAGAAGACGCCCGCGCCCGTGGCCCAGGCCGTGACGGCCGAGGACCTCGTGAAGCAGGCGGAGGCCAAGGCGGCGGCGGGGGACGCGGACGGCGCGCTCGAGCTGCTTCGCAAGGCCACGGCCATGCCCGGCGCGGGCGGCGACGCGCCCATGCGCCTGGGCCGCATGCTCGAGGGCCGCAACCAGTTCGACGAGGCGATCGACGCCTACAAGCAGGCCGGCGAGCGCCTGACGGGAGCGGCCAAGGGCGAAGCGCTGGCCCGCCTCTCCATCGCCCAGAACCTGCGGGGCTCCGGGGAGGCCGCGGCCTCCGCCGACGCCGCCCTCGCCGCCGACCCCGAGGGTCTGTGGCCGATGCTGGCCCAGGCCCGACGGCTGGCGCGCGAGGGAAAGGGCGCCGAGGCGGCGGCCCTGGCCGAGAAGGCCGCGGCCAAGGGCGGTGGCGCGGCGGCCGCGGTGGCGGTGGGCGCCGCGCAGGAGGCGGCGGGGGCCCTGGACAAGGCCGAGGCCGCCTACCGGACCGCGGCCGCGGACCCCGAGCAGAAGGTGGCGGGCAACGTGGGCCTGGCGCGCGTGCTCCGCAAGACCGGGCGGGCCGCCGAGGCCGAGCCCATCCTGGCCAAGGTGGTGGAGGAGGCGCCGGGCGCGGTGGACGCCTACAAGGAAGGCGCGCGCGTGAAGATGGCGCTCGGGCGCACCGAGGAGGCCCTGGGCGACGCGTCCACGGCGGCGGCCCTGGCCGAGAACGATCCCGAGGCGAAAGCGCTGGCCCAGGAAGTGGCCGTGGCCAAGGCGCTCATCTGGGTGGCCAAGAACCAGCCCGACCTCGCCGTGCAGGAGCTGACGCGCATCCGTGACGAGAACCCGCAGTCCGCGCTGCCGCGGGTGGGCCTGGGGCGCGCCTACATCGCCAAGAAGCAGGCCGACCCGGCCCTGGCCGAGCTGACCAAGGCGCTGGAGCTGGACCCCGGCTCGGCGGAGGCCCAGTACCAGCTCGGGGTGCTGAACCAGACCCTGCGCCGCGACGCCGCCGCCGGCGTCGCCGCCTACGAGAAGGCCGTGGCCGCGGATCCGGGCAACGACGCCTACAAGAAGTCGCTGGGCTACGGGCTCATCGACCTGGGGGGGGCGCACGTGGGCGCCAAGCGCTACAAGGACGCGGTGGCCGTGCTGGAACGGGGGCTGGCCCTGGCGCCGGACACCGCGGCGGGAGAGGCCTACCTGGCCTGGGCCTGGTTCGGGCTCAAGGACTCCAAGCGGTTCGTGGAGCACGGGGCCAAGGCGCGGACGCTCGGCCACAAGGAGCCGAACCTCCTCGCGTACCTCTCGCGCGTCGAGAAGGGGGAGCCCATCAAGTGAGGATCGCGGCCCCCGTCCTCGCCTGCCTCCTCGCCGTGGCCTGCAAGCAGGAGCCGGCGCAGATCGGCAAGGACACCGCCAACATCGCCGCCGACGCCCAGACCCTGCGCGCGGCGCAGACCGCGGTCAACGACGTGCTGCGCGCGCAGAGCGACTGCGACGCGGCGCGGCCCCTGATCGCCGACGCCCGCGAGGCCCTGGACGAGGCGGGCCGGCGCGTGCGCACCGCGGGTGGCCAGGCCACCCTGGACGCGCTGCGCACGCAGGTCGCGAACGTGGATCGGGTGTGCCCGTAGTCGCCGTGCGCGGGGTCAGGCGCGGCGCATGGTGGCCGCGTAGATGACGAAGGCCACCGCGAAGCCCACGAACCACGCGTAGTCGTAGAGCGGCTTCAGGGCGGGGACCACGAGGCCCGACCAGGCGGCGGCGCAGCCGAGCACGGTGGCGGCCACCGCTTTCATGTTCCAGCCGCCGTAGACGCCCGCGGCCAGGTAGAGGTCCTCGAGCTGGAGCCGCCGCCGGCGCACCACCCAGTAGTCCGCGATGAGCACGCCGGCGATGGTGCCGAGGCCCCCGGAGTATCCGAGCAGCCAGGTGAAGATGTAGCCGCTGGCGTCGGCCAGCAGCTTCCAGGGCTGCATGAGGATGCCCAGGATCCCCGTGATGAGGCCCCCGGTCTTGAAGTCGATGGCGCGGGGGAAGGCGTTGGCGAAGTCGTTGGCGGGGGACACCACGTTGGCCGCGATGTTCACGGCCAGGGTGGCCACCACCGCCGTGAACATGGAGACGGCCACCACCACCGGGCTGCTGAAGCGGCCCACCAGCTTCACGGGGTCCCAGATGGCCTCGCCGTAGATGATGACGGTGGCGCTGGTGATGAGGACGCCCATGGCCGCGAAGACGGACATCGTGGTGGGGAGGGCCACCACCTGGCCGACCACCTGCTCGCGCTGGCTGCGGCCGAAGCGCGTGAAGTCCGGCATGTTGAGGGACAGGGTGGCCCAGTAGCCGATCATCGCGGTCAGGGACGGGATGAAGACGGGGAGGAACTCGCCCAGGCTGTGGAAGCGGCCGGGCTGGGCGAGCAGGGGCCCGAGCCCGTTGGCGCGGTCCACCGCCCACCACAGCAGGACCGCCGTCATCACGAGCACGAAGGGGGCCGCCCAGTTCTCCACCAGGCGCAGCAGGTCCATGCCCCGGTAGATGATGTAGATGTTCAGCCCCCAGAACAGCAGGAAGGACAGCCACTCCGTCGTGGTGTGTCCCCCGAAGCCGCCGCCCAGCAGGCCCGGCCAGCCGGGAAAGACGCTGGTGAAGAGGGTGTGCAGGGCCTCCCCGCCGATCCAGCTCTGGATGCCGAACCAGCCGCAGGCCACCAGCGCGCGCATGAGCGCGGGCACGTTGGAGCCCAGGGTGCCGTAGGCGGCGCGCGCGAAGACGGGGAAGGGGATGCCGTACTTCGTCCCCGGATGCGAGTTCAGCAGGATGGGGACGAGCACGATGGTGTTGCCGAGGAGGATGGTGACGAGGGCCTGCCACCAGTTCATGCCCGTGGCCATCAGCCCCGAGGCCAGCATGTAGGTGGGGATGCAGTGGGCCATGCTGATCCACAGCGCGGCGTAGTTGTAGGTCGTCCAGCGGCGCGCGGCCACGGCCACGGGGGCGAGGTCGTGGTTGTAGAGCGGGCTCTTCTCGATGGCGGCGGTGTCCACGAGCTCCACCCGTCCGTCCGCGTGGTGGCGCTCGTTGCCGACCACGCGCGCGGTCGCCGCTCCGGGCGCGCGCTCCTCGTCCGGCGGCCGGACGGCGGGGGCCTCCATGGGCGTCTCCCTCGGGAAAGGTGCGCCGATGCTACGGGGCCCGCCGTGCGCCGTCAAAGCGCGGGTACGGGGGAGGGGAACGCCGGAGTCCCGGTCAATGGATTTCTGCCGCTAAAGCGTTCAATTCATTGTATATAGCCGCAATGGGCGCCGCTCTGTGCGGGCGTCAGGCATCCGCACCACGGGCGCCCGATGCGACCAAGGCGGGTGGTCAGGGCACCAGGGGCCGGCCCGGCTGGCGCTTCACGTACTGGCCGCGGCCGGCCTTCGCCTTGAACGCTCCGTGGTCCACCAGCACCTCGCCGCGCGAGAGGACCAGGGCCGGGCCGCCGATGACGGTGCGCCCTTCGTAGGGGTTGTAGTCCACCTTCATGTGGTGGGTGCGGGCGGAGAGCGTCGTCTCCTTGTCGGGGTCCCAGATCACGAGGTCGCCGTCGGAGCCCACGGCCACCGTCCCCTTCTTGGGCCAGAGGCCGAACATCTTGGCCGGGTTGGTGGACACGATCTCCACGAAGCGGTGGGCGTCGATGATGCCCTTCCGCACCCCGCCGTCCCAGAGCAGCATCAGCCGCGTCTCGATGCCGGGGGCCCCGTTGGGGATCTTGCTGAAGTCGTCCTTGCCGATCTGCTTCTGCGGGGGCTCGTTCATGCAGAAGGGGCAGTGGTCGGTGGAGACGACCTGGAGGTCGTTCTTGGACAGCCCCTTCCACAGGGCCTCCTGGTTCCACTTCTCGCGCAGGGGCGGGGACATGACGTACTTCGCCCCCTCGAACCCCTCGCGCTCGTAGTCGTCGTAGCTCAGGAAGAGGTACTGGGGGCAGGTCTCGGCGTAGGCGGGCAGCCCCATGTCGCGCGCCTGCTTCACCTTCTCCAGGGCGTCCGAGCACGAGAGGTGCACGATGTAGATGGGCACCCCCGCCATCTCCGCCAGGGCGATGGCGCGCCCGGTGGCCTCGCCCTCCGCGCGCGTGGGCCGGGTGAGGGCGTGGTACTTGGGCGCGGTGTGGCCCTGGCGCAGCGCCTCCTTGACCAGGGTGTCGATGACGCCGCCGTTCTCGGCGTGCATGCAGATGATCCCGCCGTTGTCGCGCGTCTTGAGGAGGGCGCGGAAGATGGTGGCGTCGTCCACCATGAACACGCCGGGGTAGGCCATGAACAGCTTGAAGGAGGTCACCCCGTCGTGCTTCGTCATGCGGTCCATCTCGCCCGCCACCTGGTCGGTCAGCTCGCGCACGATCATGTGGAAGGCGTAGTCGATGGCGGCGCGGCCCTCCGCCTTCTTCTGCCAGCCCTCGAAGGCAGGGTACAGGCCCTCCCCGAAGTTCTGGATGGCGAAGTCGACAACGGTGGTGGTCCCGCCGTGGGCGGCAGCCACGGTGCCGCTCTCGAAGTCGTCGGCGGAGGTGGTGCCCCCGAAGGGCATGTCGAGGTGCGTGTGCACGTCGATGCCCCCCGGCATGACCAGCTTCCCGGAGGCGTCGATGACCGTCTCCGCGGGCAGGTTGAGACCCTGGCCGATGAGGGTGATCACGCCCTTGTCGATGTAGATGTCGGCCTGGTACCGGTCGGACGCGGTGACGACGGTGCCGTTCTTCACGAGTGTCGTCATGGGAAGACCTCTGGAATTCGCGGTTTCCGGGGAACCGGCATGCTATGGCCGCCGTTCGGGGCCTGTCAACGGAAGGCCGCCGCGGCTATACGCCCTGCCTGAGCCACCGGGCCAGCGCGTGCAGGCCGGCACCCACCAGGCCCGAGGTGGCGGCGTCGCTGAGCCACACGGAGTCGCCCTGGAGGGTGGCGAACGAGGCCTCCACCTCGCGCCGCGCCCGCGCGAGACGCAGGGGAAGCGTGGGGTCCACCGCCCGATCCGGGCGGTCCGCCTCGCGGAGTCGTGCGATCAGGTCCTCCGTCTGCTTCACGTCCAGCATGGAGATGGGCGAGCCGCAGTGCGAGCACGCCGACGCCTTGGCCAGGTCGATGGGCGCGCCGCAGTTCGAGCAGTTGACGAACTGGATGTTCCTTCGCAGCTCCGCGAGCTGCTCCCGCGAGAGCGGCCGGATGAAGTCCTTCTCGCGCAGGAAATCGTAGAAGGTGGTCAGGCGGCCATGGCCGTCCCGGCAGCGGAAGTACTGGAACGCGGTGTTGCGCTGGCGGTCGTGCGTCAGGGCGAGGGCGGCCCCGCAGCGTGGGCACCGGGCCCCGTCGGTCACGCTGCCCCGCCTCTCGGACACGTGCTCGCCCACTATCCGGAAGAGGGTCAGCGTCGCTCCCGGCGTGAGCTGGAGGCTCTCCCGCTCGTCGAACCAGAAGGCCTGGCAGGCAGCGCAGAGGTCGATGGTCACCGACCGGCCCAGCCGTCCCTCGAGAGCGTGTGCGGCCATGGCCGAGCGGCAGTTCGGGCAGTCCATGTGAGCGTGTTCCCCGACGCGGCGGGCAGGATGGTACAGGGCCCGCCGATGGTCAACCGCCGCGGGGGGCCATCCGATGGCGCCACCGCGGACGTACCATACGCGTGCCCGGGGAGGGCCCGCCCATGCCTCGTCTCGCCGCCTTTCTCGTGCTGCCGCTGTCCGCTCTGGGTTGTGCTCACGGTCTTGACCCCCACCACCGGTCGGCGCCCGCCTCCGCGGTGCCCGCCCCCGCCGGCGAGCGCGCTCCGGCGACCTCGCCTGGCCCCGTCGCCGCTGCTGCTCCCGCCGCCACCGCCCCCTCGCTCTACACGCGCCTGGGCGGCTACGAGGCCATCGCCGCCGTCACCGACGACTTCCTGGGCCGGATGCTCGGCGACCCGCAGCTGGGGCCCTTCTTCGTCGGCCACGGCGTCGAGGCCAGGAAGCGGATCCGGCAGCTCCTGGTGGACCAGCTCTGCCAGGAGACGGGCGGCCCCTGCCTCTACATCGGCCGCGACATGCAGACCACCCACACCGGCCTCGGCATCACCGACGCCCACTGGCAGGCCGCGGTCCGCCACCTGGTGGCCAGCCTCGACAAGTTCAGGGTCCCGAAGCGGGAGAAGGACGAGCTGCTGGGCGCCGTCTCCGCCCTGAAGGAGGAGATCGTGGAGGACGCCGAGCGCCTGAAGGCCCTCCAGTAGTGCCGGGCGCCTTCGAGGCCGCGGAAGGCGCCCTGCGCGCGCACGCCCTCTCCTACCCCGAGGCCTACGAGGAGTTCCCCTGGGGCGAGCGCGCGGTGAAGGTGAAGAAGAAGGTCTTCCTCTTCATGCGCGCGGAGGGAGACCGGCTCTCCCTCTCCACCAAGCTGCCGCGGTCGCGCCACGCCGCCCTCATGCTGCCCTTCGCGGAGCCCACGGGCTATGGCCTGGGCAAGAGCGGCTGGGTCACCGCGCGCTTCGCGGAGGGGAAGGCCGTCCCCCTCGACTTGCTGCGCGCGTGGATCGACGAGAGCTATCGCGCGGTGGCGCCGGCGCGGCTGCTGAAGGCCCTGGCTACGAGCGCGCCGCCGGCGCCTCCGCGTACCCCTCGTAGGTCTCGTGGCCGCCGTGGTAGTCCGCATCCTCCGGGCGGCGGATCTGGGAGTGGGCCACGATCCGGTCGCGCCGCAGGCCGCGGAAGTCGTCCAGCGTCTTCCAGCCGCGGTGGGCGTTCTTCTCGAGGAACTCGGCCATCCCGCCGACGAGGCGCTTGATGACGTTGGGCCCCACCGCGTGGTCGAGCATGGCCGCGGTGCAGACCTGCACCGTGCCGCAGCCGAGCAGGAAGTAGTTCAAGGCCTGGGCGAACTCGGCGATGCCGCCGATGCCCGAGAAGCTCTTCTCGGGGAAGGCGCGCGTCATTTGCGCCATCTTGGCCAGGGACTGGGGGAGGATGGCCGGCCCCCCCAGCCCCCCGCTCGAGACCAGCCCGTCCACGTTCATCTCGAAGTCCAGGGTGTCGGGGTCGATGAGGGGGATGGAGGGGAACGTGTTGGAGGAGGTGATGGCGTCGGCGCCGCCCACGAAGACGCCACCCGCCTCCACCACGATGTCGGTGGTGGAGGGAGTGAGCTTGGCCCACACCGGGACCTTGGCCACCTCCTTCACCACCTGGGTGACGATGGAGCAGAGCTTCTGGTCCTTGCCGATGTTGGAGCCCATGTCCTCGCGGTCCATGTGCGGGCAGGAGAGGTTCAGCTCCAGGCCGTCCGCGCCCTGCTCCTGGCAGGCCACCGCCAGCGTCCGCCAGTGGTCGAGCTCCTTGTCGGAGCCCGAGCCGGCCATGACGGAGGCGATCAGCACGCGGTCGGGGAACGCCTTCTTGATGCGCCCCAGGCGTGGCACCCACCAGTCCAGCGGCTTGTCCGAGATCAGCTCCCAGTTCCAGGAGGCCTGCAGGACGCCGCCGCGGCCCTTGTTCATGGAGTACGCGCCCAGCTCCGGGTAGTAGCGCAGGAACTTGGTCTTGGGCCCGGCCACGTTCACCACCGGGTGCAGCCCGATGGTCTTGGTGACCACGCCGCCCCAGCCCGCCTCGAAGGCGCGCATGATGTTGCTCTCGGACTCGGTGGGCGGCGCGGACGCCAGCAGGAAGGGGTTCGTGAAGCGGATGCCCGTGAAAACGGTGGAGAGGTCGGCCATGTCTCCCTCCGAAGAGGGGAGCATAGCGCCGTTTGGGCCGGGCCGCGAAGGGCCCGGCGGGGCCCCCCGCCGGGCGTCCCGCCGCTAGACTGGGAGTCCGGATGCGCCGCTTCCTCCTCGCCGGCCTGTGCCTGCTCCCCGCCTGCGGCTCCTCCCCGTCGGGCCCCGGCGTCCCCGGCGCGCCGGAGTGGCTCAGCGTGGTCCTCACCCGCGAGGACGCCACCGTGCGCGTGGAGAAGGTGGAGTACCTCTCGGAGGGCCTGCGCATCGTCGGCCAGGTCTGCCGGCCCCCGGGCGCCGGGCGCTTCCCCGTGCTCGCGCTGAACCACGGGGGCTTCGAGGGCCTGGGCGCGGACTGGAACGGCGGGCTGTGCGTGGCCTTCGCGCGCGCGGGCTACGCCACCGTCGAGTCGTCGTACCGGGGCGAGGACGGCTCCCAGGGCCGCGTCGAGTTCTGCCTGGGGGAGGTCAGCGACGTGCTGAACATGCTCGCCATCGCCCTGGCCCAGCCCTACGCCGACCCCCAGCGCGCGAGCATGCTGGGGCTGTCCCACGGCGGGTGCATCACCGCGCGCGCCCTCGAGCGCGGGGCGGCGGTGCGCGCCGCGGTGGACGTCTTCGGGCCCACGGAGGCCGTCTCGCTCTTCCGCTCCTGGCAGGCGCGCGTGGCCGCCGGCGACCCGCAGGCTCCGGCCTACCGCGAGCTGATCGCGCGCGTGGAGCAGGCGGCAGGCGGGCCTCCGGAAGCGGTGCCCGCGGCCTATGCCGCGCGCTCCCCGCTGTTCTTCGTGCGCGATCTCGACGCGTGGCCGGGCGCCCTCCTCGTGGTGCACGGCACCGAGGACGCGCTGATCCCCGTCGGGCAATCCTGTGCCCTCGCCGCCGCCGGCCAGGACTTCCGCGCCTTCCACCTGGGCACGCTCCTGAACGTGATCCCCTCCCCGCCCGACGCCTGCGCCGGCCTCCCCGTGGCCTGGCGCTCCGGCCCGCACCCGGGCCCCTCGTGGCCGGACCGGCGGTACCTCGTGGTGCACGAGGACGTCGGCCACGACTTCGAGGGGCTGGGCGGCGGCGCCGTGCTCGCGGAAGTGGCCAGCTTCCTCGCCGCCAAGGGCCGCTAGCCGCCGTCAGGCGGCCAGGATCAGCGCCGTGTCGCCGAACTCGTGGGCCAGGTAGCCGCGTCCCTCCGCGTCGCGCCACGCGGCTTCGAGGGCGGGCAGGGGACAGAAGGCGGTGAGCAGCCGGTGGTGGCTGGAGCCGGGCTCGTGAAGGCCGGTGAGGAGGCCGCCGACCACGCGCAGCGTGGAGCCGGGCCCCAGCCGCAGGCCGGTCACCCCCTCCCCGGGGACCAGGCGTCCGTGGGCCGCCGCGTTGCCTTCCAGCGCACGCACCACCGTGGTCCCCACCGCCACCACGCGGCCGCGTGCCTCGCCGATCGTGCGCACGGTCTCCGCGGGAATCGCATAGCGCTCGGGCAGGGGCAGCGCCTCGTCCAGCGCCGGGTCGCCGGTGGCGGAGAGGCCGGCCGCGTGCGTGAGGCGGGCCAGGGCCACGCCGCGCCGGGCAAGGCCGAGGAGCAGGGAAACGGGCAGGGCGCGCCCCGCGGAGGGCATCTCCACCGCCCAGGGCCGGCCCGCGAAGGCGGTCTGGACCTGCTCGAGCGACAGGTCGCCGCCGAGGTACGAGTACTGCACCGGGCGGCCGATGCGGTAGAGGGCGGCCCAGAGCGCATCGCCCTCCCGGTCGAAGCGCACGAGGAGGAGGCGGGGCGAGAGCGGGGAGGTGGCCTCCACGCGCGCGGCGAGCGGCCCGAAGCGCAGGACCTCACCCACCTGGGCGCGGGGCGGCGCGGGGCGGTCCTCCGTGCGCAGGCGCCAGTCGCCGGCCCCGAAGAGCACCGCCCACCACGTCCCGCCCTCGGCGGCGGCGGCCAGCCGCAGCTCGATCGGCTCTCCCCGCGCGGTTCCGGACAGGGACGCGGGCAGCGTGGCGGCGTCGTTCACCACCAGCACGTCCCCCGGCCGCAGCAGCGAGGGGAGGGTCTCCAGGCGCGTGTGGTCCACGCGCCCCGAGCGGGCGTCGAGGTGCAGCAGCCGTTCCTCCCCGGGGCAGGGACGCGGGAAGGGAGCGGCCTTCACGCCCGGGCGGGCGCCACGCCCGGCGCCGCCAGCTCCCTCCGCGCGCCGCTCGGCCAGCCGTCGTCCTCCAGGAGGTCGGCCAGCGCCCGCGCCACCGCCGCGGGATCGGCCAACGAAGAGCGGTCCGCCTCCGGCATGGCCTCCGCGTGCATCCGCGTGTCCATCTCGCCCGGATCGGCGGTGAGGAAGCGGACGCCCGTCCCCTCGAGCTCGGCCGCCCAGATGCGCGCGAGGTGGTCGAGGGCGGCCTTGGAGACGCCGTAGGCGCCCCAGCCGGCGTAGGCCTCGCGCCCCGCGTCCGAGGTGACGTGCACCACCACGCCCTCGCCCCGCAGGGCCATGCTCCCCGCCAGGCGCCGGGTGAGCCGGAACGGGCCGAGCAGGTTCACCTCCAGCACGCGCGCGAGGTCGTCGCCCGAGGTCTCCAGCAGCGGGCGCAGCGGGACCGGGCCCAGCGAGCTGGCGTTGTGCACGAGCAGGTCGAGGTCGCCCACCAGGGCGGTGGCGGCCCCCGCCAGGCGGGCCGCCGCCCCCGGCGCGCCCACGTCGTCGGCCAGGGCGTGCCCCTCGCCCCCCGCCGCGCGGATGCGGCCCGCCACCTCCTCCAGCTCCGCCGCCCCGCGCGCGACCAGCACCACGCGCGCCCCGCGCCGCGCCAGCTCCTCCGCGAGGGCGGCGCCCAGGCCGCGGCTGGCTCCCGTCACCAGGGCGGCGGCTCCCGGCAGCTTCATGTCCTTCCTCCTGCACGAACATACGGCCTCCCCGCCATCGAACGGTCAGGATTGCCAATGGATTGGCAGGGCGCTATCGTGTGGTCATGGCCGAGGAGGGGCTGGCCGGCCGGCTGGGCCGCAACATCCGGCAGCTCCGCGAGGCGCGCGGCCTCACCCAGGAGCAGATGGCCCGCCTCTCCGGGATCCCGCGCGCCACCTGGGGCAACCTCGAGTCCGGCGCCGCGAACCCCACCCTGTCCGTGCTGCACCGGGTGGCCCTGGCCCTCCAGGTCCCCCTCGAGGAGCTGACCGCCTCGCCGCGCGCCCTCGGGCGGCTCTACCCGCGGACGTCGCTCCCCGAGCGCAAGCAGGGCGACGG
The DNA here is from genome assembly GCA_036556965.1 of Vicinamibacteria bacterium. Classification (GTDB taxonomy): domain Bacteria; phylum Acidobacteriota; class Vicinamibacteria; order Fen-336; family Fen-336; genus DATBIO01. The sequence continues at coordinate 13,161 of DATBIO010000283.1, forward strand.
CCTGGTGCGCAAGCTGCTGCCCGACTCCATTCCCGGGGTGGTCATCGATCGCATGGAGATCCCCGCCGGCGGCCGCATCACGGGCGTTCCCCACATGCCGGGCACCCGTGAGTACCTCACCTGCGAGGCGGGGCAGATCCGCCTGTCCGTGGGAGGCGAGCCGTTCACGCTGGAGGCGGGGGACGTGGTGGTCTTCCGCGGCGACCAGCGCCACTCGTACCACAACCCCGGCGGGCGCACCGCCGTCGGCTACTCCGTGGTCCTCCTCGCTCCCGTCTCCTGAGCCCCCGGCTCAGCGCGCGGGGGGGCGCAGGGGCAGGCGGCGCACGTCCAGGCGGAAGGGGCCGAAGCGCACGCGGCCGTGGGGGACGAGGCGCCGGCCTCCCCTCATCGCTTCCGCCGCCGACGGAGTGAGCAGGGCCTCACCGGGGCGCGCCACGTCCTCGCCCAGCTTGGAGGCGAGGTTGACCTCGAGGCCGAAGAGGTCGTCGTCGAGGTCGAGGATGTCGCCGTAGCCGATGCCGTAGGAGAAGCGCAGCCGTTCGTTGGGGGGGAGGCGCCGGTTGCGGCGGGCCAGGCAGGCCTCGATGGCGGCCACGCCGCGGCAGGCGGAGGCCACGTCGGGGAAGCGCAGGAGCAGGCTGTCCGCCTCCATCTTGACCACGTGGCCGCGGCAGCGCAGCACGGCGCGCTCCACGTCCTCCGCCGCGCGCTCCAGCAGCATCAGGAAGTGGAGGATGCCGTCGGCCAGCGTGCGCGCGGTGAAGTCGGCGGTGTCCGTGAAGACCACGGCCTGGCGCCGGAAGAGGGGAGCGGCGCGGCGGCGGTCCAGGTGCGTCCGCCGCTCCACCGGGGCCTGCGCGCGCGTGCGCAGGAAGACGAGCAGGCGCCGCGTGCGCGGGCCGCGGTGCCCGAACATCCCCGCCCGCGGGGCGCCCGCCATCAGGCCCGCGCGGCGTCCGCGAAGGCCTGGTCGAGCACGCCCGCCGCCTGCTCCGCGTCGTCCACGGTGACGTTCATGGGGGGGGAGATGCGCAGGACGTTGCCGTAGAAGCCGCCCTTGCCCACGATGAGGCCGCGCGCGCGCGCGCCTTCCATCACCGCGGCCGCCTTCTCGGGGGCGGGCTCCTTGCTCTGGCGGTCGTTGACCAGCTCCACCCCCTGCATGAGGCCCATGCCCCGGACCTCGCCGATGGCGGGGTGCTTCTCCTGCAGCTGCTCCAGCCGCCGGCGCAGGTGCCCGCCCACGGTGGTGCAGTTGTCGAGGAGGCCGTCCTGCTCGATCACCTCCACCACGGCCTTGGCCGCGGCCATGGCCACGGGGTTGCCGCCGAAGGTGGCGATGGTGGAGCCCTTGAACGAATCGGCCACGGCCTTGCGGGCCAGGGTGGCCCCCACGGGATGGCCGTTGCCCAGGCTCTTGGCGGCCACGACGATGTCCGGCTTCACGCCGTACTGCTCGATGCCGAACCACTTGCCGCCCGTGCGGCCCCAGCCCGTCTGCACCTCGTCCGCGATGTAGAGGGCCTCGTGCCGGCGCACGATGTCGGCCACGATGGCCGGGTACTCCTTGGGCGGGGTGATGAAGCCGCCCACGCCCATGATGGGCTCGGCGATGAAGGCCGCCGGCCGTCCCGAGGTGGTGGTGCGGATGACGTCGGCCACGTCCTCCGCGCAGGCGGTGCCGCAGTCCCGCGGGTCGAGCTTGAGCGGGCAGCGGTAGCAGTAGGGGGCCATGGCGTGGCGGATGGAGGGGTCGTGCACGCCTCCCAGGCGCCAGTTGCTGTGCGCGGTGAGGGACATGCTGAGCATGCTGCGGCCGTGGTACCCGTAGCGGAGGCCGACGATCTCGGGCCGCCCCGTGTGCAGGCGCGCGCTGAGGATGGCCGTCTCGATGGCCTCCGTGCCGCTGTTGGTGAAGAAGGCCTTGGCCGGCTTCTCTCCCGGGAAGAGGCCGCAGAGCTTCTCCGCCAGCTCCACCACGGGGATGGTGGGGAAGAGGGTGGACACGTGCTGGAGGGTGTGCAGCTGCTTTTCGATGGCCGCCACCACCCGCGGCTCGCAGTGGCCGACGCCCACGGTGACGATGCCGCCGAAGAAGTCGAGGTAGCGCGTGCCGTCGGCGGCGAACAGCCACTTGCCCTCGCCGCGCACGAAGGGCAGGGGCTCCTTGTAGTAGGTGGACAGGCCGTAGAGGAAGCGGCCGTACTTCTCGACGATCTCGGCAGGTTGCACGGGACTCCTTTCGCGCTCGGGCGCGATGATGCACCGCCAGCGCGCGCCGCCGCAAGCGCGGCGGCGGCTCAGGGCGCGGGACCCCCCAGCACCGGCAGCAGCCCGCGCGCGAGGTGGGCGGCGAGGATCTCGTGCCCGGGGTCGGCGAAGTGCCACAGGTCGGTGAAGGTGGTGGCCGTCTCCCCGTCGAAGACCGAGGAGCAGTCGAGGCAGTGCGCCCCCGGGCGGCGGCAGAGCCGCGCCAGGCCCTCGCGCAGCCGGTCGTAGCCCGCGTCCACCGCCTGCGCCGTCACCCGCTCGTCGAAGCTCAGCTCGAGGACGCGGCGCTCGAGGGGGCTGGGCCGCCGCTTGCTCAGGAGGAGGGGCTGGAGGGCGAAGACCACCGGCACCCCCCGCGCCGCGGCCAGGGCGTGCGCGCGCTCCATGTTGCCGAGGTAGGAGGCCACGGGGTCGCGCGCGTCGTAGGCGGGGCGGAGGTCGACGCGCGTCCGCCGCCTCCCCGCGCGCGTGAGGTCGTTGAGCCCGTTCAGGAAGAGCACGACGTCGGGCGCCCGCTCGCGCAGGGCGGCCTCCAGGGCCCGTACCTCGTTGGCGCTCTCCCAGGCCCCGGCGGCCAGGACCGTCACGCGCAGGGGACGGCCGCGGCGGGCCAGATCCTGCGCGGCGAGGGCGAAGTACGTGGTGTCGAGGCGCGAGGCGTAGGAGCCCCAGGCCACGCTGCCCCCGAGGATGAGCAGGTGCTGGCGCGCCCCCGGGACGGCGAAGGACTGGGCGCCCCGGGCGTCGCTCTCCACCAGCCCGGCGACGTGCGCCTCACCCTCCCGCCAGCCCAGGACGGGGTCCGCCACGGGCTTCGGCATGCGCTTGCCCCAGTAGCCGTCGCGCGGTCCGCCCGCGGGCGCCTCCCGCCCGCGCTCGTGGTGGGACGCCTTCCAGGCCGTCTTGTTGAGGGCGACCCCGGAGAGACGGGACACGCGCGGGCGGAAGGCGCGCCACGCGTGGTAGGCGGTGAGGGCGAGGAGGCCCCAGGAGACGGCGACCACCAGGGCGAAGAGGGCCCTGGCGCGACCGCCCGTCACGGCCTCACGGGAACTCGACCTTCACCACCCGCGTGCCGGGCTCGGTGCCGCACTGCACGAGCACCGAGTAGCTGAGCAGGCAGAACTCGCGGCGCGTGCCCGTCAGCGTCTGCCCGAACAGGTCGAGGCTGCGCGCGGTGACCAGCGTCTTCCGGTCCGCGTCCGGCGCGATCAGCTCGCGGTGGGGCGCCTCCGGGCGGACGGGCCCGGGGCGGCCCGGGGCCGGGGTGAAGGCCAGCTCCCGCACGGCGGAGACCTCGCCCGTGGTGACGTAGCCCAGGTCCAGGGTGAGGGCGGCCGCGGGCACGCGGCGCTTGCCCAGCCAGATCTCGCGCGCCGCCGTGCGCGAGGAGACGGCGTCCACCGGCGCGCCCCCCTGGGGCCAGGCCAGGTACTCGTAGCTCAGCGTCCAGTCGGCCAGGGGCACGCTCGTCCCGTCGGCGAGGTGGACGATGACGGGGGGCGGGGGATCGCCGGCGAGGAGGGCGAGGGCGAGGGCGAGGGGGCCCATCAGTAGATGCTGGTCTTGCGCGCGTGTCCCGTGTAGTCCACGTACACGGTCTTGATCTCGCTGAAGAACTCGACGGCGGTGGTGCCCTGCTCGCGCGGCCCCACCCCCGTGGCCTTGGTGCCGCCGAAGGGCAGCTGCGCCTCGCCCCCCGGCGTCCCGCTGTTGATGTGCACGATCCCCGCCTCGATGCCCTCCACGAAGCGGAAGACGCTGGTGGCGTCCGCGGTGAAGATGGAGGAGGACAGGCCGAAGCGCACGGAGTTCGCGGCGGCCAGCGCCTCCTCGAACCCCCGCGCGCGGATGACGGACACCACGGGGCCGAAGATCTCCTCCTGGGCGATGCGCATCGAGGAGCGCACGCCGTCGAAGACGGTGGGCTGGACGAAGTAGCCGTGGGCGAGCGCTCCCTCCTGCAGCCGCGCCCCCCCGCAGACCAGGCGGGCGCCCTCCTCCCGGCCGATGCCGATGTAGCTCATGTCGGTGTCGAGCTGGGACTTGTCCACGGCGGGGCCCATGTCCACCCCCGCCTCCAGGCCGTTGCCCACCCGCACCTTCTCCGCGCGCGCGGCCAGCCTCTCCACGAAGGCGTCGGCGATCTCCTCCTCCACCACCACCCGCGAGGTGGCCGTGCAGCGCTGCCCGGTGGAACCGAACGCGCCCTGGGCGGTGGCCTCCACCGCCAGGTCGAGGTCGGCGTCGGCCATCACCACCACGGGGTTCTTGCCCCCCATCTCGCACTGCACGCGGATCATCCGGCGGGCCCCGCGCCCGTAGATCTCGGCCCCCACCTCGTTGCTGCCGGTGAAGGACACCGCGCGCACGTCGTCGTGGTCGAGCAGCGCGTTGCCCACCACGGACCCGGAGCCCAGCACCATGTTGAGCACGCCCCTGGGCACCCCCGCCCGCTCGAACATGGAGACCACCGCGGCCGAGGTCTCGGGGGTCAGGGTGGCGGGCTTGAAGACCACGGTGTTCCCGCAGAGCAGGGCGGGCGCCATCTTCCACACCGGGATGGCCACCGGGAAGTTCCAGGGCGTGATGCAGGCCACCACCCCCAGGGGCACGCGCACGGTGTAGCAGAAGTTGCGCGGCAGCTCGGAGGGCACGGTCTGGCCCCCCAGGCGCCGCCCCTCCCCCGCGATGTACTCGAGGATGTTGATGGTGCGCTGGATCTCGCCCAGGGACTCCTTGACCGTCTTGCCCTCCTCGCGGCTGAGGGTGCGCGCCAGCTCCTGCTTCTCCGCCTCCATGATGGCCTGGGCGCGGAAGAGCACGGACCCGCGCACGGGGGCCGGCGTGTCGCGCCAGGAGGCGTAGGCGGCCTGCGCCGCCGCCACCGCCTCCCTCGTCTCGTCCGCCGTGGACAGGGGCACGTGGCCGAGCACGTCGCGCGTGTCCGCGGGGTTGAGGTTGGGCACCGTGCGCGCGGCGGAGGAGGCCACCCACTCGCCGCCGATGAAGTTGCGGTAGGTCGCGCGCGGGGCGGAGGGCTCCGCGCTCACGGGGCCACCAGCTCCCCGTAGGCGTCGGGCCGGCGGTCGCGGTAGAACTGCCACACGCTGCGCACCTCCTCGATGACGTCGAGGTTGAGGTCCGCCACCACCACCGCGTCCCTGTCCCGCGGGCCCTCGGCCAGGAGCTTGCCGCGCGGGTCGCAGAAGTAGCTCTGGCCGTAGAACTCCCCGATCTTCCAGGGCGCCTCGTGGCCGACGCGGTTGATGGCCCCCACGAAGTAGCCGTTGGCCACGGCGTGGGCGGGCTGCTCCAGCTTCCAGAGGTACTCGGAGAGGCCGGCCACGGTGGCGGAGGGGTTGAACACGATCTCCGCGCCGTTGAGCCCCAGGGCGCGCGCGCCCTCGGGGAAGTGCCGGTCGTAGCAGATGTAGATCCCCACCCTGGCGAAGGCGGTCTCGAAGACCGGGTAGCCCAGGTTGCCGGGGCGGAAGTAGAACTTCTCCCAGAAGCCCGGCTTGCAGTGGGGGATGTGGGTCTTGCGGTACTTGCCCAGGTACCTGCCGTCGGCGTCGATCATGGCCGCGGTGTTGTAGTAGACGCCCTTCTGCTCCTCCTCGTAGATGGGCACCACGATGGCCATCCCGTGCTTGCGGGCCAGCTTCTGCATGAGCTTCGTGGTGGGCCCGTCCGGCACCGGCTCCGTGAGGTGGTACCACTTCGTCTCCTGCTCGGCGCAGAAGTACGGGCCGTAGAAGAGCTCCTGCAGGCAGAGGATCTTGACCTTCTGCCGCGCGGCCTGCTCGATGAGCTTCACGTGCTTGTCGACCATGGCCTTCTTGATGGCGGGCAGGCCGGCTTCCGGGCCCTTGACGTTGCTGGCCTGGATGAGGCCGCAGCGGACGATGCGTGGCATGGCGGGCTCCTTTGGCGAACCGCCATTATCGTCCGCTTTGAGGTTACAGTGGCGCGGGAGGACGGGGTGAGAAACAGCATGGCGGCGGCGGCAGCGGTGCTCCTGGCGGCGACGGCGGGAGCAGCCGACTTCGACCTCGGGGTCAAGGCGGGCGTCAACCTGGCCACCCTCAGCGGGGGCGGCCTGGTGGGCGGCGACGTGAGCGACGAGCTGGAGCGGCGCACCGGGCTCGTGCTGGGCGCCTACGCGCGTTTCCCCCTCGGTCAGGTCCTGGCCGTCCAGCCCGAGCTGCTCTACAGCCAGAAGGGCTTCCGCCTGGACGCCTTCGGCGTCGACGTCACGGGCGAGCTCGATGCCCTCGAGCTGGCCGTGCCCCTGCGCGTGGACTTCCTGGAGGACGGCGCGGTGCGTCCCTTCCTGCTCGCCGGGCCCTACCTCGGCATCGAGATGAGCTCCGAGGTCTCGGTGGGCGCGCTGGGCGTGGACGTGGACCAGGACATCGGCGACGAGGTCAAGGACACGGATTTCGGCCTGCTGGCCGGCGCCGGCCTCCGCTTCCCCCTGGGGAGCCTGAGCCTGGATCTCGAGGCGCGCTACGCCTGGGGCCTGACCGGCCTGAGCGAGCTGCCCGGCGACGACGTCAAGCACCGCGTCCTCTCGATCCTGGCCGGCGTCGCTTTTTGAACGCCGCGCCGGAACCACCGCCCGCCGCCCGCCCCACCCTGGTGCGGGCCATCGGCCGCTGGGACCTCTCGGCGGCCGTCGTCAACGGGGTCATCGGCAGCTCGGTCTTCGGCATGCCCGCGGCCCAGGCCGCCCTCACCGGGCAGTGGAGCCCGCTGGGCTACCTCCTGGCCGGGCTGGGCGTGCTCATGACCGTGCTCTGCTTCGCCGAGGTGGCCAGCCGCTTCCAGGAGGCGGGCGGGCCGTACCTCTACGCGCGCGAGGCCTTCGGCCCCGTGGTGGGCTTCCAGGCTGGATGGCTCACCTTCTGGATCCGCGTGACCGCCCTCGCCGCCAACCTCAACGTGCTCGTGGAGTACCTCGCGCAGCTGGTGCCCGCGGTGGGCACGGGCGCGGGGCGCGTGGCCACCATGACCCTGGTCATGTGCGCCATCACCACCATCAACATCGTGGGGGTGCGCCAGGCCACCTGGACGGTCAACCTCTTCACGGTGGCCAAGCTGGTCCCGCTCTTCGTGCTCATCGGCCTCGGGCTCTTCGCGGTGAGCGGGGACGTGATCCGCACCCAGGCCGTGGCCCGGCCCGACTGGACCCAGGCCATCCTCCTCCTGATGTTCGCCTACGGAGGCTTCGAGGCGCCGCTCATCCCGGCCAGCGAGGCGCGCGACCCGCGCCGGGACGCCGGCTTCGCGCTCCTCTGCGCCCTGGCCGTGATCGCCAGCGTCTACATGCTGGTGCAGCTCGTGGTCATCGGGGTCATCCCCCACGTGGCCGGGGTGACGGCGCCGGTGGCCGCGGCCCTGGGCGTGCTCCTGGGGCCGGCGGGGATCGCGCTGGGCAGCGTCGCGGCGGTGGTCTCCGTCTACGGCTACAGCACGGGCAGCGTGCTCCAGGCCCCGCGCCTGCTCTTCTCCATGAGCGCGCGCGGCGACCTGCCCGCGCCCCTCGCGCGCGTCAGCCCGCGCTTCCGCACGCCGGACGTGGCCATCCTCACCTTCGCCGTGCTCTCCCTGGCCCTTGCCCTCTACGGCACGTTCACCTGGAACGCCACCCTCTCCGCCATCGTGCGCCTGGTGACCTACGGCCTCACCTGCGCCGCCCTCCTCGTCTTCCGGCGCCGCCCGGGGATGCCGGAGGCCGCCTTCCGCGTCCCCGCCGGCCCCGCGGTGGCGGCGGTGGGAATCGCCCTGCACGCCTGGCTGCTGAGCACGCGCACCTTCGCCCAGGCCGGGATCCTCGTCGGCCTCATGGCGCTGGGCGGGGCCCTCTGGGCCCTGGCCCGGCGCCGCGCGCGTTGAAGGGGCGGATGCCCGCGCGCACAATTGATCGGGCATGACCTCGATCCCTCCCCTCAGCGAGCTGAGCGCCGAGGTCTCGCGCCGGCTGCGCGAGCAGGGCGGCCTGGCCGCGGTCATGCTCGACCTCGTGGCCCTGGCCCGCATCGAGCGCGGCTTCGGGGAGAAGGCCTACCAGGCGGCGCGCGCGCAGATCGAGGACATCATGGCCGAGCTGCGCCAGCGCGTGCGCAAGGACGACCTGCTCGTGCGCGAGGGGCCGGAGACCGACCGCTTCCTGCTCCTCCTCGGCCGGCGCCGCGACGGGGGGTCGGGCCTGCGCGCCCAGTCCCTGCGCACGCTGGCCGACCGCATCGAGGACCAGGTGGCGCCGCGCGCCGCCCGCCTCGTCCTCGCCTACCTGCGCGACCGCGAGGCGGTGGAGGTGGGGTACGGGCTCGTGCTGCACAGCCCCCTCGAGCGCGAGGAGCGGCACATCCACCGGCTGGTGGAGGAGTGCCGCGCCTCGGGCGAGCTGCGCCGGCGCTGGCGCGAGCGCCGCCAGCGCGACGCCCTCATCGAGATCATCCACAACCGCGAGGTGTGGAACGCCTTCCAGCCCATCGTGGAGATCGAGAACCGCCGCGTGCTCGGTTACGAGGGGCTCTCGCGCGGCCCGCGCGGGAGCGAGTTCGAGCCGGCCATGACCATCTTCCCCCTGGCCGCGCGCCTGGGCCTGCTGGAGGAGCTCGAGCGCACCTGCCGCCGCCAGGTCTTCGTGGACTGGGAGCACTTCGGGTCGCCGGGGCGGCTCTTCATGAACACGGTGCCCGCCACCATCCGCGACCCGAGCTTCCTGGGCAAGGGCGTCCTGGACTACCTGGGCGCCAACCTCTCCCCGCGCATGGTCACGCTGGAGATCAGCGAGCGGGTGGTCATCGAGAACCTCAGCCTCTACCGCGAGGCCATGCACGCCTTCCAGGACCTGGGCTTCACCTTCGCCATCGACGACGTGGGGGCGGGCTACTCCGGCCTGGAGACCATGGCCAGCCTGGGCGCCAGCTTCCTCAAGGTGGACCGCGGCCTCGTCCACGACATCCACCAGAAGCGCGTCAACCAGCAGGTCATGCGCGCCATCCTGGACATGGCCCACGGCAGCGGCTCCACCGTCATCGCGGAGGGCGTGGAGACCAAGGACGAGGCCCAGGCCCTGCTCGACCTGGGCATCCGCTTCGGCCAGGGCTACCTCTTCGCCCGGCCCATCGACCCCTACGCCCAGCGCCGCTGAGGCTTGACGGGGGGCGTGGCGGGGGCTAGGGTTTCCCCGCTCATCCCCTCACAGGTCGGCGGGACCGGAGCGTGTGGATATGGCCGATCCCCAGGGCGAGTCCCAGGGAGCGGGCCGGAACGGAAGGCTGCGGCGGGCCGCCGCCGGCGGGCGGCTGCACGTCACCCTCATCAAGCCGCCCCTTCGCGTTCCCAAGTCGGCCTTCGCCACCAACCGCTGCCCGCCCATCGGCCTCGCCTACGTGGCGGCCGTGCTCCTGGAGCGGGGCATCGGCGTGTCGGTGGTGGACGCGGTGGGGGAGGCCCCTCGCCGGATCGCCCCCACCGACGACGCCCACTTCGTGCGCGTGGGTCTCTCCGACGAGGAGATCGCCGGCCGCATCCCCCCCGAGGCCACGGCCCTCGGCGTCTCCTGCATGTTCTCGGAGGAGTGGCCCTTCACGCGGCGGGTGATCGAGTCCCTCCGCCGCGCCCGGCCCACCCTGCCCATCATCGCGGGCGGCGAGCACATCAACGCCGCCCCCGAGTTCAGCCTGCGCGACTGCCCCGCCCTCGACGCCTGCGTCCTGGGCGAGGGCGAGGAGAGCTTCGCCCAGCTCCTGGAGGCGGTGCGCGACGGACGGCCGGTGGGGGAGGTGGCGGGCATCGCCTACCTCGAGGACGGCCAGTTCCAACGCACGCCGCCGCGGGTGCGCATCCGCGACGTCGATTCGATCCCGCGGCCGGCCTGGCACCTGTTCCCCCTCGCCAACTACCTCGACAACGGCTTCGGGTTCGGCATCGGGCGCGTGCGCAGCTATCCCATCCTGGCCTCGCGCGGCTGCCCCTTCGAGTGCACGTTCTGCTCGAACCCGGAGATGTGGACCACGCGCTGGTACGCGCGCGACCCCGACGCCGTGCTCGACGAGATGGGCTGGGCCATCGAGACCTACGGCGTGGAGAACTTCGACTTCTACGACCTCACCGCCATCGTGCGCAAGGACTGGATCCGCGAGTTCTGCCGCAAGCTGATCGCGCGCGGTTACGGCGTGGGATGGCAGCTCCCCAGCGGGACGCGGTCCGAGGCCCTCACGGACGACGTGCTGCCCCTCCTGCGCGACTCCGGCTGCCGGTACCTGGTGTACGCCCCGGAGAGCGGGTCCCCCAGCGTGCTCAAGCGCATCAAGAAGAAGGTGAGCCTCGACCGCATGAAGGCCTCCATGCGCCAGGCGGTGGCGGCGGGGCTCACGGTGAAGGTCTCCTTCGTCATCGGGTTCCCCGGCGACACCCGCGACGAGCTGTGGGAGACGGTGCGCTTCTGCTCCGAGCTCGCGGGGATCGGGGTCTCCGACGTGAGCGTGGGGCCCTTCTGCCCCTACCCCGGCTCCGCCCTCTTCGCGGAGCTCCAGGGCGAGGGGCGCCTGGGCGCCATGGACGAGGCCTACTTCGGCATGCTCACGATGTACTCCGACCTCAGCCGCAGCACTTCCTGGAGCGTGCACGTCTCGAACCGGCAGCTCCTCCTCTTCCGCCACCTGGCCATGGCCGCCTTCTACGGCCGGGCCTTCGCCCGGCGTCCCTGGCGCCTCCTGTCCATGGCCCGCAACGTCTACACCGGGCGCCACAAGAGCCGCCTCGACCGCGCGGTGGCCGACCTCCTGGACCGGTGGGGAAGCGTGCTCGCGGGACTGGCCCCCTGGCGCCGGCGGGGCGCGGGCACGCCCCGCCCCTCGCGCGCGGCCTGAGCGGGGCTCAGGACAGGAGCAGCTCCTCGATCGCCTCCGCGGGCAGGGGCCGCGCCAGGAGGTGCCCCTGGGCCAGGCGGCAGCCCAGCTCGCGCAGGCGGACGAGCTGCTGGCTCGTCTCCACGCCCTCCGCGATGGCCTCCATGCCCAGGCTGCGCGCGAGGAGGAGGACGGTGCGCACGATCTCGTCGGCGTCGCCGCCGGCGCCCAGGCCGGCCACGAACGAGCGGTCGATCTTGAGCCCGTCGATGGGGAACCGGTGGAGGGAGCTGAGCGAGGAGTAGCCGGTGCCGAAGTCGTCGATGTAGAGCCGCACGCCGAGCTTCTTGAGGGCGCCCACCACGGCGGAGGCGCGCGCGGTGTCCTCGATGATGCTCCGCTCCGTGATCTCGAGGGCGAGGGCCGAGCCGTCCAGGCCCGCTTCCGCGAGGGCGGTGGCCACCTCGGTGGGCAGGGTGTCGTGGGAGAAGTGCCGCGCGGAGAGGTTGACGGTGAGGAGGAGGGAGTCCGCGCCCCGCCCGCGCCGCCAGCGGCGCAGCTGGCGGCAGGCCTCGCGCAGGGACCACTGCCCGAGGGGCAGGATGAGGCCGGTCTCCTCGGCCAGGGCGATGAAGTCGTCGGGGCTGACCAGCCCGCGTCCTTCGTGGGGCCAGCGCGCCAGCGCCTCCACCGCCACCGGGCGCCCGGTCTCCAGCGAGAAGATGGGCTGGTAGTGGAGCTGCATCCCTCCCGTGGTCAGGGCGCGGCGCAGGTCGTTCTCCAGGCGCAGGAGCTCCACCGCCCGCTCGTGCATGGACGGGTCGAACACCTGGTGGCGCCCGCGGCCGCCGCCCTTGGCCCGGTACATGGCGATGTCGGCGTCGCGCAGAAGCTCCTCCGCCCGCGTGTAGGCGGGCCCCCCCATGGCGATGCCGATGCTCCCGCTCACGAAGACCTCCTGTCCCTCCACCGTGAGCGGGCGCGCCACCTCGCGCAGCAGGCGCGCGGCCGCCCGCGTGGCGTCCCCCAGGCCCTCCACCTCCTCGAGGAGGAAGGCGAACTCGTCCCCGCCCAGCCGGGCCAGGGTGTCCGAGGCCCGCAGCCCCCGCGCCAGGCGCGTGCCCAGCGCCTGCAGCACGCGGTCGCCGCTGTCGTGCCCCATGCTGTCGTTGATCACCTTGAAGCGGTCGAGGTCGAGGTAGAGGACGGCGAAGGGGCGCTCGGGGTGGCGGCGCACCCGCTCCAGGGCCAGGCGCAGGCGGTCGACGAAGAAGGCGCGGTTGCTCAGGCCGGTGAGGGGGTCGTGCAGGGCGTCGTGGAGGAGCCGCTCCTCGATGCGGCGACGCTCCGTGGTCTCGTGGATGCAGGCCACCACGCCCAGGACGCGCCCGCGCCCGTCGCGGTGGGGCGCGTACGTCCCCGTGTACCACTTCACCGCGCCCGTGGCGGGATGCACGTAGGAGACGTCCCGGACCTCGACCGTCTCTCCGGCCAGGGCGCGGAGGAGGAGCCGGTCCACCCCCTGCTCGTGCAGGTGCGGGAAGACCTCCACCGCCCGCCGGCCCAGGACCTCGGGCGCCGTCCGCCCGGAGAGGTCCTCCATGTAGCGGTTCCAGACGCGGTAGCGGAGCTCGTGGTCGTAGACGATCAGCCCCTCGCGCACGCTCGCGAAGAACGTGTCCATGAGGGTGGCGGGCTCGTCCTGGCCGTCGCGGGCAGCGGCGACGGTGTCCGCGGGCCCGGGTGTCTTCTCCTCGTCCAACTCTCGGTTCCCCCCCGGACCGCCGATTCTGCATCCTTGGAAATCCTTTGCAACACGCACGGGACTTCGCGCGCGCGCCTCCCTAGCTTGGAGGGGGAGGGAGGAATCGATGTCGCCGACCAGCACGTTCGTGGACGCCCGCCGTGAGCTGCCCAGCCTGACCGGCGCCGTGGAGAAGCGCGTCCTCCTCTGGCTGGCCGCGCGGACGCCCGCCTGGATCAACTCCGACCACCTCACCGCCCTGGGCCTCCTGGCCATGCTCGCCGCGGGCGCTGCCTACGCCCTGGCCGGCGCGCAGCCCGCCTGGCTGCTCGCGGTCAACGCCCTCCTGGCCGTGAACTGGCTCGGGGACAGCCTGGACGGCACGCTGGCCCGCTACCGGGGCCGCAGCCGGCCCCGGTACGGCTTCTACGTGGACCACATGGCCGACATGGTCGGGGCCCTCGGCCTGCTGGGGGGCCTGGCCCTCTCCGGCTTCATGAGCCCCGCGGTGGCGGTGGCCGTGCTCGTGGCCTACTACCTGCTCAACCTCCACATCTACCTGGCCACCCACACGCAGGGTGTCTTCCGCATCGCCTACGCGCGCCTGGGCGGCACGGAGCTGCGCATCCTCCTGGCCCTGGGCAACCTCGTGCTGTTCTTCGTGCCCGCGGTGGCCGTCCTCGGCCGGAGCGTCCTCCTCTTCGACGCCGCCGGGGTCCTGGCCGCGGCCGGCCTCATCCTCACCACCGCGTTGGCCGTGGCGCGGACCACGCGCGCGCTGTACCGCCTGGAGCGCCTGGATTAGCACGGGGCCGCGGTGTACAAATCCGCGGCGTGAAGCCGGGACGGCCCAGCGACAGCGCCATCCGGATCGCGATCGTGCGCGTGGTGGCCGGGCGCGACCCCGTCCTCCGGCCCCTGGTCGCGGAGCCCGACGACCCCGCGTCCGAGTGGTTCGTGGAGGCGCACTCCGCGCTGGCCGCGGAGATGCTGCGCAACCGCCTGGCCCGGGGGCACGACCCCGAGCCCGGCGGGCTGCGCGACGACGTCTACCACCTCCTGCGCAAGCGCTTCGTGGAGGACGAGGCGCGCGCCGCCCTGTCCGCGGGAGCCGTGCAGGCCGTGGTCTTCGGGGCGGGGTACGACACCCTGGCCCTGCGGCTGGCGCGCGCGCACCCCGGCCTGCGCTTCGTGGAGGTCGACCACCCCGACACCCAGGAGGTGAAGCGAAGGGCGCTGGCCGCGCACGGCGGCTGCCCCCGCGCGCTGCGGCTGGTCCCGCGCGACCTGGGGCAGGACGGGCTCGAGGACGCCCTGCGCGGCGCCGGGATCGAGCCCGGCCGGCCCTCCCTCTTCGTGGCGGAGGGCCTCCTCCCCTACCTGCCCCCGCCGGCGGTGGACGGGCTGCTGGCCGCCGCGCGCACCCTGGGCGCGGCGGGCAGCCGGATGGTGCTCACGGTGGTGGAGCGGCGCCTCCTCGAGGAGGAAGGCAGCGAGATGGCGCGCATCGCGCGCGTCTCCACCCTGTGCGGGGAGCCCATCCTCTCCAGCCTCGACCTGGACGGGCTGGACGGCTGGCTGGCCGTCCGCGGGTTCCGTCGCCGCGCGGTGGCGGACAGCGCCGCGCTGCGCGAGCGCTACCTGGCTCCGCTGGGGCTGGACCGGCCCGTCGGCGTGCGCGAGACGCTGGTGGTGGCGGAAGCGGCCTAGGGCCGGCGCGGGGGGCCGGGCTCGATCCCGTGCTCGCGCTTCAGGCGCTCCAGCGCCGCGATGCGCACGGGCCTCCGCTCGTCGACCTCGCCGGGCCGGTAGCCGGCGCCGTACTCGCGCACCTTCCCGCGGTCCATGAGCCGGTCGCGGTCGATGATCAGCTCCGCGCGGGTGGTGCCCACGAGGTCGTTCTCGCGGCTCATGACGATGGCTTCCTCGGGGCAGGCGTCCACGCAGAACCCGCAGTAGACGCAGCGCAGCAGGTCGATCTCGAAGCGCGTGGGGTACTTCTCGATGCGGCTCTCCGGCCGCTCCCCGGCCTCGATGTAGATGCACTCCGCGGGGCACACGGTGGCGCACATGTAGCAGGCCACGCACTTGGGCGTGCCGTCCATGCGCTGGGTGAGGATGTGCACGCCGCGGTAGCGGCCGGAGGTCGGCCGCTTCTCCTCCGGGAACTGGATGGTGGCGGCGCGTCCGCGGAAGAGCGTGCGCAGCATGTTCATGAGGGTGATGCCGAGCCCTACGAACATCGGGTAGAGGCCGGCACGGGTGTCGCGGTCGACCGTCACCACCCGCGCCGTCACCGGGTCCTCCGCGGGGCGGCCCCGCCGTCGGGGAGGGCGGGGACGCGCCTCACGCCCGGGCCTCCTGGGTGGCGACCTCGCCGGGAGAGGCGAGCGCGCGGCCCGAGCCGCCCACCGCGCGGTGGTCGAGCCCGGCGTAGTCGGGCAGCTCGCGGGCCAGCCGGGCGAAGACCTCGCGCGCGCTGGCCGCCCCCAGCGGCGCGCCCAGGCGCGCGAGCAGGCCGGCGGCCAGCTCCCAGCGCGGCTGGGCGTCCCCGGGGGCGGGCACGGCCTTGCGGATGCGCTGCACGCGCCGCTGGTAGTTGGTGAAGGTGCCGTCCACCTCCGCCCAGGCCGCCGCGGGAAGGACGACGTGGGCGGCGGCCAGCGCGGGCTCGTCGTGGGTGGCCATCACGGCCACGAAGGGCACGCGGCCCAGGGCCTCCGCCGCCCCGGGGCCACGCAGCAGCTCCGGGCCCTGAAGCAGGAGGGCGCGCACCCCGCCCTGGGCGCAGGCCGCGAGGATGGCCGGCACGCCGTCGCGGCCCAGGCCCTGGTCCAGGCAGCCCTGGGTGTTGGGGTTGCGGTCCGCGCGCAGGAGCACGTCGTCCTCGCGCACGCGCACCCTCAGGTGCGGGTCGCCCACGCGGAAGTCCAGGCGCGCGGAGAGCCGGTCCGCCAGCAGGCGGAAGGCGAAGAGGTCCTCGTTGGTGGCCTGGGGCGTGGCCAGGAGGCCGGCGGCGCCCGCCGCGTCCTGCAGGCGCTGCGCGACCTCGTCCAGGGCGGCGCCGAGCGCGGCCGCGCGGGCGTCTGCCCCGCGCCCCACGCGGGCGGCGGCCACCCGGGCGCGAGAGCCCAGCGGCTTGTACTCGAGCCGGCCGATGTCGCACATCCAGGACCGGTTCACCTCCACGTTGCGCCGCGGCCGCAGGCGGAAGACCTCGCCGTCCCGGTGGTCGACGAAGATGTTGCAGCCGGTGGAGCAGCCGGGGCACACCGAGTCGGTGCCGTCCAGGAACCACACCCGCATCTTGAAGCGGAAGTCGTGGCTGAGCAGCGCCCCCACCGGGCAGACGTCGGCCAGGTTGCCCGCGTAGTTGTGGGTGATGGGCCGGTCTTCGAAGGTGGCGATCTGGGTGTGGTCGCCGCGGTTCACGAACTCGAAGCTGTTGGTGCCGGTGACCGTCTTCTCGAAGCGCAGGCAGCGCGAGCAGAGCACGCAGCGCTCGGCGTCCAGCATGATGGGACCGAGGTCCACCACCTTGCGCTTGGCCACCTTCTCCTCGACCTCCACCTTGGAGTCGTGGAGGCCGTGCTCCATGTACTGGTCCTGGAGGTAGCACTCGCCGGCCTGGTCGCAGACCGGGCAGTCGATGGGGTGGTTGACGAGGAGGAACTCCAGGGTGGTGCGGTG
>DATBIO010000284.1:0-7202 GCA_036556965.1 Vicinamibacteria bacterium
ACTCCTCCGTCTGCGTCCAACTCACCAGCTCCCAGCCGCCGGCCAGCTCTTCGTAGGGGTTCACGATGGCCGATTCAGCCCGTCCAGATCGAGCGGCGGCGGGCCAGGCGCGAGTCGATCATGCGCTGGATGGTGGAGCGCACCTGCTCGGAGAGCCGGTTCACGAGGAGCACGTCGTCCGCCGCCTCTGGCCCGTGGTCCATGGGGATGGGCTCCGCGAAGTCGATCGTCCACTTCGAGGGCAACGGGATCACGCCCAGGGGCCCGAGGTGGGGAAAGGTCGGAGTGATCGGGAAGTACGGAAAGCCCAGCGGCTTCCCCACCCAGTCCGCCTTGGCGATCATGGGGTGGATCTCCTCCGCCCCCACCACCGCGCAGGGGATGATGGGGGCGCGCGCGCGCAGGGCCACGCGCACGAACCCGCCCCGGCCGAAGCGGGCCAGCTTGTAACGGCGCTTGTAGGGCTTGCCCACGCCCTTGACCCCCTCCGGGAAGACGCCCACCAGCTCTCCCCTCTTGAGGAGCCGCTCCGCGTTGAGGGGGTTGGCGCGCACCTCCCCCAGCTTGCTGAGGGCGGGGGCGAGCACGGGCAGCAGCGCGAACATGTCGAGGGCGAGCAGCCGGCACTCGCGGCGCGCGGGGTGCTCGTGGCGGACGGCGAGCTTGATCATCCCGCCGTCCCAGGGCAGCACGCCGGAGTGGTTGGCCACGATCAGGCCGGGGCCGTCGGAGGGGATGTTCTCCATGCCCGCCGGCTCCACCCGCCACCAGACCGTGTAGAGGAACTCCAGCAGCGGCCGCACCGTCTCCGCGAAGCGCGGGTCGTAGCCGAACTCGTCCGTCTCCTCGGAGTGCCAGGCGAAGTAGAGGCTCTTCCAGAGCCGGGCCACGCTGTCCCAGCGGATGCCGCGGCGGCCGGCTTGCAGCACGCGGGCCAGCGTGACCAGGGGGCCCTCGGAGGTCCCCGCGGCGGCGGCCGCGCGCGCCCGCGCCAGCTCGGCCTCCAGCGCGCGCACGCGCGCCGCCAGGTCCTCGGGCTCGTCGGGGGAGCGGATGGGCACGACCTTGGCGCTGCGGGTCACGCAGCGGCGCCCGCCCCGTAACGGTAGGCGACGTAGGCCAGCAGCGATTCCTTGCTCGAGAAGCGCGGCTCGAAGCCCAGCTCGCGCGCCGCCTTGGTGCCGTCGGCCACCAGCGGGTAGCGCACGAAGTCCAGGAAGCCGGCGGGGGCCTGCCCCACCCCCGTGCTCCACAGCAGGTCCACCGCGGCGTAGGCCATGGGGTGGGGAACCGCCACGGGCAGCTTGTCCGCCAGGTGGAGAGCAGCGAGCAGCGTGATCGGCCGCCGCGGCACCACGTTGAAGGCGCCCGGCTTCCCCGCGCGCACCGCGGCCATCAGGCCCTCCAGGGCGTCGTCGGGGTGGAGCAGCTGCACGAGGGGGTCGTAGCCCAGCAGCACCGGCACCACGCGGCGGTCGAAGACCCGCGTGTAGAAGGTGTGCACGGCGGGCCCGAACAGGGGGGCCAGGCGCACCACGGTCACGGCGAGGGCACCGCGCTTGGCGAAGAGGGCGGCGTGGGCCTCCGCCTCGCGCTTCTCCCGCAGCCAGCCCAGGGGAGCGCTCTTCTCCAGGGGCACGTCCTCCGTGAGGAGAGCGGGGTGCTGGCCGCGCGCCCCGTAGACCGCGGTGGAGGAGCGCATCACCACGTGGCGCACCGCGGCCGCCTCCGCGGCCGCGAGCACGCTCAGGGTGCCGATCGACTCCAGCTCGTGCGCGTAGGAGCCGTCGCGCCGCGGGTTGGTGAAGGAGGCGGCGTGGACCACCGTCTCCACCCCCTCCTCGCCGAAGACCTCCAGCAGGCGCTGGTCGGAGGCGGGCTCCGTGAGGTCCACCGTGCGCGCGCGCACGGCCAGGTTGGCGGGAGGGGCGGCCAGGTCCACCGCCACCACGTTGTCGGGGCCGCGCTCCTCGGCCAGCCGCCGCAGCAGCCGCGCGCCCAGGAAGGAGGCGGCGCCCGTGACGGCGATGCGCATCTAGTCGGAGGCGCCCTTGGCCGGCCTCTTGCGGGCCTTGGGCGCCGGCCGGGCCTTGAGGGCCGCGACCTCGGCCTCGAGATGCTCGATGCGGCCCAGCGCCCGCTTGAACTCGGTGCGCGTGGGGATGTTCATGCTCTTCATGGCGCGCACCGCCGCCTGGTCCAGCATCTCCTTGGCCTGCATGGCGCCCTGCATGGCCTTCATGAACTGAGGGCTCGACATCAGCTCGTTGGAGACCTTCGTGAACACTTCCTCGCCGCGCGCCTTGAGCATCTCGAAGACGCCACCCGTGCTTCGTGTCAACTCGCCGCTCCTTTCACGAGGGGACGCCCGGCTCGGGCGCGGGGGGCGGGGCAGCGGGACGCGCGGTCTTCGCCTCCGCCTCCGGCTTCGCGGGGCGCCCCCGCCGGCGCGGCCCGTGCGCGCCGCGCGGGGCCTCCCGCGGCCGGAACGTCCGGGGATCGATCTCCTCCGCGAACATCTCCCGGAAGTGGGCGGCGCAGATGGAGCCCACCTCGTGGCCGCTGCGCGCCTCCAGCCGGTCCACCGCGTGCTCCCACGCGCGCTCGCGGCGCGCGACCTCATCGGGGTCGCGCACGCGCCCGTACTCCTGCACCAGCCGGTTGTGGCGGCACAGCATGCGGAAGGCGTGCTCGGTGTTGGGGCGCCGGATGGGGAGGCCCAGCAGCCGCACGTCGTTACCCACGTCGTGGATGGGCTGGCCCCACTCCCCGTAGGCCCCGAAGATGCTGGCCAGGCGCTCGAGGGCGTTGCCCAGCTTGGGCTCGCCGACCTTCTCCAGCACCGCCTTCACCACGGGCAGCGTCACGTTCCGGTGCAGGGTGGGGTCGGCCAGCTTGACGTTCACGCCGAGCTCCTCCCGGCACACGCGCAGCATGTCGTCGGAGCGGATGCGGTTGTCGGTGGCCAGGTGGATGCGCCGCCCGATGGCCTCGGGCACGGAGAGGGCGGCCAGGATGCCCGCCACCACGCGGTCCACGGGGACCAGGTTCAGCTCCGCGGAGGGGTCGCCGGGGAAGCGGCAGGCGGCGGTGGCGATGAGCCAGGCCTTGGCCCGCGCCAGGGGGTCGGTGCCCGCCTTGTCCACCGCCTCCTTGGCCCGGCCGAAGGCGTTGATGGGGGCGTTGACCACCTTGGTGTCGCCGCGGTTGTTGCCGGTGCGGCTGTGGCCGATGACGATGGAGGGCAGCAGCTGGGCCACCCGCACGCCTTCCTCCACCATGGCCCGGTCCGTCTCGATGGAGGCCATGGCCTTCGTCAGCTCGTAGAAGTTGTTGTAGAAGTGGCGCGGGAACGCGAGCGCGTGCTCCGAGGCGATGGAGCGCCGCTTGCGCCCGTGGATGTAGGACGTCTCGATGGCCACGTGGCTGACGAAGACGGAGCCGGCCGCGTGCTGTATCTCGCGCGAGAAGGCCAGGGCGTTGCGGCAGCCGAGCACGTTGGCGCGGAAGGACGCCTCGTAGGGATCGTCGAAGGCCACGCTGGCCGCGCAGTGCACGACGTGGGTGAGGCTGGTGCGCAGCCTGTCCATCTCCGCCGCGGAGACGCCCAGGCGGGGCTGCTCGATGTCGCCCTCCACGAAGCGGAACTTCCGGGCCTGGGCCCCCGTGATGCCGAGGCGCTCCAGGAGGAGGGCCCCGCGCTCCGCGGGGGCGAGGACCTTGACCACCTCCCCCGCCTTGTCGCGGACCGTCTCCGGCCGCACCACCGCCGTGACCCGCTCGATGCGCCGGTCGGAGGCGGCCTGCCAGAGGATCTCCTTGCCCAGGAAGCCGGTGGCCCCCGTGAGGAGCACGTGCAGGCGCGGGTTGCGGCCGCGCGCCTTGAGGGCCGCCCGCGCCTCGCGCTGCAGCTTCTCGATGCGCGCCTTGACCTCCCTCTCCGAGAGGTGCGTGGTCTCGCGGAACTGGAAGACGGTGTCGCGCTGCGTGACGCCCAGCAGCCGGCGCGCCCTCTGCTCCAGGGCGGCGCCTCCCGCCAGCATTCCCGCCACGCGGGCCGCCCTCACCCCCACCGTGTCGATGAGGCGGAGGACCTCCCCCACCGCCTCCTCCTTGCCGGTGAGGCTGATCAGGCGGCTGGCCAGGTACTGCGCGCCCACCTCCAGGGGGTGGCGGTCGCGGTGCGCGTGGATCAGCAGCTCGTCGGGGTCGATGGGGCCGGCGACCTCCTCCCCCGCGCGCCGGCTGACGCGCTTGATGTAGCGCGCGGGGTCGCTGCTGGGCGGCTCGGGATGGCTCGGCCCGGCGTTTCGACGCGGTTTTCGGCTGGCCATAGGCGTGGCTAAGGCTATCACGGCCCGCCCGCGGGCACGGCGTGCAGGCGGTAGGGCCCGTGCTCCACCACCACCGGCAGCGAAGCGAAGAACGCGTCGTCCACGGTCAGCAGCTCGCGCTCCTGCGGTCCCAGCAGCGCGTAGTCGATGCCGTAGCGGGCGGCCACGCGACGTGCGCCCTCGCCGCCCCCGTAGAACGCGCGCACCTCGTCCTCCCGGCTCCCCGCCGACATCCCCTGCGACCAGATGTGCCCCGGGTACCCGAGCAGCGACCGCCGTCCGCTCAGGGCCAGGGCCGAGTTGTAGCGCGGGGCGTGCACCATCAGGCTGCGCGCGGGCGTGCGCGCGGCCACCGCGTCGGCGAAGCCGACCATCTGGGCGTCGAACACCGGCTGCGCCACCGCGCGCGACACCACGCGCCAGAGGTCGAGGGCGCCGGACAGGGTCAGGACCACGACCGCGGCCGCGGCCGCCCATCGCCGTCCCCGCGCGCGCCCCGCGAGGCGCACGATCAGCGCCGCCACCAGCGGCGCCGAGCCCACGTGCCAGAAGACCAGGAACTTCATGTTGTCCCAGATCCAGGGGGACAGGCGCAGCACGTTGGCCAGGACGAAGAGGAGGCCGAAGGGCAGGTAGAAGCGGCGGGCGTCCGCGTCGATCCGCCGCCAGAAGAGGGCGGCGAGCAGCAGCGGGATGGAGAGGCCCGCGTTCAGGAGCCAGAACAGCGGGGGCGACAGGCGGCCCCGGTCGAAGCCGAGCTGCCAGCCCAGGAACGACTGCGCCTGCACGGCGGTGCCGCGGGCCAGCCAGGCGAGCTGGGGCGCGGCCAGCACCCCCGCCACCAGGAGAAGCCATCCGACCTCCCGGGGCCGCCGGAAGGTGAGGGCGGTGACGGCGGCCACCCCGGCCACCACGGCCAGGCTGTGGGCGTGCACGAGCGGGAGCACGCCGGCCAGCACGCCGGCCGCCACCCAGCGCCCGCGCCCGCCGCGGCGCCCGTCGAAGAGGAGGCTGCAGGCGGCCACGGCGAGGGGGAACCCGAGCAGGATCGAGCGCTGGGGCACGAAGAGCGTGGTCACCACGTTCCCCCACCGCAGCCCCCCGCTGAACAGGATCGTGTAGTCGTGGGGCAGGCGCGCGAGCAGGGCGGCCAGCCCGCCCGCGCGCGGGTCCGCCTCGCGGAAGAGGAGGGCGAAGCCCAAGCCCCCGTTCAGGAAGAAGAGCGCGGTGCCCAGGAGGGCGGAAGGGACATCGCCGGCCAGCCGGCGCGCGAACCCGTAGACCATGCCGAGGAGGGCGACGGCGAGGACGGCCGTGGGCAGGAAGAGGGCGTCGCGCAGCGGCAGGCCGGCGCGGACGAGGAGCGCGGAGACGAAGTCCGCCACGAAGGGATACGTGAGCGGCGCGCCCGCCAGCTCGGGGTGCTCGGGGGGGAAGTTCAGGCCGCGGGTGAAGCCGTTGATCACGGCGGCGTGGAACGGGAGATCGCCCAGGTTGTGGTCCACGCCCACGTAGAGCCCGCCGTTCCGCTCGAAGACCGCGCGGTCGCTCACGCGCAGGGCCACGAAGAGCGCGGCGGTGAAGAAGGCGGCGGCGGCGAGGACGCGCGGCGACGGCCGGGCGAAGGCGGACGGCAGCGACGCGCGCAGGCGCGCGGTGTCGGCCCGGAGGCGCCGGCGCACGTCCGCGCGTCCGAGGAGGCCGAGGGGCAGCGCGGCCACGAGCCCCGCGGCGAGGGTCACGGAGAGCGTCAGGCCCCGCCACGAGGCGAGCACGAAGCCGGCCAGCCCGAAGAGGGCCAGGCCCAGGGCCGCCCCCAGGCACGCGCGCCAGGCCAGCGGGTGGTCGTCGTCCAGGAGATAGGTGGCGAGCGTGCCGCCGGACACGGCGCCGGCCAGCAACAGCGGGCCGAGGACGGGCGGAGGGTTCAGTGCTGCGTGACCTTGGGGGCCGCCCCGCCGAGCCGGCTGCGCAGCTCGCCGAGCTCCTGCGCGAGCTTGGACAGGGACTCGCCGACCTTCTTGTCCCGGGCCTGCTGGCGGCCGGCGAGCATGGTGAGGGCCTCCGCCATCTTCTTGGCCACGGTGGACTGGAAGGCGAAGATGGTGGCCTCGAGCCGCGCCATGCGCTGCTCGACGCGGGCCAGCCGTTGCTCGTCCGTCTCAGGCGTCTCGGGCGTCTCGTCCGCCATGGCGCCCCAAGCATACAGGGTTCGTCCCCGCCATCCCCACCTCCCCGCGGGACCCCTTCACCGGAAATCGTGCGAGGGCGCCACCGGCGCCGAGCGCACCGGCCGCAGGTCCACCGCGCGCACGGTGAGGGCGTCCTCCGCCTGGAGCACGCCGTCCACCTCCAGGGCGGGGCTGCGCACGATGGTGGCCTCGTGGCGCCGGAACAGCCCCGGCTCCACCACCACGTTGCTCAGGCCCGTCTCGTCCTCCAGGGTGAGGAACACGAAGCCCTTGGCCGTGCCCGGGCGCTGCCGGCAGATGACCGCCCCCGCCACGCGCACGCGCTCGCCGCTGCGCAGGCCGCGCAGGTCCACCGCCCGGCGCACGCCGCGCGCGCGCAGGGCCTCGCGCTGCAGCGAGAAGGGGTGGGGGCCCACGGTGAGGCCGGTGCGGACCATGTCCGCGGCCAGCCGCTCGGGCAGCGTCATCTCGACGAGGGGCGACGCGGGCTCGGGCTCCTCCGTCTCCGGCGGGAAGAGGGGGCCGGACGGCCGGGAGAAGCGCGCCACCTGCCACAGCGCGCTGCGGCGGCTCAGGCCGAAGGCGTTGAGGGCCCCCGCCTCGGCCAGCGCCTCCAGCTCGTCGCGGTGCGCGCCGATGCGGTCGGCCAGGTCGCCCAGCGACGCGAAGGGCGCGC
>DATBIO010000285.1:0-17532 GCA_036556965.1 Vicinamibacteria bacterium
AGCTGTATCACGACTGAGGTACAGTTGATATATCATGACGTCATGGCCGCCACCGACGGCAACCGCTGGCTGGTCCTGATCCACCAGATCCCCCCCCACCCGGGCTACCTGAGGGTCAAGGTCGGGCGCCGCCTTCAGGACCTGGGCGCGGTGCCCGTGAAGAACTCCGTCTACGTCCTGCCGCGCTCCGAGGGGGCCCTGGAGGACTTCCAGTGGGTGCGCCGCGAGATCCTGGCCGGCGGCGGCGACGCGTCCGTGTGCGAGGCCCGCTTCGTCGAGGGGCTCTCGGACCACGCGGTGGAGGCCCTCTTCAACGCCGCGCGCGAGGCGGAGTACGCGGCCCTGGCCAGGGAGGCGCGGGCCCTGCAGGCCGCGGCCGGCCGGCGGCGCAGGCGCTCCACTCCCGCCCAGGCCGAGGCCGCCCTCCGCCGCCTGCGCAAGCGGCTCGCCGAAGCGGCGGAGATCGACTTCTTCGGGGCCCCCGGGCGCGAGGCCGTGGAGGGCCTCCTGTCCTCGATCGAGTCGGCGCTCCGTCCGCCGCTGCCCGCGCCCGAGAGGCCCGCGCCGCCGGCGGGGGAGGTCCGCGGCCGCACGTGGGTGACCCGCCGCGGCGTGCACGTCGATCGCATCGGCAGCGCCTGGCTGATCCGCCGCTTCATCGACCCGGACGCGCGCTTCCGCTTCGTGCACGGGCACGAGGAGGCGGCCCCGGGGGAGCTGCGCTTCGACATGTTCGAGGCCGACTTCACCCACGAGGGAGACCAGTGCACGTTCGAGGTGCTGGTGCGCCGCTTCGCCCTGGCGGACCCCGCCCTGGCGCGGATGGCGGAGATCGTCCACGACATCGACCTCAAGGACGGCCGCTTCGAGCGCCCCGAGACGGCCGGCCTCGACCACCTCATCGCGGGCGTCGCCATGCGCCACAAGGACGACGAGGCGCGCCTCCGCGACGGCGGCGTCGCCTTCGAGGCCCTCTACGAGTACTTCAGGCGGAAGGGGGTCACGGGTTGAGCGAGACGCGCGTGCTGACGCGCGGGGACGTCCAGGCCCTGCTCGGCTGGGACGAGTGCATCGAGGCGGTCGAGTCCGCGTTCCGCCTCCACGCCGAGGGGCGCAGCCTGGCCCCGGGCGTGCTCGGCGTGCGCGCCCCGCACGGGGGATTCCACGTCAAGGCGGCCGGCCTCGAGCGGGGGCGCCTGTACTTCGCGGTCAAGACCAACGCGAACTTCTCCGACAACCCGCGCCGCCACGGGCTGCCGGCCATCCAGGGCGTGGTCGTGCTGTGCGACGCCGACGACGGACGCGCGCTGGCCGTGATGGACTCCATCGAGGTGACGCTCCGCCGCACGGCCGCCGCCACCGCGGTGGCCGCCCGCCACCTGGCGCGGCCGGACGCGCGCGCCGCCACCGTCTGCGGCTGCGGCCGCCAGGGGCGCGCGCAGCTCCGCGCGCTGGCGCGCGTGCTGCCCCTCCAGCGGGCGTGGGCCTTCGACGCGGACGAGGCGGCCGCGCGCGCCTTCGCGCGCGAGATGTCCGGCGAGCTGGGTTTCGAGGTGAAGCCCGTGCCCGCCCCCGCCGCGGGCCTCGCCGAGAGCGAGGTGTGCGTGACCTGCACGCCCTCCCGCGCCCCCTTCCTCATGCGCGAGCACGTGCGCCCCGGGACCTTCGTGGCCGCCGTGGGCGCGGACAGCGAGGACAAGCAGGAGCTCGACCCGCGCCTCATGGCCGCGGGCGTCGTCGTCACCGACGTGCTGGAGCAGTGCGCCGCCATCGGCGACCTCCACCACGCGCTGGCGGCCGGCCTGATGACGCGCGACGCCGTGCACGCGGAGCTGGCCGACCTGGTGACGGGGCGGAAGCCGGGCCGCCGCTCCCCGGACGAGATCACCATCTTCGACTCCACGGGGACGGCGCTCGAGGACGTGGCCGCCGCGGTGGTGGTCTACGAGAAGGCGCTGGCCGGCGACGTCGGCCTCCGCGTCGCGCTGGGGGCGTGAGCCCCGTGGGCGCCCGGAGGGGCGGCCGCGCGCCGGCGCCGCGGGCGCGGATCACGGCCCTCATCGAGTCCCTGGGGGCCCGCGGCCCGGCCCGGTGAGCGCGGTGTCCCCGGCCTTGCCGGCGGCGCCCCCGTCATCCCTGGCCGACCTCGTGCGGTACTTCCTCCGGCTGGGCGCCACGGGCTTCGGAGGGCCCATCGCCCTCGTGGGCTTCATGCAGCGCGACCTCGTCGAGGAGCGACGGTGGTTCAGCGCCGAGGAGTACCGCCAGGGGCTGGCGCTGGCGCAGCTCGCGCCGGGCCCGCTCGCCGCGCAGCTCGCGATGTACCTGGGATGGGTGCGGGGCGGGGCCACGGGCGCCGCCCTCGCCGGACTCGCGTTCGTGGTGCCGTCGTTCGTCATGGTGCTGGCGCTGGCCGTCGCGTACCTGCGCTTCGGGGGACTGCCCTGGATGCAGGGCGCGTTCTACGGGATCGGCGCCGCCGTCATCGCCCTCATCGCGCGCAGCGCGCTCAAGCTGACGCGCCTGACGCTCGGTCGCGATCCCCTGGCCTGGGCCCTGTTCGCCGTGGCGGCCCTCGTCACCGCCTGGACCGGGTCCGAGATCGTGTGGGTCTTCCTGGGCGCGGGGGCGGTGGCGGTGGTGGTGCGCGGGCCGCGGGGCACCCGGCCGGCGCTGCCGGCGCTCGCCCTCCTGCCCCCCGGCCTGCTCGCGGGCCTCTCCGGTCCGGCCACCGGCGACACGCTGTGGCGCATCGGCTGGTACTTCGCGGAGGCGGGGGCCTTCGTGTTCGGGAGCGGCCTGGCCATCGTGCCCTTCCTCCACGGCGGCGTGGTGCGGGAGTTCGGCTGGCTCGACGAGCGCCAGTTCCTGGACGCCGTGGCCGTGGCCATGATCACCCCGGGCCCCGTGGTCATCACGGTGGGGTTCATCGGGTACCTGGTGGCGGGTCCGGCGGGCGCGGTGGTCGCGGCCCTGGCCACGTTCCTGCCCTGCTACCTCTTCACGGTCGTCCCCGCGCCGCACTTCCGGCGGTGGTCGCGCAGCGCCGGCATCCGCGCGTTTGTCCTCGGCGTGACGGCGGCCGCCACGGGCGCCATCGCCGGGGCGGCCGTGGTCCTCGGCCGCCGGGCCATCGTGGACGCGGGAACGCTCGTGATCGCCGCCGTCGCCCTGGCCGTGGCCTGGGGGACGCGCAAGGTGCCGGAGCCCGTGCTGATCCTCCTCGCCGGAGTGGCCGGCGTGCTCGTCAAGGGCCTGGCGTGAGGGCGTCGGGCGGGGACGGTGCGGCGGCTCTCGCCCGCGCCACGGCTAGAAGCTCAGGCGCACCTCCGCCAGCAGCCGCCGGGCATCCGCGTCCGCGCTCGCGCCTGCGAAGGCGGCGGCCGGCCGCTCGTTCCAGAGCCGGAGTCCCTCCAGGCCCACGCGCACGTGCGCGGCCGGCTCCCACAGGAGGGCCACGGTGAGAGCCTCGCCCTCCTCCTGGTTCGGCTCGGCGGTGCCGTCGCGGTCGCGGTTCTCGAAGCGGTCGTAGCGGACGGAGACGCGGAGCCTCTCCGCGGCCCAGGAGGCGAGCGCGTAGCCCGCCGTGAAGTCCATGTCGACGTGCGGCCCCGAGGCGAACCCCATGCCCGTGTTCCCGCGGGCGACCTCGGCCACCACGGTGAGCCGCGCGCCCAGGTGGGCCTCGCCGCCCACCGAAGCGAGCCAGGTGCGCCACGCGTACTGCCCGCGGTGCAGGCGCCGGTCGCCCCGGTTGTCGAGATAGGACGCCTGCAGGAGCGCGACCTCGGGACGGCTCCAGCGCGCGCGCGCCTGGAATCCCGGCCGGCCGTCGAGCTCGTCCACGGGGCGCGTGCCGTCCTCCCGCTGCTTCCCGAAGGCCCCGCCGGGGGCAAGGGTGGGGAGGGCGGGCAGCGGCAGGACCTCGCCCACGCCGGAGAGGCGGTCGCCCAGGCTCCACCCCCGCCAGGCGAGCAGGGCACCCGCGGAATCGCTGGCGCCGAACACGGTCACCGCGGCCAGGAGGTCGTCCCGCGACGTCTCGTAGACGAGCCCCAGCTCCACGCCGGCGAGGCGGACCTCCTCGGCCAGCCAGGCGTTGAGGGCGGAGAGGGTGAGGGTGTAGGGCGAAGACCAGAGGGGCCCGGTGTTCTCCCGCGACGTGGGCGGGAAGAAGAGCCCGGCGGTGGCGCGCAGCCGGATGCTGTCCGACAGCGCCGGACGCCAGCGCACGAGGCCCTCCACCAGGCCGAGGTGGCTGCCGCCGGCCGCGTCGGGCTGGGTGCGCGCCACCCCCTGCGCCTGGACGAGCAGGTCGTCGCCTGCCGTGAGCACGAGGCCGAGCTGCGCCTCCGCCGCGAAGCGCGCCTCGAACTCCTCCGCGCCGAGGGCGCCGTCCGTGAGCTTGCCGAAGCCCCTCTCCATCCAGGATGCCTGGCTGGCCACCGCGGCCGCGCGGCCGTGCAGCAGTCCCTCGAGGCGGAGCTCGGCGGCCGGCGCCCGGGCCGGCCCGGCGACGGCGGTGGCCGTCACGAGGAGGGACAGGCGGGCGCCGGGCCTCCGCCGTCCGGTGAGGAGGGGGGTCACTCGCTGGTCAGGGCCTCCAGGGCGGAGCGATCCACCACCACGAAGCCGTCCTTCTCCGTCTGGATCACGCCTTCCTTGCCCCAGCGGCTCATCAGGCGGATGCAGGTCTCGATGGTCGTGCCCGTCAGGTCGGCGAGCTCCTGCCGGCTCAGGACCATGGGGATGAAGGTCGCGGCGCCGCGCGGGCGGCCCACCCGATCCGCGAGCTTGAGGAAGAGGTGCGCGAAGCGGGTCTCCACGCGCGCCCCCGCCACTTCGGGGATGCGCTGGGCAAGCTCCACGATCCGGCGCGTGAACGTCGAGAGCAGCCCGCGCACCAGCGATGGGTGCTTCTCCAGCAGCCCGAAGAAGGGGCCTCGCCGCACGAGGAGGCAGGTGGTGCGGTCCAGGGCCACGGCGGTGGCCGGGAAGGGCCGGCCCTCGTAGGCCACGACCGCTCCCACCGGGTCGCCGGCCCCGAAGATCTCCAGGATCACTTCCTTGCCGGAGGGCTGGAGCTTCACCACCTTGACGCGGCCGCTCAGGACCGTGAGGAGGAAATCCGAGGGGTCGCCCTCGTTGAAGATCGTCTCGCCCCTGTCCCAGGACTTCACGAGGGCGACGTCGGCCAGGCGCCGGCGGTCTTCCTCCGAGAGACCGCGGTAGAGGGACGCGGTCCGAAGGGCCTCGGCCACTGCGTTCACGTTGGCGGCGATCCTACACGCTGCGGACCTCCGCGCCCACCGGCGCGCGCAGGCGGCGAAGGGCCAGCCCGGCGGAGGCCGCGGCGAGCAACACCGCGCCCGCCAGCGCGCCCGCCCCCATCGACGTCCAGGCGGGGGAGTCGAGGCTCAACCCGGCGGCCAGGAAGGGTACGCCGGCGCTCCAGAGGACGACGGGCACCCAGCCGCGCGCGTGCGGCATCGCGGTGTGCACCGACGGCGGCAGCGCCTGGTAGCCGCCGTCGGCGAAGCCCCGGATCCAGGCGGAGAGCGGCAGTATCCGCGCCTCGATGCCCACCACCAGCTGGCAGAGGAAGCCCAGGAGGCCGCAGACGCCATAGATGAAGGTGGCGCGCAGCGACGTGTCGGAGAGGGGGGCGAGGGCGAGGTACAGGCCGAGGGCGCTGCTCAGCGCGAGGTAGGCGACGGCCTGGAGGACGTGCGCGAGCGGCCAGTCCGGACGCGGCCGCTCGGCGGGTGGAGGCCGCCGGTTCCGCAGCATGAAGGCCACGCGCGACCCGAAGAGGCCCAGGCCGGCGATGGTCAGCAGCGCGAACGCGGGCACCAGGGGCTTCGCCAGCATCAACGCCCCCGCGAGGCCCAGGACCCCGGCCTCGATCACGATTCCGCTGGCCACGGCCGCGCCTCCGCGGGGCATGGCGGCGGGCAGGGCCATGGGGAGCATGCGGTAGCCGACGCCCACGACCATGAGGGCCGCGAAGCCGACGGCGCCGAGATGGAGATGGGCGTGGACCGCGTCCAGGTGCGTGAGCGGCAGGAAGGGCGCGTGCTTGTTGATGCCGAGCATCACCCCGAGCGCGCCCGCGAGGTACAGGTTCATGATGGCCAGGGCCACGGGCAGCCGCGATGCGGCGGGCACCGGAGCATGGCGCAGGCCGGCGAGGACGCGTCCCCCGACCCAGAGCGGCGTCAGCAGCGCCATGGCCCCGGACCAGGCCATGCCGGGGTAGCGCTCCAGCCAGAAGTGCGACGCGATCCCGCTCACGCCGACCATCCAGGAGACCGCGGCCGCCAGGTCGGCGCGCCCCTCGGGGAGGGGCAGCCTCAGGGCCAGCGGGCCCACCAGGTACAGGGCCCCGAGGATGGCGCTGGTGATGAAGCCGAGGGTGACGAGATGGACGAGGGCGATCAGCCGCGGGTGGTAGTAGAAGCCGCCCAGCTCCGCAGGCTCGAGCGCCAGCGCCGCGAGCGCGACGAACAGGCAGCCGTGGGCGAAGCCGAGGTAGACGAGCGGCACGCGCCGCGCGGGCAGGAGCTCCCTGGGCGTCGGCTCGGCCGGCATGGGCCTGGATGCTACCTGCCGCCGGCCGTGTTCGCGCCGCCTCCCGCTCCCAGGACGGCGGCCACGCGGAACCCGAGGTCGTCGCTGCTCAGCTCCGGCTGGACCTCCTCCCGGTAGGCGAGGTGCAGCCTCACCGCGCTCGCGCTGTACCAGGACCCGCCGCGCGTGACGCGCATGCCGGGCGTGTCGTCGGCATTGCGGTCGTCCTCGCGATAGGGGTGCTCCGCGTTGTAGGGGCGGAACACGGACTGCGTCCACTCGCGCGCGTTCCCGGAGGCGTGGAGCACGCCGTAGCGGTTGGGCGGGTAGTGGCCGCGGTCCGGCTCCAGGCCGACCACGGTGGTGGCGGCGCCGGGGTTCTTGCGCCAGTTGTAGAGGCCGGCCTGCGGCTCGCTCAGCTCCATTCCCAGCCCGTAGTCGAAGGCGTCGGGGCCGCGGGCGGCCTTCTCCCACTCCGCCTCCGTGGGCATCCGGTACAGCCACCGTCCCCCTCCCCGCCGGCGGGTCAGCCATCGGCAGAAGGCGTTGGCCTCGTGCCAGTTCACGAGCATGACGGGCAGCTCGTGGCGACCGAACCGCGGGTACCGGGGATGCGTGGGGGCGAGCCGCGCGGTCGCCTCCGACAGGCCGCCGCCCGACTTCCACGACCAGCCGGCGTCCGTCCAGCTCGCGCGGTCGCCGTAGCCGTGGGGATCGGCGAGGAAGGCGCGGAACTCGCGGTTGGTCACCTCGAACGCGGCCAGGTGGAAGGCGTGCACCCACACCGCATGCTGCTGCCCGGGACTGTGGCGGTCGCCCATCGTGAAGTAGCCGCCGGGCACGAACACGAACGGCGCCGCCTGCGCGTCGAGGCGGGGAGGCGGGTCGGGAGCGATCCGCCGCACGGCCACCGGCCAGGCAGAGTCTCCCTCGGGGCCTCCGCGGGATGGATCCGCGGTCACCGGAAAGAGCTGGCGTGCGTTTCCCGTGGCCGCCTCCACGAAGTACCGGCCCGGGGCCAGCCAGAGCCCGTCGGCGGGGAGGGGAACGGCCACCGCGCCGTCCAGGCCCTGGCCGGCGCGGTAGAGGGTCAGGGCGGCGCCCGCGGGGTTGACGATGCGAAGCTCCGTCTCTCCGCGCGCCGCGTGCCGGGCCCTGGCCAGCCGCCGGTACTCCCGCCGCGCGAAGGCTCCCGCGCCGGAGGCGAGGAGGGCGACGGCCGCGGCCGAGGCCGCGGCGAGCGCGAGACGCCACCGCACGGGCGGTCGCCCTACTGGGGCGGCAGCAGGACGGTGTCGATGGCGTGGACCATGCCGTTGGCGCAGTCGATGTTGGCCTTGACCACCTTGGCGCCGTTCACCTCGACGCCGCCGCCCGTCACCACGAAGGTCACCGGCTTGCCCTGGGCCGTGCCCGTCTGCTTCACGAGCTTGAAGTCGTCGGTGGTCCACTTCGACGTGAGCACGTGGTACTTGAGGACCTCCTGCAGCTTCGCCTTGTCCCGGGCCAGGCCGTCCAGCACGTCCTTGGGGACCTTGGCGAAGGCCTCGTCCGTGGGGGCGAAGACGGTGTAGGGGCCCGGTCCCTTCATGACGCCGATGAGGTCGGCGTCGGTCAACAGCTTGGCGAGGGTCTTGAAGCTGCCCGCGGCCACCGCCGTGTCCACGATGTCCTTCGACTGGGCGAAGGCAGGGCCGGCCAGCATGGCCAGGGCCAGGGCCGCCCACCGGCACGAGCGCGTCTTCATGGAAGCTCCTCCTCTCGATCCGTGGTTCAAAGGTCGGCCCGGCGCAGCCGCCGCAGGGCGAGGCACGCCGGCGCCACCAGCCAGAAGGCCAGGGACATCCCGAGGACGGCTCCGGCGCCCTGCGGACCGCCGGTGAACCGGAAGAGCGCGAGGGAGGCCGCTCCGAAGGCGCCCGTACCCTCGATGGCCAGCAGGGCCCCCGTGCGGACCGCGGCCAGCGGGTTCGCGATGGCGGAGACCATCAGCACGCGCGAGGCGGTGCCCGAGGGGAGGAGCGACGCCGCCCCCAGGGCGAGGAGGTCGAGGAAGACGACGGCCACGAACCACACCACCAGCGCCATGGCCAGCGCCCGCGTGCGCTTGCGTCCCACCGACCCCGCCGCGAGCAGCGCGGCCAGGCCCAGGAAGACCGCGGTGGTGACGAGCGACGCGCCCACCACGAGGAGGAACCCGCCCAGGCCGTCTCCTCCCGACCGCGCGTACACCACCGCGCCCGCCGCTCCGAAGCCCACGGCCTGGGCCGCTCCCAGCGCCAGGAAGAGGCCGAGCAGCTTGCCGAAGAGGATGGTCCCCCGCGAGACCGGCTGCGAGAACACGAGCTCGGCCGCGCCGCGGTCCGGGGCCAGGGAGAGCACGCCGATGACCAGCGCCGTCAGCGGCACGAGCAGCAGCACGAGCTGCACGAGGGAGACCGCGGTGCGCGCGAAGTCCTGGACGCCGTGGCCGCCCGAGAGCACGTAGCCCGCCCCCGCGACGGCCACCGCGAGCACTCCGAAGACGGCGGCGAAGATCTGCGTCCAGCGCGAGCGCAGCGCCAGCACCAGCTCTTCGTGGGCGAACAGCCCGAGAGGGCTCACCGGCGGCCCCCGCCCGGCGCGCCGCCCGGCCCGAACAGGTCGAGGGGCGCCAGGGCCGCCCCCTCCCGCGCCGCCGGGTCGCCGTCGCGCGAAGCGGCGTCCGCATGCGCGATGACGTGCGAGCCCATGGGCGTGGCCAGGGCGGGGACGCGGGTGTAGACGGCGGCGTCCGCCCGGACCCAGGCGCGCGTGCGGTGGTCCGCCACGAAGGCCGTGGCCTCTCCGCCCGCGTGGCCTCCCTTCACGAACGCGGCCAGGCAGCCGAGGTCGTCGAAGAAGCGCGGCAGCTCGCCCGGCGACACGACCTGGGCCGCGAACCGCGCGTCCGAGACCGTCATGCGACAGGTGGCGCAGGCCTCGTTGCGGGTGTCGAGCGGCGCCGGCGCGGGAGGGCCGGACGCGCAGCCCGCCAGCGCGGCCGCGAGGACGAGGGCGGCGCGGACCGTCATGCGTGCCCGCCCGGGGGCGCCTCGGCCACCAGCTCGCGGTACAGCACGTCGAGCCGCCCTTCCTCCGCCGTCAGTCCCCGCACCTCGACGCCCAGGGCGCGGACCACGTCCAGGACGCGGGGCCGGAGGGCCGCGGGACCCGGGACGACCAGCTCGTCGCCGGCCCAGGCGGAGAGAGGGGCCACGCCCCGCACGGCGGGCAAGAGCCCCTCGGGCCTCGAGGCCATGCGCAGGCGCATGGCGCCCCGCTCCGAGAGCCGGTCCTTGAGCTCGGCCGCGGTCAGGCTCGCCACCAGGCGCCCGCCCACGAGCACCGCGAACCGGTCGGCCAGCCGCTCGACGTCGCCGAGCTGGTGCGACGTGAAGAGCACCGCCCGGTCGTCCCGGCGCGCCCGCTCGACGAGCCCGTAGAAGGCGCACAGCCCGTCGGGGTCGAGGGCCGCGGTGGGCTCGTCCAGGAGGAACACCGGCGCCTCGGGCAGGAGCGCCACCGCCAGGCCCAGCCTCTGCACCATGCCGCCCGAGTAGGTGCCCACGGCCCGGTGGCCGGCGCCGTTGAGGGATGCGAAGCGCAGGACCTCGGGGACGCGCTCCACCGCGGCGCCGCGGAGCCGGCGGTAGAACTCGACCACCTCGGCCCCGGTCAGGGAGTCGGGGAACGACACCTTCTGGGGGAGGTACGAGAGGACGCGGCGCGCCGCGGCCAGGTCGGAAGGGCGGGGAGGATCGCCCAGCGTGACCTCCCCGGACGTCGGCCGCACGAGGCCGGCCGCCGCCTTCAGGGTGGTGGTCTTGCCCGAACCGTTGGGCCCCAGCAGGGCGACGACCTCGCCGCGGCCGGCGTGCAGCGACAGCGCATCGACGGCCAGGTGCGCGCCGAAGCGCTTGCTGAAGGCGCGGTAGCGGATCATCGGGCGCCCGCGCGCATGGCGCCCGCTCCCAGCAGGCCGAGCAGGACGGAGGCGGCCATGCCGATCGGGCTCGCCCCCGCCCGGTGCGACGCGGGCGGAGGCACGGCGGCCAGGGCCGGCGGGCGCGCCAGGGGCGACGCGTCCTCGACGGGGATCCGCCGCAGCACGGGGAAGGCGCGCTCGGCCGCGCCGATGGCGGCGGCGGCGAAGCTGTCGGAGAGGAGGTCGGCCGCGGTCAGGTTGCCGCGGAAGTGGTCGAACACGCTGGTGAGGACGTAGGGCCGGTCGCTGCGCCCGTCGCCGTCGAGGTCCGGCTCGTCGTGGCCGGACCAGTAGTTGCCGAGGAAGACGGTATCCGTGCGGCGCGCGACGAGGTCGAGGGGCGAGCGGTTTCCCACGAAGGCGTTGCCCTCGAAGCGGTGGCCGCCCGCCGGGTCGTAGAGGACGACGGCGACGTCCGAGCCCGCGATGGCGTTGCCCCGGATGGTGATCCGGTGCGAGCCCTCGATGAAGACGCCGCGCGCGTTGTCCGCCACCAGGTTGTCCTCGGCCAGCACGTCCTCGCAGGTCTGGAAGAGCAGGCCGACGGAGGCGAAGCCCCGGTTCCTCAGGAACCGGTTGCGGCGGAAGACCAGGCGCCTCGAGTACATGATCGCGGTGCCGGCCGCCCCGTTCTCGAACGTGTTGTCCTCGAACACGTTGTCGTCCGAGAACATGTAGTGCAGGCCGTAGCGCACGTCGCGCGCGACGTTGCCGCGCACCAGGCCCCGCGAGGCGTTCTGCAGGTAGAGGCCGTCGCGCACGTCCACCACCTCGTTGCCCTCGAAGCGGAAGCCCTCGAGGTTGTAGGCGTGGATGCCGGAGCCCTTCTCCCCGGGGTCCCTTCCCGGGATGCCCCGGACGCGGCAGCGCTCGACGGTGGCGCCGTTCGCCTCGCGCAGGTAGACGCCGAAGAGCGCCTCGCGGATGTCGAGGTCGCGGAGCACGGTACCGCGCGCCGACGTGTGCACGCCGGCCGAATCGAGGGACAGGTCGCCCCCGCGCCGGCCGTCGATCACGAAGCCCTCGATGGTCACGTCCGCGGCGCGCACGCGCACGACGCTGCCCCGTCCCGAACCCGCGAGGCGGGGGCGGCCCCGGCCGACCAGGCGCAGGGGCTTGTCCACGACCAGGTCCCCGGCGTACGCGCCCCCGGGCACCTCCACCGTCGCGCCCGGGGCGGCGGCGTCGATGCGGGCCTGGAGGGGCGACAGGTCCGCGCTCCGGGGACGGCCTTCGAGCGCGCCCGGGGCCACCGCCGCCATCTGCTCCGGGAGGGCGGGGGCCGCCGCCAGCAGGCAGGCGGGGAGCAGGAGCGCGCGCACCGCGTCCCTACACCGCCTCGCGGCGCCACTGCCGCCAGGCCAGCACGAGGGCGAGCAGCAGGACGACGGCCACCGCGAAGAGCGCGTAGGAGCCGAGCTGGGGGTACGAGTACACCTCGAAGTTGGCCAGCTTCTTGTAACCGAAGAGGGGCGGCATGAACGGGTCCACGCGCACCGCGGCCTTGGGGTCGAGCTGGTGGCCGTACTGGTACATCTTGTAGGCGAACGACCAGAGGGCGAAGAGGCCGAAGTAGGCATAGAGGACGGTCACGTCCACCAGGTGGGCGGCCTTGCCCAGCACCGCGGCGCGCAAGAAGAGGAGGCCGAAGATCCCGACCACGAAGGGCAGCCACTTGAACTCGGTGAAGTCCTCCGTGACGAGGTCCTTCATGCCGATGTAGTGGTTGAGGACGTTGATCTCCTTGACGTCCTGGTTCTTGTTCCCGCCTTCCAGCTTGTAGCTGTAGATGTCGAGGCGCAGCCCCTCCTGGTACTGCGGCGCGAACATGGTCAGGTTGTGGAGCGGGGCGAAGAAGGCCGGGGCCAGGCCGAGGAGGGCGAGGGCCAGGAGCACCCGGGGCGCCACGTCGAGCGGCGCGTCCAGGAACCGGTTCACCTTTTCGAGCGACTTCCGCACGGGAGTGGCCTCAGGCGGCGTCGGTGGGGAGGCGGCCGGGGACGCCGCCGTAGACGTTCCCGGCCGCGGGGCTCAGCGGACGACGAGGTACCCCTGCATCTCCTGGTGGAGGGCCGAGCAGAAGTTCGTGCAGTAATAGGGGAAGACGCCCTTCTTCCTGGCCTTGAAGGTCACCGTCTTGGTCTCTCCCGGGTCCACCACGACGTTGATGTTGTAGTCGAGCAGGCCGAAGCCGTGCAGCTCGTCCGTGGTCTGCTCGATGTTGGTGATGGCCACCATGACCTCGTCGCCTTCCTTGACCTCGAAGTCCGTGGGGGTCATGGTCGAGCGCACGGTGATCATCTTCACCAGCACCTTGTTGCCGTTCCGCGTGACGCCGGCGTCCTTCACGTCCCAGATGGCGTGGGGGTGCTTGTTCTCCTCCTTGGCGTACACCTCGATGGGCTTGACCTTGTCGGCCTTGATGATCTGGGCGTAGTGGGGCTCGGGCTCGGTGAAGAAGTCGAGCAGCAGCTTCATCTTCTCCTCGGTGATGTCCACGAGCTGCGAGGACTCGGGCTGGGACGGGCCGACGGAGAGGTGGCGCCCGTGGGAGAGCTTGTTGAGCCCGACCAGGTACTTCCCGTCGGGGCTCACCGTGTCGCCCTCGGCCGCGGTCAGGTGGCCGATCGAGTAGGACATGGGGACCTTGTCCACCACCTCCCAGCTCCCGAGCTTCCACTTGGCGATCGCGCTGTCCACGAACAGCGAGGTGTAGGCGTAGCCGTCGGGCCCGAACTGGGTGTGCAGCGGGCCCAGGCCCACGGGGACCTCGGCGTCCTTGATCGACTCGTACTTGAGGACGGGGATCCCGTCCTCCTCGCCGGAGAAGTCCTTGTTCCTCATGGCGGTCTGGACCTTCTCCCAGTTGAAGGCGGTGGTGACGCCCTGCAGCTTGCCGGAGCCGATGATGTACTTGCCGTCCGGGGCCACGTCCACGCCGTGGGGCGACTTGCCGCAGGGCATGAAGTACACGAGGCCCGGGTTCTTGGCGGGGTCGATGACCTTGATGCCCCCGATCATCTGCCCCTCGCCCTTGGCCGCGAGCTGCTCCGCCATCTTCCAGTCGATGGCCGCGATGTAGTCGCGGTCCTTCTGGGCGGAGGTCACTTCCAGCTTGCCGGTGGCGCGCTCGGTGTTGTAGGAGGTGAAGAAGACCCAGCCGTCGGAGACGAGCTTGCCGGCGTCGCCCAGGTCGTAGTCGAAGGGCGGCATCAGGATCTGCCAGCCGATGGACATCTCGCCCGTCTTGGGCTCGATCTTGATTCCCGTGACCACGCCCTTGTAGTCGGTGGCGTACTTGGCCACCTCGACCGCGGTGCCCTTGGGGATGGGGATGGAGAACCGCGAGGCCATCACGGAGTACTCGGTGTTGGGGGTGACGAAGGCGGAGCCGTGGTTGCCGGACACGTTCGGCACCGGCCCGATGATCTGCTTGGTCTTGAAGTCGCGCAGGTCAACGCGGGCGCTGCGCGCGTTCATGTCGTTCACGAACAGCCAGCGGCCGTCGTAGTCGCCGTTCGTCTCGGAGAGCGACGGGTGGTGCACGTCCCCCCAGGTGAGCTCGCCCAGCATCTTCTTGGACTCGTCGTCGAATCCGTAGCCGGTGGCGGGGTAGGGCGTGAACACGGGGACGGTGGAGATGTGGCGGCCCGAGGGCAGGCCGTAGACGAACACCTGCCCGGAGTGCCCGCCCGACGCGAACAGGTAGTACTCGTCGAGGTCGCCGGGCGCCACGTAGACCTTCATGGCCGCGGTGGCGACGTCCGAGACGACGGCGCCCTTCTTGGCCCCCTTGGGGGCGCTGGGCGCGCAGCGGCTCGACAGGATGCCCAGGGCGGCGATCCCGGCCACCGCGATGAGAGTGGCGGCGCGTCTCGTCTTCATCATTGCCTCCTTGAAGGCGTCACTACTTCTGCCGGCTGTCGATCACCTGGCCGGGGTTCTTGGGCGGCTCCGTGGCCGCCGTCTTCTGGTGCTCCGCGAAGGCCTCGCGCAGCTTCGCCACCGCCACCGCCTTCTCCTCGGGGCTGAGCACGATCTGGCGGGAGAGCACGACCTGCATGGTGCCGGTGGGCTTGTC
The DNA here is from genome assembly GCA_036556965.1 of Vicinamibacteria bacterium. Taxonomy (GTDB): domain Bacteria; phylum Acidobacteriota; class Vicinamibacteria; order Fen-336; family Fen-336; genus DATBIO01. The sequence goes on from DATBIO010000285.1 coordinate 14,658, forward strand.
GATGAAGTCGTCCAGGGTGCGGCCGAACCGGGTCTGGACGTCGTCGACGGCGGTGGAGAGGTCGGGCCCGATCTGGGCCGGGCTCTTCACGCCGTAGACGGAGATGGAGTGGCACACGAAGCAGCCCGTCTTCACGAACCAGGCGCCTGGCCCCTCCCGCATCTGGCGGTCCTGCTCCTTCTCCTCCGCCGTCTGGGGGTCGGTCCGGGGCACGCCGGGCACGAGGGCGGCGGGGACGGGCGCCTTGCGCCAGGAGCGGACGAGCATGGAGAGGGCCTGCGCGTCCTTGGTCGTGAAGTGGAAGTTCGGCATCACGGTGTCCTGCACCAGGGCGCGCGGGTCCTTGAAGTGCGCCACGTGCCAGGCGAAGCTCGTCTTCTGCCCGGAGAGCCGGCCGTACTCGTACTGCTCCGCCGGCTTGTCGCCCACGTTGGTGAGGTCGGGGCCGATGGTGCCGCCGCGTCCGTTGATCACGTGGCAGGCGCGGCAGCCCTTTTCCTGCACCAGCTTCTTGGCGTGGTTGATGAACTCGGCGCCCCTCGTCTCGCGGTCGTAGCGGTGGCAGACGTTGCAGTTCGACTGCATGAGGGCGGCCTTGTTCTCGACGATGGAGTAGGCCTCGCCCATCCCCTTGCCCAGGAGGGGGTCCTCCCAGAAGGGGACGGCCCCGTGCGCCGGCTCCATGTCCACCGCCCAGCCCTGGCCCCCGTGGCACGAGGTGCAGCCGTAGACCTCGGGCGGATGGCTGCGCAGTATCTCCGGGGGATGGGTCTTGAACGGGTGCTCGGCGGACTCGAAGCCCTTCCAGCTGGTGGCCTGGTGGCAGGTCACGCAGCGGTCGGCGCGGCCCATCGAGGAGACCCAGACCTGCTGCATCCCCGAGGGGACGGTCGCGCCCTTCTCCGCGCCGTACGTCTCGGCCACCAGCTGCCGGAACTGCGCCTGGTACCAGCGCCACTCGTGCTCGCGGTCGTTGCGCAGGAAGAGGACGGTGGCGGCCACCAGGACGAGGCCGATCACGGCCAGGACGGGCCGGTCGAGCCGCGGGTAGGGCGAATCCGTGCGCTTCTCCATCAGCGTTCGCGTCCTCGGCCGCGGTTCATGGGGAGGACGCCGCGGGGGAGGGGACTCCCCCCCGGCGGAGCGGAGACGCGGCCGGCGGGTCTCATGCTCAGATCCTCGTGGGCAGCTCGGGCCACGGCTGCCAGGGCCAGAAGAACTGCCAGGACGGGCCGCGCAGGAACGTGCCGACGATGGTGAGGCCCACCACCACCAGCACGATCAGCAGGAAGACGGCGTTCTGCCGGCGGCGGCTGCCGTGGAACCACACGCCCGCGGCGTCCGCCCCGGAGCGGTCGAGCCAGGGCCACGCCGTGAGGAGCCCGATGAGCAGGCCCGGGAGGATCACGCCGCCCAGGAAGGCGCCGTTGACCGTGAAGCCGAAGACCGTGAAGGTCGTGTCGGTCACGATCTCCTGCAGCCAGAGGAAGTACCAGGGCGCCTTGGCCGGGTTCGGGGTGACGAGGGGGTTCGCCGGCTCCTCGAGGGGGGACCGGATGAGCGACGCCAGCACGCTGATGACGGCGAAGGTGCCCAGGACCGCCACCGCCGCCCGCCGCACGAGGTCCGGCACGGCGTTCACGGTCAGGTCGCGCGCCTCCAGGCTGGCCGTCCGGATGGTGGGCGCCGTGCCGCGCGCCACCCCCAGCAAGGTGTAGGTCTTGGTGCGGACGGGCTCGTCCGCGGCCTTCTCCCGCAGGCTGGCCACGCGGTCCGCGCGGGCCAGGCCCCCGTCCTTGCGCACGCGCCACATGTGGTAGGCGAACAGCGCTCCCAGCGCGGCGGGGAGGAAGATGACGTGCAGCGCGTAGAAGCGGATCAGCGTCGGCTGGTCGATGTTGCGCCCGCCGATCAGGAGCTCCCGCACCTGCGCCCCCACCCAGGGGATGGAGGCGGCGATGTTGGTGCCGACCGTCACCGCCCAGTAGGCGAGCTGGTCCCAGGGCAGGAGGTAGCCCGTGAAGGAGAGGAAGAGGGTCAGCAGCAGCATGGCCACGCCGATCACCCAGTTCCACGCGCGCCGCTGGCCGCGGCCGGCGCCGTCCTTGTAGGCGCCGGTCAGGAACACCCGGACCAGGTGGAGGAACACGGCCGCCACCATGAGGTGCGCCGACAGCCGGTGCACGGACCGGATCCAGGAGCCGAAGGTCACCACCCACTCGATGTCCTTGACGGTGGCGTAGGCCCGCTCCACCGAGGGCACGTAGAGGAACATGAGGGGCAGCCCGGAGACGACGAGGAGCAGGAAGAGGGCGGCGCTGATCGTTCCCAGCCAGTAGGAATAGGTCCAGTCGAGGGACGGCTTGAACACCTTGGCCGGGAACCAGTGCAGGGCGAAGTTCGACACGATGGCGTCGCCGGCCTCGCGGTCGGAGCGGGGCTGGAAGCTCCAGAGCCGCCTGGGGTGCACGCCGGGAGCGCTGGTCGGCGCCGCGGAACCGGTCTTGGCAGCGGTGGCCATCTCGTCCTCCCTCAGGCCGTGGTGAGGCGGAAGTCGCGGCCGACCTCCTGCGCGAGGTCGACCACGAGCTGGCCGTCGTCGGGGGAGACGCTCAGGTGGAACCAGGCCAGCGGCCGCGGGGCGGGGCCGGAGACGACCTTGCCGTCGCCGCCGTACTTGGAGCCGTGGCACGGGCAGGCGAAGCGGTGGGTGACGCGCAGGGGTGCGCCTCCCACCTCCGCCGTCTCCGGCTGCGGGAGCGCCTCCGCCCGGACCGTGCAGCCGAGGTGGGTGCACACGGCGGACACCGCGTGGAAGACCTTGCCCTCGCGGAACACGAAGAGCCGCTGCTCGGGCAGGAACTTCATGCCGTCG
>DATBIO010000286.1:0-2576 GCA_036556965.1 Vicinamibacteria bacterium
CGCGCGCGGCGTGGCGGCCCATCTGCATGGCGGCGGGGGCCACGCCGGGCACCGGCGCCCCGTCCTGCTCGAGAAGGGCGAGGTCTCCCGTGACGAAGACCTCCGGGTGCCCGGGGATGCTGAGGTCGGGCTCGACCTTGACGCGGCCCGCGCGGTCCACGGGCACGCCCAGCGCGCGCCCCAGGGGCGAGGCGGCCACGCCCGCCGCCCACAGCACGGTGCGCGCGGCCAGCCGCTCCGCGCCCACCGCCACCCCGTGCTCGTCCACGGCCGTCACCAGCGCGCCCGTCCGCACCTCCACCCCCAGGTCCTCGAGCTGGAGCCGCGCCTTCTCCGAGAGGAAGGGCAGGTAGGGCGGGAGCACGCGGTCGGCGCCCTCCAGCAGGACCACGCGCGCCTCGCGCGGGTCGATGCGGCGGAAGTCGCGCTTCAGGGTGTGCCGGGCCAGCTCCATGATGGTGCCCGCCAGCTCCACCCCCGTGGGCCCCGCCCCCACCACCACGAAGGTGAGCCACTCCGCGCGCGCGGCGGCGGCGTCCAGCCGCTCCGCGCGCTCGAAGGCCAGCAGCATGCGCCGCCGGATGTCGAGGGCGTCCTCCAGGCTCTTGAGGCCGGGGGCGTGCCGTGCCCACTCCGGGTGGCCGAAGTACGAGTGCGTCGCGCCCGTGGCCAGGACCAGGTAGTCGTAGCCGAGGGCGCCGTCGGCCAGGACCAGCGTCCGCGCCGCCGCGTCCACGGCGGTGACCTCGCCCAGGAGCACGGTGGTGTTGCGCTGGCGGCTGAGGATCCCGCGGATGGGCGCCGCGATGTCGGGCGCGCCCAGGCCCGCGGTGGCCACCTGGTAGAGCAGCGGCTGGAACACGTGGTGGTTGCGGCGGTCGAGCAGGGTGACGCGCACGCGCCCGCGGCGGAGGCCGCGCGCGGCGGCCAGGCCGGCGAACCCCCCGCCGACGATCACCACGTGGGGCGGCGTGTCGTCGCTCAATCCTCGGCTCCGCCGCGATTCTAGTGGCTTGGTTGCGCCGCCGCGGGACGGCCGATAGATTGCGGTCATGGCCTGGCTCAAGCGCGAGAGCGGCGCGGTGGCGGAGGGGGCCCTCGACGACCCCGCCGGCGCCGCCGTCCTGCGCCCGCCCGAGGACGTCGCGCCGTCCGCCGCGCCCCTGGTGGAGAGGCCGAGCCTGGGTCGCACGCGCGCGCTCCTGGCCGGCGTCCTGTGCCTGGCGGCGAGCGGCGTCTCCGCGCTGCTCCTCCTCCAGCACCACGGGGTGGACGGGGCGCTGGCCGCGGTGCACCAGGTCTGCGGGGGCGCCCCCGGCGCGCCCTCGGGCTGCGACGTGGTCAGCCGCAGCCGCTTCGCCGAGGTGGAGGGCGTGCCCCTGGCCGCCGCCGGCATCGTCTTCTACGGATCGCTGGGCGCGCTGCTCCTCCTGGCCGGCCTGGCCGGTGCGGACCCGCGCGGCGCGGCGGGGCTGATCGCCTTGGGGGCGCTGGCCCTGGCCCTGGTGGCGGACGTGATGCTGCTCGGCGTGCAGATGGTGGCCATCCGCGCCTTCTGCCGGCTCTGCCTGCTGACCTACGCGCTGGGGGCGATAGCCCTCGTGCTCGTCTTCCCCGCGCGGCGCGCGGCGCGGAGCCTGTGGCGCGGCCCGCGCGGCGACGGCCGCCTCGTCTTCGCGGGATGGGTGATGGCCTCCCTCGCCCTGGCCGCCGGCGTGTACGCGGCCGAGAAGGGCCTCGACTGGCGCGAGCGCCTGGGCGCCGCCTCCATCCTGGGCGCCCCCGTCGCCCCCGCCGCGCCGTCCACGTCGCTGCCGCCGGGCACCCCGGCCACGGAGGCCCAGCGCTTCCAGGAGGAGGCGCGCGCGGTCGGCGAGCAGGCGCGGCGCCTGCAGGAGATCCTGGACGACCCGCAGAAGCTCGAGCGCTACTACGCGGAGAAGGCCATGCGGGAGTACGAGCAGGGACCCGTGCACCCGCTGAGGCTGGAGGGCGTGCCCGCCAAGGGCCCGGCCACCGCGCCCATCAAGGTGGTCGAGTTCTCCGACTTCCTCTGCCCCTTCTGCCGCAACATCGCCGCCGCCTTCGCCGGCTTCCTCCCCGGGGCCGGCGACCGGGTGTCCCTCCACTTCAAGAACTACCCGCTGGACGCGGAGTGCAACCCCCACGTCAAGCCCACCGTGCACCCGGGGGCCTGCACCCTGGCCCTGGGCGCGGTCTGCGCGCAGGACCAGGGCAAGTTCTGGCCGTACCACGACCGCGTCTTCGCCAACCCGCCGCCGCGCCCCGGCCCCGCGGACGTGGCGCGGCTGGCCGGCGAGGCGGGGCTCGATCCGGGCGCCCTCTCCACGTGCATGGCCTCCGCCAGGGCGAAGCAGCGCGTGTCCGCCGAGATCGCGGAGGCGCACGCCGCCGGCGTGAACGCGACCCCCACCCTCTTCATCAACGGCAAGCGGCTCCCGCGCGTGAACGACTTCCTCACCGCGGTGGACAAGGAGGCGGCGCGCCTTGGCCTGCCGCCGTTGCCCAAACAGTAAGCTGGAGGCAACGGGCGCGAGCGCGCGACGGATTCACTC
>DATBIO010000287.1:0-39171 GCA_036556965.1 Vicinamibacteria bacterium
GCACGCGCAGGTCGGGGTTCACACCGCGCACGCCGGAGGTGTTCACGCTCCCGTCGGGGTTGGCGGTGATGCTCCCGTAGTTGATCCCCTTGCCCACCAGGGTCTTGGTGATCGGGCGCCGGTTGACCCGGGCCTCGCTGATGGCCGTGGCCCGGATGGCGCGCAGGTCGGCGGTGATCTCGTCGGCCAGCATCTCCTTGAGGCCGAGGCCGAAGAGGTGCGGGGCGTCGCGGCTGTCCGGCCGCGTCACCACGTCTCCGCCGGCGCCGGCGGAGCCGCGCGGCCGGCCGTGGCAGGCCGCGCAGCTGTCGGCCAGGCCGGCCCCGATGGCCAGCGTGGTCCCGATGTCGCCCTGGCCGTCGCCGGCCAGGGGGCCCTGTCCCTGCAAGCGCGTGAACTTCCGCTGGAAGATCTGGCGTCCCCTGCGGATGGCCCGGGCAGGGTCACGGGCGATGATGAAGGCGGACGATCCTTCCGTCATCACGTCGCCGCGGCCGGCGCCGACCTGTTGCGTGTACGACTTGGCGATGCCCTCGTTGGCCGCGTTCGGGGTCACCGTACGGTCCGGCAGCTGCGCCAGCAGCGGCCCGGCGACCAGGGTCGAGACGAGGGCAGCGAGTCCGAAGCCCGTCCACCACTGCCGTTGCGCGGACGCGCTCGTCCGCCGCGTGAACGTCCTCCTGAGAGCCCCTAACAGTCTCATGCTCTCTCCTCTCCAATCGGTGGCCGGAAGGCAGAGCTCCGCCGTCCGATCACACCCTGCTTCCCCAGAGATGAGCGGCCAGCGGACGCCCGTTGGCGGACGCGTGTCGCTCGAAACAGACGTCAACGACCGATCGCTCTGTGCCTCCGTGGAGGGCGGCGGGACAGTGCGTCTCCCTGGGTTTGGATGGGAGCCCCGGGTCGGGGTCACGGCAGGAGGGATGTTCTTGCGTCGCCCCGGGGAGTCAGGAAAGCGCGCTAGACCGCGGACACCCCCCGAAATGAGTCCCGTGGCCCAGCTTTGGCCGCGGGAAGGGAAAACCAACTACCCCCAGCGATGCGCGATGGGTTGTCGGATCCGCGGACCTTAGTCGTGGGGCCCGCGCCGAGTCAAGGGGATTTTGTGCGTTTCGAGCAGGGAGTGACGCAGGTCACAGGGCATCGAAGGCGCCGAGCCTGCGGGCCAGGAAGAGGTAGGCGCCCATCACCGCCATCGGTATCGCGGTGAAGGCGGCCGCCATCGGGATGTTGCCGGCCGTGCCCTGGTGGGCGAGCACGGCCTGGCCGATGAAGAGGCTGGAATTGCCCAGCGCTCCCGGAACCACGAAGTCACCCAGGGTGAGGGAGAACGTGAAGATGGACCCCGCCACCACGCCGGGGAGGGCCAGGGGCAGGGTCACGCGGAGGAACGTGGCGGCGGGGCGCGCGCCGAGGTCGGCGGAGGCCTCCAGCAGCGAGCGCGGCACGCGCTCGAGGGCCGCCTGGATGGGCAGCACCATGAAGGGGAGCCAGACGTAGGTGAAGGCCAGGAAGGCGCCGAGGGGCGAGACGGAGAGCGACGGCCCGCCCACCCCGGGCAGCGCGAGCAGGGCCTCCAGCGCTCCGCCCAGGCCGAGCCGCTGCAGCATCCAGTTGAGCACGCCCTCCTTGGCCAGGATCAGCTTCCAGGAATAGACGCGCACCAGGTAGCTCGACCACAGGGGAAGCAGCACGGCGAGCACGAGCAGGGCCTTGATCCGCCCGGAGGCGTGGCGGGCCATGAAGTACGCGAGGGGGAACGCGAGGAGGGCGTCGGCCACCGTGACCGCCGAGGCCATCACCAGCGTGCGGCGCGCGATGTCCAGGTTGGCCGCGGTGAAGAGGTCGCGGTAGGTGGCGAGGGTGAAGCGGCGGACCACCAGCCCCGTGAAGCCGTCGAGGGAGAAGAAGCTCTGCACCACCAGCGCGGCCAGCGAGCCGAGGTACAGGAGGGCGAAGGCGAGGAGGGGCGGGGCGAGGAGGAGAAGGAGGGCGGCGCGCGGGTGGGCGTACAGCCAGCGCGCGGGCCTCACGGCCGGGCCAGGGCCCGCGCGTGCTGGGGGCGCCAGGCCACGCGCACGGCGCGTCCGCGCGCGGCGGGCACGGAGGCGGCGGTCGCCTCGTGGTTCAGCTCGACGACGGTGAGCGACGTCCCGCCCTCCACCGCCACCGCGTAGCGGGTGTGGCTGCCGAGGTAAACGGCGTCCTCCACCCGGCCCGGGAGCGTGCGCCAGCCGTCCGGCGGCGCGTCGTCCGCGCCCAGCAGCCGCAGCTTCTCGGGCCGGATGCTGGTCCCGTCGGGCAGCGCGTTGGAGGTGCCCACGAAGTCCGCCACGAAGGCGGTGGCCGGCCGCTCGTAGACCTCGGCCGGCGTCCCCACCTGCTCGATGCGGCCGTCGCGGAACACGGCCAGCCGGTCGGCCATGGCCAGCGCCTCCTCCTGGTCGTGGGTGACGTGCACGAAGGTGATGCCGACCTTCTGCTGGATGGCCTTCAGCTCCACCTGCATGCGCTGGCGGAGCTTGAGGTCGAGGGCGCCCAGCGGCTCGTCGAGCAGGAGCACGCGCGGGTGGTTCACGAGGGCGCGCGCCAGGGCCACGCGCTGCCGCTGCCCGCCCGAGAGCTGGGCGGGCCGCCGGCTCCCCACCGCGGGCAGGCCCACCAGGGCCAGCATCTCCGCCACCCGCCGCGCGCGCTCGGCGCGCGCGACCTTCTTGACCATGAGGCCGTAGCCGACGTTCTCCTCCACGCTCATGTGCGGGAAGAGGGCGTAGTCCTGGAAGACGGTGTTCACGTCGCGCTCGTAGGGCGGGAGGCCGGCCGCGGGCTGGCCGTGCAGCTCCAGGCGCCCCGACGTCGGCTGGTCGAAGCCGGCGATCAGGCGCAGGCAGGTGGTCTTGCCCGAGCCGGACGGGCCGAGCATGGCGAAGAACTCGCCGTCCTCGACGTCGAGGCTGACCGCGTCCAGCGCGCGCACCTCGCCGAAGGCGCGGCTCACCTCCCTAAGCCGCACGGCGGGCACGCCCATCAGCGGGGAGGCGCGCTCAGCGGCCGCCGATGACGGCGATGGAGCTGGTTACCCACTCGTGGTAGGGCACGCACTCGCGGCCGCCTCCGCAGGCCGCCACCGGCGTGCGCCAGAAGGCGATGCGGTCGAAGTTGCCCGCGCCGTTGGTCTCGCACCCGGTCTCCCCCAGCAGGGCGTTGCCCTTGCAGGCGTCGGGCACGGCGGGCACGGAGCCGAACCAGGCGGCGAGGTCGCCCTGGGTGGACGGGGAGAGGGAGTGCTCGAGCCACCGGTACGCGCAGTTCGGGTGCGGGGCGTCCGCGTGCAGCATGGTGGTGTCCGCCCAGCCCGTGGCCCCCTCCTTGGGGATGACGCTGGCCACGGGCGCCTTCTTGCTGCGCAAGAGGTTCACCTGGAAGGGCCAGGAGCTGGAGGCCACCACGCCCTCGTTCACGAAGTCGTCCACCTGGATGAAGGCGTCGTGCCAGTAGCGACCCACGATCTTGCGCTGCTCGCGCATCAGGGCCAGGGCGGCGTCGAACTGCTTGCGGTCGAGGGCGTAGGGGTCCTGGATGCCCAGCTCCGGACGGTGGTGCTTCAGGTAGAGGGCGGCGTCGGCGATGTAGATGGGCCCGTCGAAGGCCTGCACGCGTCCCTTGTTGGAGCGGCCGTCGGGCAGCTTCTGCTCGTGGAAGACCACGTCCCAGGTGTCGGGCGGGGCCTTGAAGACCCTGGTGTTGTACATGAGCACGTTGGAGCCCCACTGGTAGGGAACGCCGTAGTGCTTGCCGTTCAAGGTGTGCCACGGCGCGTCCTGCAGGCGGGGGTCCACCTTGCTCCAGGAGGGCACGAGGCCCACGTTGACCTCCTGGACCTTCGCTCCCGAGATCAGGCGCAGGCTGGCGTCACCCGAGGCGGTGACGAGGTCGAAGCCGCCCTCGTTCATGAGGGCCACCATCTCGTCGGAGGTGGCGGCCGTCTTCACGCTGACCTTGCAGCCCGAGCTGGCCTCGAACTTCGTGACCCAGTCGTAGGCCTTGTCCGTCTCTCCGCGCTCGATGTAGCCGGCCCAGGCCACGATGGACACCGTCCCCTCGCCGGGGCCGACCTCCTGGCGCGCCGCTCCTCGCGGCGCGGCGGCGGGGGCGGCGGAGGGCGGCGCGCCGCCGCCCGCACAACCCGCGCCGACGGCCAGGGCCGCAGCTCCGGCGAGACACCGGACGGTAACGCGCATGCTGTCCTCCGCTGGAAAGTGGCGAGAGGATAGCAGAACCCTCGCGCCTCTAAGGGACGAGACGGAGCGTGTGGCGCGTCGCGCGGGCCACGGCCTCCTCGGTGAAGGGGAGCCGGTGCGTGCCCACCGCGACCCAGGCCGCGAGCTGGTCGTCGTAGTGGGGGCTGGCGGCGTGGCCGGACTGGCCCATGAAGTTCACGAGGCGCGTGTCGTCGGGGTCGGCGAGGTTGGCCACGAAGCGCATCGACGGCCCTTCCACGACCCCTGCGGGAGTGAGGCCGAGGACGTTGGGCGACGTGACGGACCCGCCCAGGGCCAGGGGCGGGGGATCGAGCACCGGCCCCAGGATCCACAGCGCGCGCGAGAGGGGGTGCCGGACACGCACGTCGTTGAGGCGGGCCAGCGTCCAGCCCGCGCGGTCCCTGCCCAGCTTCCGTCCCAGCTCCTCTTCCGCGGCGCGCCAGGCGTCGAGGAGCACGGCGTCCCAGTCCGGCACGCCCGCGGGGAGCCACTGCGCCGGCCGCTCGCGCACGAGCCGTTCGATGGCCGCCGTCCGCCGGCGCAGCGCGCGCGGGTTGGGGGCGGAGGCGACGCGCGGGCCGATCACGCGCTCGCCCAGGCTCCGGAAGGCGGCCACCACCAGGGCGGCGGCCCGGCTGTCGGGCTCCAGTCGCCCGTCGAAGCCATCGAGCTCGCGCGCGACCTCCGCCCAGGCGGCGTCGTCCCGGCGGCGCCCCGCCGCCGTGCGCAGCGCCTGCGCGAGCGCGCGATGGGGCAGGGACAGCCGCTCCGCCTGCAGGCGCACCATGTCGTCCGTGGTCCACCCCTCGCGCGCCTCCAGCCTCTCGAAGATGGCCGCCGCGCGCCAGGGGCCGACGACGCCCCGCGTGAGGCGGTAGGGGTAGTCGGTGCCGACCAGGCGGTTGTTGGCGGTGACGATGCGTCCGGAGGGCGGGTCCAGGACGTGGGGGAGATCCGCGAAGGGTATGAAGCCCGTCCAGTCCGCGTCCGGCGCGGTGGGGGCGTAGGGCACCGCGCCGTCCCCGGGCCGCCGCAAGGGCACGCGGCCCGCCGAGTACCAGCCGATGTGGCCGTCCACGTCGGCGTAGACGAAGTTCTGCGAGGGCCCCGGGAAGAGGCTCACCGCGCGGCGGAACTCCTCCCAGTTGGAGGCGCGGTCCAGCCCGAGGAAGGCGGGAACCTCCACCGCCTTCTCCAGCATGGCCAGGCGCAGCGCGTACCGGCGTCCGCCCACCTCCAGGACCGGTCCCCAGCGGGTCAGGTTCACCGGGTGGGAGACGGAGTCCCAGGAGGCGGCCAGCGCCCCCCGGCGCACCAGGATCGGCTCGTCGACGGTACGGAAGCGCTCCCAGCCCGCGGGCGTCCGGTAGTGGTCGGGGCGGCCGGGGTCGACCTCGATGGCCACGAGGTCGGCGTTGTCGTCGTGGACGTTGGTGCAGCCCCAGGCCACCCGGCGGTTGCGGCCGAGGATCACGCCCGGCGCCCCGGGCAGGGTGACCCCCGCCACCTCGAGACCGGGCGCGCGCAGGTGCACGGCGGTCCAGATCGAGGGGATGCCGAGGCCGAGGTGGGGGTCGTTGGCGAGGAGCGGGCGGCCGCTGGCGGTGTGCGCGCCCGAGACCACCCAGTTGTTGCTGCCCACCGCCGTCTCCACGGCGGCGCCCGGAGCGGCCGGGCCCTCGTCGCGGCCGAAGAGGATCCGGTCGTCGGGGAAGCGCGCGGGGTGCAGCAGGTCGAACACGTCGGGGGGCAGGCGCCGCTGCAGGTCCGCGCGCATCACCTCGCCCTCCCAGCCCTGGGCGAGGTCGTGGGCGAGGAGCTTGCCCACGGCCAGGGTGTCGGAGGGCTTCCACGGGCGCGGCCGGTAGCGCAGCACCCGGAACTCCAGGGGCAGCGCGTGGGCCTCGATGAAGGCGTTCACGCCTTCCGCGTAGGCCTGGAGGAGGGCGACGTCGTCGGCGGCCAGCAGGCCCAGGGCCTCCGCCGCGGCCCGGTTCAGGCCCAGGGTGCGGATCTCCCGGTCGACGCGCAGGAGCGGCTCGCCCAGCACCTCCGCCAGCTGCCCCAGCGCCCGGCGGCGCAGGACGTCCATCTGCCAGAGCCGGTCCTGCGCGGTGACGAAGCCCTGCGCGCGGACGGCGTCGCGCACGGAGGCGGCGGAGATGTGGGGCACGCCGAGCCCGTCCCGCCGCACCGTCACCGGCTGGGCCAGGCCCGCGAGGCGGCGCTCGCCCTCCGTCTGCGGCAGGGCGGCGCGCGACCAGTAGAAGAAGACGGCCACCAGGCCGAGGGCCACGGCCAGGAGGAGGAGGGCGGCGGCGCCCAGGCCGCGCCAGAGGGCGCGGCGCGCGCGCGTCGGCGGCGCGGGGGACGGCGCCGGGGCCGCGCTCACGACCGGCCCAGGCGATGGTCGAGCCGCTCGAGCGACGCGTGCAGGCGCCGCCCCACCGCCGAGCGGTGGGGCAGGGGCGCGGGGACCTCGGGCAGGCTGCGGGCGTCACGCAGGCCGATGCCGTGCCGCCGCAGCACGCGCGTGTAGTGGCGCTGGTTCCGCGAGAAGGCCTCGCGCACGGAGCGGTAGCCGTGCTCCGCCGACACCCGGCGCGCGCTGTAGCGCATGATGTTGTACGCGAACATCTGGAGGTCCTCCGCCGCCGGCTGGAGCACGAGGATGTCCACCTCGGGGTGCTCGGCCTGGTAGCGCTCCAAGCCGTACTCCATGCGGCCGTGGAGCATGATGCGGAGCGACTGGTCGAGGACGTGGGTCACGCCCTTGTTGCTCAGGTGCCCGGCGAAGGGCCCCCTGGCCCCCTCCACCTGCACGGGCACGATGGGGTTGATGCAGACGATGAGCGAGGCGCCCTGGCGGATGGCCAGGTTGATGTGCGCCGTCTTCTTGACCCCGCCGTCCACGTAGTCGCGGCCCCCGATGCGCACCGGCCGGTAGAGCCCGGGGAGGGCGGTGGAGGCCTGCACCGCCTTCGACACCGGCACCCTGCGGTGGCTGCCTTCCCCGAAGGCCACCGTGCGCCCGTTGTCGATGTCCACCGCCACCACGTAGAGCTCGCGCGCCAGGGCGGCGAAAGAGTCGCCGCGCCCCGCGCGCGCGAAGACCTCGGCCAGGTACTCCTGGAGGCCGGAGTTGTCGAGGAGGCCCGGCGGCAGCAGCTCGAAGAGGGAGAGGGCGAGGTCGGACACGCTGCGCGAGCGCCCGGTGACGGCCTGCCAGAGGGCGTCCCGGATGACCCGGGGCGCGCGCAGCGACCGGCGCAGGAACTCCGAGAGCCCGAGGCGGAAGAGGGGGGCGGTGCCGCCGAAGGGACCGCCCCCGCCCAGGGTGACCTCGTCGTACATCTCGTGGGCGGAGATGCCGCTGGCCAGCAGCGAGGTGACGAAGGCGCCCCCGCTCACGCCCACGTAGAGGTCGAAGTCGAGGACGCTGCGGTCGAGGAGGTCCTCCAGCGCCCGCAGGCAGCCGATCTCGTAGACCGCCCCCGTCACGCCGCCGCCGGCGCAGACCAGGGCGACCTTCGGCTTGACGCCGCCGTTCGCACGCCGGCGTGGTGGGCGCGGACCCGCCAACGGGTCTCACCTCCTCCTGGGGCTCGCCCCGGGGCGGAGGCCCGGGGCGAGGCAAGTCTAACCGTTACGCCGAGGCGCGCGTCCTCGCCGTGGGCTTGCCCACGCGGTCCAGCTTGCGCGAGAGCTCGTCCACCTTGCGCGTCAGCTCCACCACCTCCTGCCGCGAGGGGATGTTGAGGGTGGCCAGCGTGCCCCGCACGGCGTCGTCCACCGCGCGGCCGAGGGCCTTGCCCTCCTTGATGGCCCGCTTCTGCAGGACGTCGAGCCGCCCGCCGATCTGCTTGGCCGCCTTCTTCCGCTCCTTCTCGAGCCGGTTGCCGATCTCGGTGACGGCGTTGCCGATCTCCGTGGCGTTGAAGCCCTTGTCCTTCAGGAGCTTCTTCACCCGCTTCTCCAGCTGGACCTGGGCCGCGCTGAGTCCCTTCCAGGCCTCCGTCCAGCGCTGGCGCAGGACCGTGCGCGTGCGCGTGCCCGCGGCGCGGGCCTTCTTGGCCCGGCGGGGGGCCGTCTTCTTCGACGTCGTCATCTCGTCCTCCTTGTCCGGATCTGCCTCGTCGTCCTCGCGCGCTTCCTCCGGGGGGGAGGCGCCGGGGCCGGGCGGCGGCCCAGCACGCGGTCGCGTACCGCGGCCACCGCGGGGTGCTTCTCCGCCTCCGCGTCGATGCGGTCGAGGAGGAAGCGCACGCGCTCCTCGAGCCCGCTGTGGGCCTCCGCCACGATGCGCTGCACGGCGGCGGAGAGGTCCTGGCGCAGGGCCACCGCTTCGTCGAGGCTCAGGCGGCCCAGGAGCCGGCCCGCGATGCGCTCGGTCTCCTCGCGCGCCCGGCGGGCGGCGTCCTGGGGGCTCAGCCAGACCGCCTCCGCGGCATCCCGGCCGCGGCGGATGAGGCGGGCCAGGGCGGGCCCGGGCACGCTCCAGGTACGCGTGCGGATGCCCTCCAGGACCACCTGGGCGAGCACCGTGGTGGTGATGTCCTCGCCCGTCTTCTTGTCCAGCACGCGCACGTCCTCGCCCCCCGCCACCATCTGGCTGAGGCGGTCGAGGGTCACGTAGCGGCGGACGTGGGTGTCGTAGAGCTTGCGGTTCTCGTACCGCTTGATGAGCCGGACCCCCGTGCTCGTGGCCTGCCTCCCTGTCACGCCCTCAATATAACGCGCTGCGTCATGGATGTCAAGGGCCATGACGCAGCGGGTCATCGAGGGGCGGGGGGCCCCGGGGAGACGGCGCCCGCCACGCGCCCGGTGGCGCGGCCGTCCGCGGGGCGTCCTAGATGGGAACCCGGGAACGCGTCAGGGGGAAGGGCGAGAGGGTGACATCCGAGAAGGAGCCCAGGGGCACGGTGACCGTGAAGATGCGGGCGTCCCTGTGATCCTGCAGGCCGAGCTCGATGACGACCGTGTCGAAGTCGTCCGAGTTGAACCGGAAGATCGGCACGTACCTGTTGTTGCTGCGTCCGGCCACCGTAGGGCTGCTGCCCGCCACTTGGGCGGCCTCCACCTGCTGTCCGCGCAGGAAGAACGTCATCCGTGTGTAGGGCCAGTTGGCGGAGCCGCCCGCCGTCTCGGTGACGCGGATGGGTGTCTCCATGGCCACGACCCAGCGGGGATCGGCGCTCGGATGGAGCACCAGGGCGCCGTCGCCGGTTGCGGTGACGGCGGCGGCCGGAGGCGGCGGGGGTGGCGGGGGCGGTGGCGGCGGCCCCATGACGGTGTCACCGCCACACGCCGCGAGGAGCACGGCGGTCAAGACCAGCGAGCGGCCGGCGTAGGCCCTGGTACTGGGCATCGTTCTCTCCTTGTTCTTCGGTCGCCTCTTGGGAGGCGGCCATCGGGTGCCCGGTAGAGCAGGGGACGTGCCATCGCGGGTTACGCACGGCGCGCGCGCCTACGCCGCTGATTGACCGTGGTGTGCGAACGGTTCCCGGCGCCGCGCGGGCGGAACGGCGCCGGGGGTCGCTGCTCAGCAGGTGCGCAGCGCGCGCAGGCGCTGCGCGGCTTAGGGCTCAGCCCGTGGTGCAGGGCGCGGATGAGCCGGCCCGGTGCAGGGTCAGGCCTGGCCGATGCTCGCGCTCCGCTCCAGCGCGCCGCGGTCCCACTGCGCCAGGTCGGCGGCGGCTTCGTAGGTCGCCTGCAGGAAGGCGAGGAGCGTCTCGTCGGGAGAGGCGGATTCGCGCACGGCGTCGTAGGGCAGGATGAACTCGCGCAGGTCCGGGCTGTAGAACGCGCCCGGCGGCCCCCCGGCGGCGGCGGAGAAGCCGGCCGGCTCCGGGTACGCGTACGAGTAGAACGCGGGGTAGGGGATGGGGCCGCCGCCGGGCCAGAAGCCGCAGCTGCTGACCTCGTGCGAGTAGGCCTCGCGCGCCACGGCGTCGGGGAGGTTGGGGACGCCGCCCGGGTGCGCGGGGGCGCGCCGCCCCGAGAAACGGGTCACCGCGAGGTCGGGGGCGCCCCAGAAGAAGTGCACGGGGCTGCACTTCCCGAGGAAGCCGGAGCGGAAGCGCTTGAACACCCGATCGCACTGCACGAGGACCCGCCAGAAGCGGTTGGCGTAGTCACGGTCGTAGTCCTTGTGGACCTCGTCCTCGTCGAAGGGCACGGGGTCGGGAACCTCGTTGGGCCTCCCGTGGATGGCCACGGGCAGGCCGAGCCCCTGCAGCGCGGCCATCAGGGCGCGGTAGAAGGCGGCCACGGACTGCGGCCCCAGGGGAAGGCGGGCCGTGCCCCCGTCGCTGGCGCGGACGGCGAGGACGTGGTCGATGAAGTCGAACTCGATCTCGAACTCGCGCGTGCCGTGGGGAATGGGAGAGGTGGTCAGCCCGCGCGCGGTGACGTAGAGGGTCACGTGCCAGGAGTGGTTCAGCCACGGGCCCTGCCGGAGGCGGACCTTGCCCACGACCTGCGTCCACCGGTGCAGGGTGGCGCAGGTCGCGCTCCACGCCTCGAGGGGCAGGCTCGGCCAGGTCTCCTCGCGCATGCCGGGGTGGTGAGTGGGGCTAGGAGGGTCGCCGCGACTGCATGAGGTGCAGGCCCTCGTCGGCCAGGGAGAGGGGCGGGTGCTTGCGGCGGTGGATGACCAGGCCCACGCCGAGGCTGATCCCAAGGACGAGGGCCACCACCGCGCAGACGCCGGCCAGGCCCAGGGCGGTGAGGACGAGGCCGACGACGTCCAGGGTGGGCGGCTCCACCTTCACCCACGTCACGGCCTGCCCGGCGAGGAACGTCATCCGCGGTCTCTCGTAGCCACTGTAGAGGGGCCCCGCGCCCGGGTCAACCGGGGTCCCGGGTCACCGCCGCCGCGGGGAGGCCGAGGTCGTCTGCCGGAACGGTCCGCGGTTCAGGGTCTCGAGGTAGGCCTTGACCCCCGCGAACAGGCTCTCCGCGATGCGGTCCCGGTGCGCGCCCTTCTTGAGGAGCTTCTCCTCCGCGGGGTTGCTCACGAAGCTGATCTCGGCCAGCACGCTGGGCATGTTGGCGCCGATGAGCACGTAGAAGGGCGCCGTGTGCACGCCACGGTCGAGGACGTCGGGCACGTGGGGGCGCAGGCCGCGGACCATGGCCTCCTGCACCGAGGAGGCGAAGTCGCGGCTCTCGTCGATCTTGCTGTTCGTGGCGATGGCCTTCACCAGGTTCTGGAGGTCCTTCATGGTGGCGGGCGAGATCGCGTTCTCGCGCGCGGCCACCGCCTCCGCGTGGCGTCCCTTGGCGAAGCTGAGGAAGTAGGTCTCGATGCCGCGCGAGCGGGGCGTGCGGCTGGAGTTGGCGTGGATGGACAGGAAGAGGTCGGCGCCCCTGGAGTTGGCGATGGCGGTGCGCTCCTCGAGGGCCACGAAGGCGTCGTGGGGGCGGGTCAGGATCACCTCCGCCCCCAGCCGCGCGCGGAGGAGGCGCTCCAGGCGCAGGGTCACGTCGAGGACCAGCTCCTTTTCCTGGAGTCCCCCCGGGCCGATGCTGCCGGGGTCGTGCCCGCCGTGGCCGGCGTCGAGCACGATGGTGCGGGCGCCGAGCCCCAGCTGCCGGGCCAGGCTGTAGGAGCCCGCCCGGTTGGCCTGGGGGGCGCCGGGCTCGGCGCGGGTGAGGGCGGGCGCGGCGGGGGCAGGCGCCGGGGGGGCCGGCGCGCCGGCGGGGAGCGGCGGGACGTTGCCCTCGAGGACGGGAGGCGTGCGCGCGGGAGCGACGGGCGGGGCGTCGGCGACGATGGCGGGCAGCCGGCGCGTGGGCAGCGGCTTCACCCAGCCCTTGTCGGCCAGGGCGGGCGGTACGCCGGCGGTGGACGCCGGGGGCGCGGGCGACGGCGCGGCGGCCGCCCGTGACACGGGAGGGGCGGCGGGGGCCGTGCCCACCACCGGCGGGTCGCCCGGGCCGTCCCAGGCCGGGGGCTCGGCGTCGGCGGCGGTGGGGGGCCGCGCGGAGGCAATGCGCGGCCGCGGCGTCCCGCGGATGTCCACGATCAGGCGAGGCGGGTTCTCCAGGTAGAACGCCGAGTGGTCCTTCACCTTGCCGAGGTCGAGGACCACCCGCACCACGTCGTCGCGGTTCTGCGCGATGCGGATCTGCTTGAGGAGGCCGTCGCCGACGGGGAAGGTGCGGTCGGTGAGGTTGCGGTGCAGCCGGCTCCCCTGCAGGTCGATCCAGATGCGGTCGGGGTCCTGGATCCGGTCCTGCTCGATGCGCACCTTGCGCTCGAGGTCGATGGCCACGCGCGTGTAGGCCTCCCCCGTCCAGGTGCGCACGTTGAAGACGCGGGAGAGGCCGGGGGGAGGAGGCGAGGGGAGGGCCGCCGCCTGCGCCGGCTCGCGCCTGCGAAGCTGGCCCCGCACCTCCTTCGCGTGCGCGCCCTGGGGGAAGGCCTCGAGGTACGCGCGCGCGGCCTGCGCCGCCTCCCCGCGCCGCGCCAGCGTGAAGCAGTGGTAGAGCGCGGGCTCGCCGTGGCGGCTGCGCGGGTACTCGGACACCACCCCGCGGTAGGCCCGGATGGCGTCCTCGCGGTAGCGCGCGTCCTTGAAGCGGCGCGCCATCTCCCGGTAGCTCTCGCCGACGGCCATGAGGGCGTCGTCCGCGTAGCCGCTCTGCGGGTAGCGCGCCACCAGGCGGCGGAAGCGCAGGACCACCTTCTCCCACTCCGCGGCCTGGGCCGCGCGCTTGCGCGAGGCGCGCAGCGCGTTCTCGCCCCGGCGGGCCTCCGCGTAGAGGGCGGCGTCGGGCCGCGCCGCCGCCGCCGCGCGCGTGGAGGCGCTGCGCACCGGAGGGCGGGGAGCGGCGGCGGAGGAGGCCGCGGCGGCGAGGCAGAGGAGGACGCCGGCGCCGCGGCCGCGGCCGGGGGCGTGCCGGCCCCGCGCGCGGGCCGTCACTTGGGCCACGCGTCCACCGTCTCGTAGTAGTCGGCGGGGACGAGGATCTCGCGCGGCTTGCTGCCGTCGGCGGCCCCGATGATGCCGTCGCGCTCCATCATGTCGACCAGCCGCCCCGCGCGGCTGAAGCCGATGCGGAAGCGGCGCTGCAGCATGCTGGTGGAGGCCTGGCCGCTCTGCACCACGAAGCGCACGGCCTCGTCGTACAGCTCGTCGCGCTCGACGGCCTCCGCCGCCTCCGCCCCCCGCTCGGGCCTGCCCACCGTGTCGTCGTAGGCCGGCTGTCCCGTCCGGCGCAGCCAGGCGGTCAGGCGCGCGATCTCCTTCTCGCTCACGTAGGCCCCGTGGATGCGGGTCAGGCGCGCGCTGCCCGGGGGCAGGAAGAGCATGTCGCCCCTGCCCAGGAGGTGCTCGGCGCCGATGGAGTCGAGGATGGTGCGGCTGTCCACGCGCGCGGCCACGCGGAAGGAGATGCGCGAGGGGAAGTTGGCCTTGATGAGCCCGGTGAGCACGTCCACCGAGGGCCGCTGCGTGGCCAGGATGAGGTGGATGCCCACCGCGCGCGCCATCTGGGCCAGGCGGGTGATCGACTCCTCCACCTCGTGCGAGCTGACCATCATGAGGTCGGCCAGCTCGTCGATCACGATCACGATGTAGTGGAGGGGCCCCGCCTCCTCCTCGCCCGGCTCCGGCTTCTCCGCCCGCACCACGTTGTTGTACTGCTCGATGTTGCGCACCCCCTCGGAGGCGAGCCTGCGGATGCGCTTCTCCATCTCCGCCACCGCCCACTTGAGGACGTTGGCCGCCATCTTGGGGTCGGTGACCACGGGACAGAGCAGGTGGGGGATGTCCTCGTACACCCCCAGCTCCAGCCGCTTGGGGTCGATGAGGATGACGCGCACCTCCTCGGGCGAGGCCTTGAAGAGGATGCTGGCGATCATGCAGTTGAGGCCCACGCTCTTGCCCGTGCCCGTGGCCCCCGCGATGAGCAGGTGGGGCATGGTGGCGAGGTCGGTGGCGTAGGTCTCGCCGCTCACCGTCTTGCCCAGGGCCAGGGTGAGGCGCGAGTGCGGGCGCGAGAAGTCCTCGGACTCCAGGATCTCGCGCAGGGAGATGGTCTCCCGCCGCTCGTTGGGGATCTCGATGCCCACCGTGCCGCGCCCGCTCATGCGGTCGATGCGGATGGACTCCGCCTCCAGGGCCAGGGCCAGGTCGTCGGCCAGGCCCACGATCTTGGAGTACTTGATCCCGGCGTCGGGCTTGAACTCGTAGGTGGTGACCACGGGGCCGGGGTGGATCTCCACCACCGTGCCGAGCACGCCGAACTCGCCGCTCTTGGCCTGCAGGACGCGCGCCTTCTCGAACAGTCGCTCCTTGTCCACCCCCCCGTCGTGGGGGATCTCGTCGAGGAGCGTCGTCGGCGGCAGCCCCGCCGCGGGCACCACCGTGCCGCGCCTGCGCTTGCGCGGGAGCGCGGCCGTGGCCTGGTCTTCGTCGGCTTCGGGAGCCTCCGCGAAGGGCAGCGGCTGCTGCTCGGGCGTGGGCTCCTCGGCGGGCGCGGCCCTGCGGCGGACGCGGGGCGAGGCCTCCGCGGGGGCCGCCGCCTCCCTTTCCTTCTGCGTGTGCTTGCGGATGACGTCCTGGCGCATCCTCTCCTTGCGCCGGCGCTCCCGGAACTGGAAGAAGGCGCTGCCCAGCGCCCGCGCCCGCGTGCCCGAGGCCTCGCCCGCGCGGCTCAGCAGGCGGGCGAAGGAGAACTGCGTGGAGAGGATGAGGGCCAGGCCCAGAACGGTGAGCACGAGGATGAAGGCACCCGCGTGGTTGAGCTGGGCGACGAGCGACCCCGCCAGCAGCGCCCCCACCGCGCCCCCCGCGCGGAACGGCTCGCCGCGCAGCGAGACCTCGCCCGGGGCGAGGGCGAGCAGGGCGGAGAGGGAGAGCACGAGCACGGCCACCCCGCACGCCTTGGTGTAGGGCGCGTCCAGGGGCCGGCACCAGAAGAGGCGCCAGCCCGCGAGGCCCAGGACGAGGGGCAGGACGAGGGCGGCGAAGCCCAGGAGCTGCGCCCCGAGCAGCTCGGCCAGGAAGGCCCCCATGGGGCCGATGAGGTTGCGCGCGGGGCCCGTCGCCCCCGCCTTGAAGAAGGGCACCGGGTCCGCGGGGTGGTAGGTCACGAGGCTGATGAGGAGCATGAGGGCGGCCGCGAACGAGGCCAGGCCCAGGAACTCGGGCCGGCGCGAGGCGGCGGGCCTAGCCATGCCGCGCCTCCCTCACCGCCGCTCCCGCCCCGCCCGCCGTCCGCCGCTGCGCGCGTCCACCCTTCACACCTCCATCACCACGGGGATGACCATGGGCCGCCGCTGGAGCCGCTTCTTGAAGAGGCGCTGCAGCTCCTGGCGCAGGCGCTCGCGGGTGACGCCGGGGTCGAAGCGCTCCTCGCGGGGACGCTCCTCCATGGTCCGCGCCACCGCGCTGCGCGCCGCGTCCAGCAGCTCGGCCCCGCGCTCGGCCTCGTCCACGAAGCCGCGCGTCACGATCTCGGGGGGCGAGGTGAGGGCGCCCGTCTGCCGGTCCACCACCACCACCGGCACCACGATGCCCTCCGCGGAGAGCCGGCGGCGGTCGCGCAGCACCAGGTCCTCGAGCTCCTCGACCCCGCGGTCCAGGAAGGTGCGGCCGGCGTGGACGCGCGCTTCCCGGCGCGCCCCGCGCGGCCCCATGCGGAGCACGTCGCCGTCCTCGGCGAGCAGGACACGCTCGGGGGCGAGGCCGGCCCGGCGCGCCAGGTGCGCGTGCTGCGCGAGCATGCGGTACTCCCCGTGCACGGGCACGAAGAAGCGGGGCCGCACGCGCCGCAGGAGCTCCAGCAGGTCGTCCTGGCTGCCGTGGCCGGAGACGTGCACGGCCGCGATGCCGGGGTGCACCACGTCCGCTCCGCGCCGGAAGAGGTTGCCGATGACGCGGGACACCGCCCGCTCGTTGCCGGGTATCGGCCGCGCGGAGAACACCACGGTGTCCCCGGGCCCCACCGCCAGCGCGGGATGCTCGTCGAGGCTCAGCAGGGTCATGGCGGAGAGGGGCTCGCCCTGGCTGCCGGAGACGAACAGCGCCTGGGAGCCGGGCGGCGCGTCCTTCGCCTCCTCCACGGCCAGGCGCGCGGTGGTGGGGATGCGGAGCAGGCCCAGCTCCGCGGCCACGTCCGTGTTGTCCACCAGGCGGCGGCCCAGGAACCCGACGGAGCGCCCGTGGCGCTGCGCGAGGTCCGCCACGCGCTGGATGCGCGGGATGGAGGTGGCGAAGCAGGTCACGAGCACGCGCCCGGGCGTGCGCGCGAAGACCTCCTCGAAGGCGGGGAGCACGTCCTCCTCGCTGCCGCTGCCGCCCTTCTGCTCGACGTTGGTGCTGTCGGAGAGCAGGGCCAGCACGCCGCTCTCGCCCCAGGCGGAGAGGGCATCGAGGTCGGTGGCTTCGTGGGCGGGCGCGCGCCGGTCGACCTTGAAGTCGCCGCTCACCATCACCACCCCGGCCGGCGTCTCGATGGCGAGGGCCAGGCTGTCGAGGACGCTGTGGGCCACGCGGATGGGGTGGACGCGGAACGGCCCGACTTCCTGCGGCTGGCCGGGGGTGAGCGTGCGCAGGTCGGCGCCGACGCCGCGCTCCGCGAGGCGGCGGCGCGCGAAGCCGAGGGTGAGGCGGCTGCCGAACACGGGGGCCGGCGCCGCCTGCAGCGCGAAGGCGAGCGCGCCGAGGTGGTCCTCGTGCCCGTGGGTGAGGAGGATGCCGCGGAGGGCGCCGCGGCGCTCGGCCAGGTACTGGAAGTCGGGGACGATGGTGTCCACCCCCGGCGTGTCCACGCCGGGGAACATGACCCCCGCGTCGATCAGCAAGGCGTGGTCCTGCCACTCCAGGACGAGCGCGTTCAGCCCGAACTCGCCCAGACCCCCGAGCGGGACCAGACGGAGGTCCGACGCCCCGTTCACGTCCGCCAGCGCTTCCGTTTGCCTGCTCCTCGAAGCGGGCCCCGGCCTCGGCACCCCGCGCCCGCCGGCCCCGCTCGTGTTCCTAGTCGGCTCCCAGAGCCAGGGCCAGGCTGGCCAGCTCCCCAACGGATAGCGTTTCGGCCCGCCGTGTGCCCTCGATCTTGAGCAACCTCAAGTGTTCCTTGAGGTTAAGATAGCGATCTCTCAGGTTGTTTTCAAGGGTCCGGCGGCGGCGGGCGAAAGCCGCCTGCAGGAACCGCTCGAAGGCGGGGAGCGGGGGGGCCTCGGCGGCAGGCCGGTCGAGGAAGCGCCCGCGCAGGATCGCGGACTCCACCTTGGGGGGCGGGGTGAACGCGCCGGGCGGGAATCGCAGCGGGATGTCCACCCGCGCCACGAGCGCGTACAGCACGGAGAGGATGCCGTACTCCTTCGAGCCGGGCGGCGCCGCCACGCGGCGCGCCACCTCGTCCTGCAGCATGACGTGGAAGTCACGCACGTGCGCGCGCAGGTCGAGGAAGCGGCGGAGGAGCGGGCTGGAGACGGCGTAGGGCAGGTTGCCGACCAGCCGCGCTCCGGGCGGGACGAGGGCGGAGAGGTCGGCGCGAAGGGCGTCGGCGTGGAGGACCTCGAGGTTGGCGGGCGCGCGCGCGCGCAGGCGCGCGGCGAGGGGCGCGTCGACCTCCAGGGCCACCACGCGCCCGGCGCGCGCGGCGAGGGGCAGGCTGAGGGCGCCCGCGCCCGCCCCGATCTCGAGGAAGACCTCGTCCGCGCGCGGGTCCACGAGCCGCAGCAGCCTCTCCACGGAGGCGGCGCGCAGGAAGTGCTGTCCGAGCCGGCGGGGCACGCGAGACAGTACCACCGGCGTTGACAGCGCCGCCGCCGGCGGCGAGAGTGGTTCCATCTCCCGATGGGCTCATTCTCCGCACCCCCGCGCGTCCCCGTCGGGGAATGGGCCGAGCGGTACCTCCTCGCCGCGTTCTTCGCGGGGACCGCCGCCACCCTGGTCTTCGTGGTCCGGCACCAGCTGCCGCCCGTGCAGGGGCCGTTGACGTTCGGACTCGCCATGTGGGCCTGGTGGGTTCTCGGCTACGCTGCGGTGGCCGCCGCGGCGGGCCTCGGCGCGGTGCTGCTGGGCCGGAGCGCGCGGCTGAGCTGGGTGCCGCGCGCCGTGCTGGCCGGGGCCTGCCTGACCACCGTGGTGGCCGGGGCCTTCACGAACCGGGGCGCGCTGCGGCTCCTCGGCCGCCTTCCGCCGCCCCCCCGCTTCGGTCCGTGCTGCGCGGCCGCGCTCGCCCTCTGCGCGGCGGGCCTCCTGTTGGTCGCCCTTTCCCGGCGGCGGCGCTGGCCCCGAATGGTGGCCGGCGCCGCGCTGGCGGCGGCGGTGGGCGCCTTCGCTCCGGGGGTGCGCACCGCCGATGCGTCCTGGGCCCGCGCCGCCACGGGCGCGCCGCCCGACCGCATCCTGATGACGCCGGCGCCGCGGGTGTTGCTGGTGGGCATCGACGGCGCCGACTGGGCCTTCATGGAGCCCCTGATGGCGCGCGGCCTTCTGCCCAACCTGGCCCGCCTGCGCGACCAGGGCGCCTGGGGACCGCTGCGTACCATTCGCCCCACCCTGTCCCCGGTGGTGTGGACGAGCATCGCCACCGGGAAAGGCCCCAACCGCCACGGGATCACCGGGTTCTCCCGCCCGGTGCTGCGCGGCGTCGACGCTCCCTTGCCGCCGGTCCGCCCGGTGCGGGCCTTCGGCTTCGCATGGCTCCGGGGCGGCCTGGAGCGCGCCGGCCAGATCTACGAGCGCCCGGTGACGAGCGACATGCGGCGGGTGCCCGCCTTCTGGACCATCGCGCTCCGGGAGCGGTCGCCGGTCAACGTCGTCACCTGGTGGGCGACGTGGCCGGCGGAGCCGGTCGCGGGGACCCTGGTGAGCGACCGCATCTACTGGTGGGCGCCGCGTCCGGACGGCTCCCTGCCCCCCGCCGACCGTGTCACCTACCCGCCCGGGGCCTACGCGGACCTGGCGCGGCACGTGGTGCGCAGCGCGGACGTCTCCGCCGGGCAGGCGCGCCGCTTCCTGGACGTCGGCGCCGCGGAGCTGGCGGCCATGCCCGCGGTGGCCGAGCCCGGGCACGACGACATCATGAGCCAGTTCCGCTACTTCTTCTCCGCCTTCGAGACCAGCCGCCGCCTGGCCCTGGCCGTGGTCGAGAGCGGCCGCCGCCAGTACGGCAGCGCGCCCGACACGCTGGTGCTCTTCCGCATCGTGGACAAGACCTCGCACACCTCGCTCCACGACTCGGAGCTGGCGGACCCCTCGGTGCAGAGCCCTCCCGCGCATGTGCGCCGCTTCGGCCGCGTGGTATCCGAGGCCTACCGCGCCGTCGACGCCGCCCTCGGCGAGCTGACGGCGGCCTTCGGGGACGGCAACGTGGTGGTGGTCTCCGATCACGGGTTCCGGCCGGAGCGGCACGGCGGGCTGGTCCGCTACAACCACAACCAGGCTCCCGACGGCGTCTTCCTGGCCGCGGGCCCCGACATCCGCGGCGGCCGCGTGGAGCTGAGCATCTACGACGTCCTGCCGCTGCTCCTGCGGTTGAAGGGGTTCCCCATCGCCGACGACCTCGAGGGCCGGGTCCCGGAGGAGGTGCTCACCGCCGAGTTCCTGCGCACGCACGCCCTCCGCCGCGTGGCCGGCTACGGCGAGCAGGAGGGGCAGGCGACGGCCGACTCCCCGCGCGTGGAGTCCGAGATCCGCGAACGGCTCCGCGCCCTGGGCTACGTGCAGTAGCGCGCGCGGGCCGGTCCATCGCCGCGAGCCCGCTCGCCGGGCCGGCGCCGTGCTAGGGTTCGCCGCCATGCCGGGGTCCCTGCACGTGGCCTTCGCCGCCTCCGAGGTGGCGCCCTTCGTGAAGACGGGCGGGCTGGCCGACGTGGCGTCGGCGCTGCCCCGGGCGCTCACCGCCCTGGGCCACCGCGTGACGGTGCTGCTGCCGCGCTACGGCACGATCGCCCTGCCGCCGGGGAGCTTCGCGGGCGCCGTGCCCGTCCCCGTGGACGGGGCGCACCGCAGCGCCGGCTTCTACGTCAGCGAGCAGGACGCCGTGCGCCTGGTCTTCGTGGACCACGCGGAGTTCTTCGACCGCCCCTTCCCCTACGGCGTGGGCAACCACGACTACGAGGACAACCGCCTGCGCTTCGCCTTCTTCTCCCGCGCCTGCCTGGAGTTCTTCCGCAGCCGCGGCGAGCGGCCCGACCTCTTCCACGCCCACGACTGGCAGACGGGGCTCCTCCCCGTGTACGCGAAGGCGCTCTACGCGCACGACGCGGTGGTGGGGCGCATGCCCGTGGTCTTCACCATCCACAACCTCGCCTACCAGGGGAACTTCCCCTCCGACACCCTGGCCGTGCTGGGGCTGCCGCGGCACCTGGGGGCGCCGGAGGCCCTCGAGTTCCACGGCGGCGTCGGCTACATGAAGGCGGGCCTTGCCTTCTCGGAGCGGCTCACCACGGTGTCGCCCACCTACGCGCGCGAGATCCGCACCCCCGAGCACGGCTACGGCCTGGACGGCGTGCTGCGGGCCCGCGCCGACGACCTCTCCGGGATCCTCAACGGCGTGGACTACGACGAGTGGGACCCGCGCGTGGACCACTTCATCGCGCGGCGCTACTCGGCGCAGCGGCCGGCGGGGAAGCGCGCCTGCAAGGCCGAGCTGCTGGCCACCTTCGGGCTGCCTGCGGAGCCCGACCTGCCCCTGGTGGCCGTCGTCTCCCGCCTCGTCCACCAGAAGGGCATCGACCTCGTGGTGGGCGCGAGCGAGGACCTCCTGCGCCGGCCCCTGCGCCTGGTGGTGCTGGGCACGGGCGAGCGCGAGGTCCAGGACGGCTTCCGCCGGCTGGCCCAGCGCGACCCCGCGCGCTTCGCGTGCCGCTTCGCCTACGACCCCGTGCTCGCCCACAAGGTGGAGGCGGGGGCGGACATGTTCCTGATGCCGTCGCGCTACGAGCCCTGCGGCCTCACCCAGATGTACAGCCTGCGCTACGGCGCCGTTCCCATCGTGCGCGCCACGGGCGGGCTTCGGGACACGGTGGAGCCGTGGGACGCCGCGCGCGGGGAGGGCACGGGCTTCCTCTTCGCGCACGCCGACGGCACCGGCCTCGTGTGGGCCCTCGACCGCGCGCTCGAGGCCTGGGGCGACGCCCGGGGATGGCGCCGGCTGATGAGGAACGGCATGACGCGCGACTTCTCCTGGCGCCGGTCGGCGGAGGCCTACGAGACCGTGTACCGGAGCGCCATCGCCGACGCCTGAACGGCTATCCTGGGGGATGCGCACGCCGTCCGAGCTGGAGGAGGCCTGGGCCCGCTCCGACCGCATCTTCGGCTGGCTCGAGCCCTCCGCCTGGCGGGCCCAGCCCATCGCCCTCCGGCAGCCCTTCATCTTCTACGTGGGCCATCTCCCGTGCTTCGCCTGGAACCACCTGGGCCGGGGCCTGCTGGGCCGTCCGGCCATGGACGAGGACCGCGACGCGCTCTTCGCGCGCGGCATCGACCCCCTCGACGTGGACGCGCACGACCCCGGGGCGGCCTGGCCCCCGGCGGAGGCCGTGGTGGACTACCGCGAGCGCGTGCGGGCGCGGCTGCGCGACGAGTGGGAGGCGGTGGCGCGCGCCCCGGAAGGCGAGAGCGTGGCGCGCATGGTGCTGGAGCACGAGCTCATGCACCACGAGACGCTGCTCTACATGCTGCAGGAGCTGGACCATGGCCGGAAGCGGCCCGACGCCGGCGCCGCGCCGGCGGCAGGGGCGATGCCGGGCGCCTCCCGGCCCGTGGCCGTGCCGGGCGGCCGCGCGCGGCTGGGCGTGGCGCGCGGCGCGCTTCCCTTCGCCTGGGACAACGAGCACGAGCCGCACGACGTGGACGTGCCCGCCTTCCGCATCGACTCGCGGCCCGTGCGGAACGCCGACGTCATGGAGTTCGTGGAGGCGGGAGGCTACGGCGACGCCCGCTTCTGGGACCCCGAGGGCTTCGCCTGGCGCGCGCGCCGGCGCCTCGACCACCCGTGGAGCTGGCGGCGGGAGGACGGGCGCCTCTTCCGGCGCGGGCTCTTCGCGGACGTGCCCCTGGCGGAGGCGCTGGAGGAGCCGGCGAGCGTGAGCTGGGCGGAGGCCGCGGCCTTCGCGCGGTGGCGCGGGGCGCGCCTGCCCACGGAGGCCGAGTACCACCGCGCCGCCCACGGCGACGGCGGCGGGGCGGGGGGCGAGGTGCCCGCGGGGGGCCCCTGGGGCGTGCACGCCCTGGGCGACGGCGGCTGGGAATGGACGGCGTCCACCTTCGCGCCCTTCCCCGGCTTCACGCCGCTCGCGCGGTACCCGGAGTACTCGGCCGATTTCTTCGACGGCCGCCACTACGTGCTGCTGGGCGGTTCCTGGGCCACGCATCCCGCCCTGCGGCGTCCCTCGTTCCGCAACTGGTTCCAGCCGCACTACCCCTACGTCTTCTCGAAGTTCCGCCTGGTGCGCTGACGCGGCGGAAGGTGTCGGGGCCCCTCGCCCGGCCCGGATATACTCCCGGCGGAAGCGAGGGTGGATGGCGGACGCGCTGCAGACCTACACGGACCAGAACTGGGAGACCGAGGTGATGAAGTCCGACCGGCCGGTGCTGGTGGACTTCTGGGCGGAGTGGTGCGTGCCGTGCCGGACCATCCTGCCCGCGGTGGAGGCGGTGGCCCGGGAGTTCGGCGGGCGCCTCAAGGTGGGGAAGCTGAACGTCGAGGAGAACGCCGACGTGCCCTTCCGCTACAACATCACCACCCTCCCCACGCTCCTGATCATCAAGGGAGGCGTCGTCTCGGAGCAGCGCGTCGGGCTCATCTCCCGGGACAACCTGGCCCGCCTGGTCGAGGCCCAGCTCTGAACGTGCGCGCCCTCGGCGAGGCCGAGTGGGACGGGGTGGCGGCCGGCACCGACCCGGTGGCCGCCCTCTTCTGGGCGGAATGGTGCCTGCCGTCGCGCACCGCGCTGGCGGCCCTGGAAGCGGCGGCGGCCGGCCGCTGGCGCGCCGTCTCCGTCAACGTGGACGAGAGCGGGGGGCTCGCGCGGCGCCTCGGCATCGCGGGGCTGCCCACGCTGCTGCTCCTGGCGCGGGGGAGCGAGCGGGCGCGCCGCATCGGGCTCGTCCCCCCCGACGACCTGCCCCGCCTCCTGGAGGGCGCCTTGACCGCCGCGTCACAATGAGCGCGGGCACTCAGTGCGCACAGCGACGCTCCACCTGGCGGGTGATCTCGTAGGTCGTGGGCGGGTCCTCCCCCAGGCCCAGGGTGTGGAGCATCTCGTGGATGAGGATGGACTGGGCCAGGGGCGGGTTCGCCCGCGCCACGCTCGTGAACTGCGTGCACACGAACACCACGTCCGCCCCCGGACGGGTGAAGGCGAGCACCTCGCGCTTGCGGCAGGGCGAGAAGGGCGGCGGGCCCTCGTAGCGGAGGCCCTGGACGTACTCGTGGCCACGCTCGCCCCGCGTGTCGAGGACGGCCTGCAGGCTGCGGCCCGCGCGGTCGGCGAAGTCCGAGAGGACGCGGGCGCACTCGGGCCGCTCCAGGAGCCGCGCCGCCCCCCGCACCGCGCGGCGCACGTGGAAGGCCGTCTCCACGGGCCCCTCGACGGAGAGGCTCCGCGCCGCGCCCGTCCCCGGCACGGCCAGCAGCAGGGCAAGGGTCCCGGGAAGGCTCCTCCGCATGGCAACCTCCGTCGCACGACCGGGAAGGTGGCGCGCGCGAGGTCCGCTGTCCTTGGACGGCGGTTGCTTGCGCCTTGCTTCGGGGTCCGCCCATGAGCTACCGCTTCGGCGACTGCATGCTCGACACCGACCGCCGCCAGCTCCTGCGCGGGGGGGCGCCGGTGGACCTCACGCCCAAGGCCTACGAGCTGCTGGCCCTCCTCCTCGACCGCTATCCCAAGGCGGTGTCCAAGTCCGAGATCCACGACCACCTCTGGCCCGGCACCTTCGTGTCCGACGTGAACCTGCCCGCCCTGATCTTCGAGATCCGGAAGGCGACGGGCGACGAGGCGGGGGAGCCGCGCTACGTCCGCACCGTGCGCGGCTTCGGCTACGGTTTCTGCGGGGAGGCCTCGCGCACGTCGCGGCCCGCGGGAGCGGGCAGCGGCTTCGTGCACATGCTCTACGTCTGGGGCCGCGCCTTTCCCCTCCACCCCGGCGAGAACGTCATCGGGCGCGCGCCCGACGCCGACGTCTTCATCGACTCCTCGTCCGCCTCGCGGCGGCACGCCGTGGTGCGCGTCACGGGCCGGGAGGCCGTGCTGGAGGACCAGGGAAGCAAGAACGGCACGCAGCTCAAGGGCAGGAAGATCGCGGGGGCGGTGCCCCTGGCCGACGGCGACGAGATCGCCATCGGTCCCCTGCGCATCGGCTACCGGCTGGTCAAGGAGGAGCCGACCCACACCTGGAAGGGGGAGTGAGCCCTCTCCTCCCGGCCGCGGGCGTGGTGCTCGTCTCCCTGAGCGGCGCGAGCGCGGTGGCCGTGCTCGACGAGGAGACGCTGCGGCCGGTGGCGCGCATCGGCGTCGGCCGCGGGCCGCACGAGATCACGCTCTCCGGGGACGGGCGGCTGGCCTACGTGGCGGTGGCGGGACCGGGGCCGGGGGCCGAGGCGGGCCGCACGGTGGCGGTGCTCGACGTCGCGCAGAGGGCGGTGGTGGCCACCCACGACCTCCCGGAGTGCCGCAGCCCGCACGACACCCGCGTCAGCCGCGACGGGTCGCGGCTGTGGGTGGCCTGTGCCCCCGCCCGGGCCGTGCTGGAGCTCGACGCGCGGGAGGGCGGCGTGCGCCGGGTCTTCAAGACCGGGCGCGACGGCGGCTGGTTCGTGGCGGTCACGCCGGACGCGGGCAAGCTCTACGTGCCCCACCTGGAAGGCAAGGCCCTGACCGTGCTCGACCGCCGCAGCGGCCGCGCGTCCACCCTCCTGGAGGGGACGATCCAGTACGGCATCGCGTCCTCGCCGGACGGCGACGAGGTGTGGGTCACCGACACCGAAGCCCGCCGGATCTCCGTCGTGGACACGAGGAGCGACGCCGTGGTGTCCACCCTGTCCCTGGAGGGCGGCCCCTTGGGCCGGCTGGCCTTCGCGCCCGACGGCGCGCGCGTGTTCGTGGCCGGGCGCGAGCGCCTGTTCGTGGTGGATGCGCGCCGCCGCCGCCTGGAGTTCACGGTGCCGCTGCCGCACTCGGCCAAGGTCCTGGCCTCCTCGCCCGACGGGCGGCGCGTCGTCCTCAGCGTGCCCGGCGCCGACCAGGTCATGGTGGTGGACGTCGGCGCGCGGACGGTCCTCACCGCCGCCGTGGGCCCGGGGCCCGACGGCGTCGCCTGGACGCGCTGACCCCCTTCAGTCCCGTCCGGCGGGAAACGGGATCCGGCTCAGGAGGGCGGCGAAGCGCGCCTCGCCGCGCAGCGGGTCCAGGGCGGGATAGACGCGGAGGAAGGGGACGATCCAGCCCGCGCGCTGCGCGTGGGCCTGCTCCAGGAGCTGGATCGCGCGCGGGTGATGGCCCCGGGCGGCCTCGGCCAGGGCCAGGGGGATGGGCGACACGTAGCCCCGGCGCGCGTCGTCCTCGAGGCTCCGGGCGCGCCCCGCCCAGAAGCGCCGCACGGCCTCCGCGGGCGGGCCGCGACCCAGGTCGGCCGCGCCCGGGTCGCCCCGCAGCGCGGCGTAGCGCGCGGCGGCGGCGCGCGCGCGCTCCCAGTCGCCCTTGGCGGAGTGGGCGAGGAGCGCGTAGAACACGGCCCCCTGGTGTCCAGGCTCCAGCTCCAGGGCGCGCGCGGTCTCCCGCAGGGCGGCGTCGTAGCGCCGCGCCACGTACTCGTACCAGCCGGCGTCCGCGGCCACGGCCACGCCCACGGGGTCCAGCCCCCGCGCGCGGGCCATGGCCTTCGCCGCCTCGTCGTGGCGGCCGAGGCTGGCGAAGTAGCCCGCGTGCGAGTGGTGCAGCACCGACCAGCCCGGCTTGGCGGAGAGGGCGCGCTCGAAGTGGGCGCGCGCCCCCTCCCAGTCCCAGTCGAAGTACAGGGCGATCAGGGCCAGGCGGTGGTGGGCCTCCGCCTGGCCCGGCTCCAGGGCGAGCGCGCGCTCCGCCGACGCCCGCGCCAGGGGCATGACTTCCCGGGGGTCGCGGGACTGGCGGCAGAGCGCATCGGCCCGGGCCGCGTGCGCGGCGGCGTACCGCGGGTCCCGGGCGATGGCCGCCTCGAACCGCGCCTGCGCCCGGCGGTGACCGTCCTCGTCCCCCTTGCGCAGCAGGTACAGGCCCTCGAGGTAGGCCTCATGGGCCTCCGGCCGCGGGAGGTAGCCGCCGGCCTGCACGCGCACGCCGACGGTGCGGGCGATGCGGGCGGTGATCTCGTCCTGCAGGGACACGCTGCCCGCCGCCGCCCCTTCCAGCGTCTCCGCCCACACGACGTGCGCGTCCGCCGACCGCACGAGCTGGGCGTGGACGCGCACGCGCCCGGCCTCGTGGCGCACGCTCCCACGCAGCACGTACTGGGCGCCGAGGTCCCGTCCCACCGCGCGCACGTCGCGCGAGGCGTCGGCGTACACGTCCGCGGAGGCGCGGGCCACGACGGCCAGGCCCTGGGGCAGCAGCGGTTCGAGGCGTCCGATGAGGTCGTCGCCCAGGCCCAGCGTCCAGGCCGCGTGCGCCTCCCCGGGCGTGAGGCTCTGGAACGGCAGCACGGCGACGGTGACCCGCGGAGCCGGGGGCGCTGCCGGCGCGGGACCGGCCGCGGGCCGAGGCCGCAGCGTCACGGAGGCGGCGGCGATCACGGCCAGTACGGCGGCGCCCAGCAGCCAGGCGCCCGGCCGCCGCCAGGCCCTCGGGCGCCGGGGCTCCGCCTCCTCCGCGGCCGGGTGCCCGTCGGGCGGACCCCACTCGACGGGTGCGATGAACCGGTACCCGCGCTTGGGCAGCGTCTCCAGGTAGCGCGGCCGCGCCGCGGCGTCGCCCAGCGCCTCGCGCAGCTTGTTGGCGGCGGTGTTCAGGTTGTTGTCGAAATCGACGAAGGTATCGGTCTCCCACAGGCGGCGATAGAGCTGCTCGCGCGTGACCGGCTCGCCCGCCGTCTCCAGCAGCGCGGCCAGGAGCTGGAAGGGCTTCTCCTGGAGCCGGACGCGGCGGCCGTTGCGCCGGACCTCTCCCGCCAGCAGGTCCACCGCGAACGGCCCGAACCGGGCACAGCGCCGTGCCGCGGCGGGAGCGGAAGCGAGCGACATGGGGATCGCCACTGTAGCACCGCGGCCCCGGCGGGGCCGAGCCGCGGGCCGCGCGCGGCCTCGGCGCCGCCCCCCGCACGCCGCTGAAGCCGCGCGACTTGCGGGTTGAGGCGGAATCAAGGAGGAAGCAAGGCGCGCTCCGTGGACCGTCGAGCCTCCGCGGACCCACCTTGGCCGCGGAAGCAGGAGGACGAATGCGGCTTGCGATCACGACGTCCTGGCGGGCCATGCTCGCGGCGGGAGCGCTGTGGGCGACGGCTTCCGCGCACGGAGACGGCGAGGCGTTGGCCGGGCAGGCCAGGCTGGTCTATCCGCCGGCCCTGGCCTCGCCCGAGGTGGAGATCCACCACGGGCGGTCCGTGCCCGATCCCTATCGCTGGCTGGAGGACCTCGCATCCACGCGGGTGCGCGCCTGGGCCGCCGCCCAGGACCGCCTGGCGGTGTCCTGGATCGACGCCGCGGACGGGCGCGCGCGCCTCGAGGCGCGCATCTCCGCCGTCACGGAGGCCGAGCGGTACGGGGTGCCCGTGCAGGCGGCCGGCCGGCTGTTCTTCACCCAGGCCCCCGCGGGCCAGGCCCAGCCGCGGCTCGTGATGACCTCGGGAGACGCGGGAGAGGGCGTGGTCCTCGTCGACGCGGCCGCGTGGCCCGGCGAGACGCTGGCCGGCTTCTGGCCGAGCCCCGACGGCCGTCACGTGGCCTACGGCCGTGCCCGCGCCGGCTCGTCCTGGTATCGCCTCGAGATCCTGGAGGTGGAGGGGAAGCGCACGCTGCCCGACACCGCGCGCGGCCTGCACGGTGGCGGCAGCCTCTCGTGGGCCGCCGACGGCAGCGGGTTCTACTACGCGGCCTACGACGAGCCCGCACCCGGCGCCGAGCAGGAGGCGCGGCGGCAGGGCCAGCGCGTCCTCTTCCACCGGCTCGGTGACCCGGGGCCGGACCGCTGGACCTTCGCGCGGCCGGACGCGCCGGACGCGCGGATCACGCCGGTGGCCTCCGCGGACGGCCGCTACGTGGTGTTCGCCGCCAACGACGGGCCGGCGGGGCCCACGCGCGTCGCCTACCTGGACCTGCGGTCGCCGGGCGGGCCCGTGCCGCTGTTCGAGGCCGACGCCTCCTACACGTTCCTGGGCACGGACGGAGACCGGCTCCTGTTCCTGACCACGCGGGGCGCCCCCCG
Organism: Vicinamibacteria bacterium; assembly: GCA_036556965.1. Lineage (GTDB taxonomy): Bacteria > Acidobacteriota > Vicinamibacteria > Fen-336 > Fen-336 > DATBIO01. The sequence goes on from DATBIO010000287.1 coordinate 28,633, forward strand.
CGGCCGGGTGGTGGCGGTGGATCCCCGCCGGCCGCAGACCGCGCACTGGGAGGAGCGGCTGCCGGAGCGCGCCGACCCGCTCTACTTCGCCAACGTGGTGTCCGACCGGCTGGTCGCCGTCTTCCTGCGCGACGCGCGCCACGCGGTGGAGGTGTTCGACATCGCGGGACGGCCCCAGGGCGCCGTCGCCCTCCCCGACGTGGGCACGACGTTCTCGGGCTTCGTGGGCCGGCGCCAGGACCCCTGGGCGTTCTTCAGCTTCAACAACCCGTCCCATCCCGGCTCGGCTTCGCTGTACCGCCTCGACCCCCGCACGCGCGAGGTCGTGCGGTTCTTCCACCCCGCCCTGCCCTTCGCTCCCGAGGCCTTCGTGACGTCACAGGTCTTCTACCGGAGCGCGGACGGCACGCGCGTACCGATGTTCCTGTCGCACCGGCGCGACGTGCGCCCCGACGGGCGGCGTCCGGTGGTCCTCTACGCGTACGGCGCCTTCGGCTGGGCGGCCACGCCGTGGTTCCAGCCCCAGGTCCTCGCCTTCATGGAGCGGGGAGGCGTGTACGCGCTGGCCAACGTGCGCGGGGGAGGGGAGTACGGCGAGGCCTGGCACCGGGCGGCGGTGGGCCGGAGCAAGCAGAGGGCCATCGACGACTACCTGGCGGCCGCGGACTGGCTGGTGGCACAGGGGTGGACGTCGCCCGCCCGCCTGGTGGCCAGCGGCGGCAGCGCGAGCGGCCCCCTGGCCGCGGCCGCGGTGATGCAGCGCCCGGCGTCGTTCGGAGCCGCCCTCGTCGACATCCCCATCCTGGACATGCTCCGCTACGAGCGGTTCACGGGGGCCGGGTACTGGCGCGACGAGTTCGGCACGGCCCAGGATCCAGAGGACTTCGCCGCCCTCGCCGGCTATTCGCCGTACCACAACGTGCGCCCCGGCACCTGCTATCCGCCCACGCTGGTCACCGCCGGGGAGAAGGACGAGACGGCGGTGCCCTCGCACGCGTACAAGTTCGTGGCCGCGCTGCAGGCCGCGCAGGGCTGCGCGAACCCGGTGCTGCTGCAGGTCGTCTGGGGGGGCGGCCACGGCTACGGCACCACCCCCGCGCAGTCCGCCCTCACCTACGCGCGGCAGCTCGCCTTCCTCGCCCGCGCCCTGGGCGAGGACGGCGCCGGGGAGCCGCCCCCGAGCCCGCCCGCGGCCGCCTGCGCCGGTCCCGAGCACCGGTCCTTCGACTTCTGGGTGGGCGAATGGACGGTCACCGACGCCGCGGGCAAGGCCGCCGGCCGCAGCCGCGTGGAGAAGGTGCTGGGAGGCTGCGCCCTCCTCGAGCGCTGGACGGGGACGGACGGCTTCGAGGGCCAGGCCTTCCACCTGTTCGACCGCGTCTCCGGCCGGTGGCAGCAGCGCTGGGTGGACAGCCGCGGGCAGATGCTGGAGCTGCCGGGCGGCTTCGTGGATGGCACCCTCCGTTACGAGGGGCCCTGGCGGACGCGGGAGGGACGGCCCACGCTCGCGCGCATGGAGTTCTCGCGCCTGCCGGAGGGCCGCGTGCGCCAGCGGTGGCAGCAGTCCGTGGACGGGGGGACGACCTGGCGCACGGACTTCGACGGCGTCTACGCGCCCGCGCCCTGAGGCTCCGGCACCCTCACCAGCGGAGGCGCACCGCGATCTGGCCGGGAGCGGGCCGGAGGTCGAAGGTCACGCCGCGCCACTCCACCTCCTTCCACTCCTCGGTCTTCGTGCCGGAGCCGATGGCGGCGCCGATGATGGCGCCGAGGGGGCCCACGATGGCCGCCCCCACGAGGTTGGCCTCGGGCTGCGTCATGCGCCCCCAGCGCAGCGTGCCGGGGCTGGCCGCGCTCAGGGCGTAACCGGCGGCCGCGCCCAGCACGAAGCCGTAGCCTCCCATCTCCGCCGCCTTGCTCCCCTCGCCGATGTACATCTCGACGCGCCGAATGGACCGGTAGGGGACGTCCTGCGCGCCGCCGGCCGTCTTCAGGCGCACCGCGCCGGGATCCACGCTCTGCACGGTGCCCACCACGCGCCCTTCGATGCCGTCCGCCTTCAGGCGCACGCGCTTGCCCACGAGGGGATGGGGCGCGGCCAGGGCGGCCACCAGGAGGAGGGGGCACGCGGCCATCAGTCGATCTCCATCAGCGAGTCCGGGCGCGGGTAGGAGGGTGCGGCGGCCTCGGCGGAGGCCGCCGGCGCGTCCGGCCCCGGCGCCTCCGCCAGCAGGCGCCGCGCGGCGCGCTCCACCTCACCCGCAGTGGCCGGGATCCCGCGCGCGTGCAGGCGCACCCAGGTGGCGAGCAGGCCGTCCACGAAGTAGTAGCGCTTCTGCTCCGTCCGCAGCGCATCCACCCCCAGCAGCCAGCCGAGGTAGTCGCGTACGGCGCCCGGCGTGCGGCCGAGCCGCCCCACCAGCGCCGTGAGGTTGAGCCCTTCCTCGGCCGCCACCGTGGCCAGCACCGCCTTCGACATGCCGTAACCGCGGCTGCGCAGGAGCAGGGCCTCGTAGGTGTGCCGGCAGGCCTGCTCCAGGCGGCCTCCCGCGCCCATCTCGCGCGTCCAGGCCTCTTCCAGCGCCACGCCCGGCCGCAGCGTCTCCAGGAGGATGCGCACGTAGCGGGGCCAGCCGAAGCTCGCGCGCCGCAGGGCTTCGCCGGTGGCGGCCGCCGTCCACTCCCAGAGCATCTCGTCGAGCTCGGCGGAGGTCAGGGGGGGGACGTCGCGGCTCTCCAGCGACGGCCAGAGCGACCGGGCCAGGCGCGGGTAGGACGTGGCCAGGATGGTGCCGCGGGGCCGCCGCAGGAGAGCGGTCAAGAACGGCCGGTCCACGTGGCGCAGGCCCTCGAAGTAGCACAGCGACCGGATCTCGGTGGCCTCGTCGAGGAGCAGGGCCACGCGCTGGCCGCCCGCCTGGGCGAGGTCGCCGAGCAGGGAGAAGACGGCTTCCACCGCGTCGGCCCCCCGCGCCCGCCCGGCGGCGGCGAGGCGGCGGATGTCGGTGGCGCGCGAGAGCTGCGCGCCGAAGGTGGCCGCGGGGAGGGCCTCGAGCATGCTCAGGGCGAAGCGCTCGGGCGAGGAGGCGGCGCCCATGAGGTCCAGGTAGACGGGCACCCAGCCCTCGTCGGACAGGGCGGCGGCGGCCCGCCGCAGGAGCCAGGTCTTGCCCGCGCCGGAGGGGCCCGCCAGGAGCAGGGGCGCGCCGCCCCGCGCCCGGTCCAGGACCGCTGCCAGCAGCTCCGCCCGCGTCACCGGCGTCCCGTCACCCGCGGGGGGTCAACCGTCCACCGGCCGGCCTGCGGCCATGGGCACGCGCACCCCGCGCTCGCGCGCGACCTGGAGGGCCCGCTCGTAGCCCGCGTCGGCGTGGCGCGCCACGCCCATGCCCGGGTCGGTGGTGAGCACCCGCTGCAGGCGCGTGTCCGCGGCCTCCGTGCCGTCCGCCACCACCACCATGCCCGCGTGCAGCGAGTAGCCCATGCCCACGCCGCCGCCGTGGTGCACCGACACCCAGGTGGCGCCGGCCACCGCGTTGACGAGGGCGTTGAGCACGGGCCAGTCCGCCACCGCGTCCGAACCGTCGCGCATGGCCTCCGTCTCGCGGTTGGGGGAGGCCACCGAGCCCGCGTCCAGGTGGTCGCGGCCGATGACGATGGGCGCCTTCACCGCTCCCGTCCGCACCAGCCGGTTGAAGACGAGGCCCATGCGCGCGCGCTCGCCGTAGCCGAGCCAGCAGATGCGCGCGGGGAGGCCCTGCGGCTTCACCCGCTCCCGGGCCATGCGGATCCAGCGGTGCAGCGCCTTGTCCTCCGGGAAGGTGCGCAGCACCGCCTCGTCCGTCACGCGGAGGTCGTCGAGGTCGCCGGAGAGCACCGCCCACCGGAACGGCCCCTTGCCCTCGCAGAAGAGCGGGCGGATGTACTCCGGCACGAAGCCGGGGATGGCGAAGGCGTCCTCCACTCCCGCCCGGCGCGCCTCCGCCCGGATGTTGTTGCCGTAGTCGAAGACCACCGACCCGAGCCGGCGCAGCTCCAGCATCGCGCGCACGTGCTCGCCCATGGTGCGCCGGGCCTCGCCCACGTAGCGCGCGGGGTCCGCCGCGCGCAGGGCCAGGGCCTCCTCGTAGGGCATCCGGTTGGGCACGTAGCCGTGCAGCGGGTCGTGCGCGCTCGTCTGGTCGGTGACCATGTCGGGAACCACGCCCTCCGCGGCCAGGCGGGCGAGCAGGTCGGCGGCGTTGGCCAGGAGGCCGATGGAGAGGGCGCGTCCGGAGAGGCAGGCGGCGCGGGCGCGCGCCAGCGCCTCCTCCACGTCCTCGGCCATCTCGTCGAGGTAGCCCGTCTCCAGCCGCCGCTCGATGCGCCGCCGGTCCACCTCCGCCGCGATCATCACGCCGTCGTTCATGGTGGCGGCCAGGGGCTGGGCCCCGCCCATGCCCCCCAGGCCGCCCGTGACCACCAGGCGGCCCCGCAAAGTGCCCCCGAAGTGGCGGCGCCCCGCCTCGGCGAAGGTCTCGAAGGTGCCCTGGAGGATGCCCTGGGTGCCGATGTAGATCCAGGAGCCCGCCGTCATCTGGCCGTACATCATCAGGCCCTTGGCGTCGAGCTCGTGGAAGTGCTCCCAGGTCGCCCAGGCGGGGACGAGGAGGGAGTTGGCGATGAGCACGCGCGGGGCGTCGGCGTGGGTGCGGAACACCGCCACCGGCTTTCCCGACTGCACGAGCAGGGTCTCGTCGTTCTCCAGCTCGCGCAGGCACCGCACCAGCGCGTCGAAGCACTCCCAGTTGCGCGCGGCCTTGCCCATGCCGCCGTACACCACCAGGTCGGCGGGCCGCTCCGCCACCTCGGGGTCGAGGTTGTTCATGAGCATGCGCAGCGCCGCCTCCTGCTGCCACGACTTGCAGGAGATCTCCCCGCCGCGCGGGGCCCGCACCACGCGCGGTCCCGCTCCGGCTTCCGCCTTCACATCAGGTACCGCTGGCTGTCGGTGGAGTCGTCGTTGGAGAGGTCGTAGGCCTTGCCGCCCTGGATCACCTTGAGACGGCGGCGCAGCCGGGGCGAGGAGCCGGCGGCCCGGCGGGCGAGGAGCTTCTCCGCGAAGCCCAGGGCGAGGAGGGAGGCCAGCACCGCGCCCAGGTAGAAGGCCCAGTGGCGCGCGCCGACCAGGAAGGCGAGGCCCGTGCCGGCCACCGCCGCCGCCAGCAGGAGCAGGCCGCCGGGCAGCCATTGGGAGGACGGGGACGGCCCCAGGTCGCGCATGCCGGTCACCTCTACTCCAGCGTACCGCAGACGGCCGCCGCTTCGTCGGACAGGGCCCCTCCCCGCAGGTCCTCGGCGACGGCCTCGATCTCGGGGGCGAGGACGCGGTCCTGGTCCAGCGGCCCGCAGAGCCCGCGCACGCGCTCCCGCACGCGCTCCAGGGCGGGGGAGGTGGCGAGGGGACGGTGGAACTCCAGGGCCTGGGTGGCGGCCAGGAGCTCCACGGCCAGGATGCGGCGCACGTTGGCCACCACCTGCGCCGCCTTGCGCGCGGCATGGGCCCCCATGGACACGTGGTCCTCCTTGTTGGCGGAGGTCGGTATGGAGTCCACGCTCGCGGGGTGGCACAACACCTTGTTCTCGGAGGCCAGGGCCGCCGCCGTCACCTGCGCCATCATCAGGCCCGACTGCACGCCGCCTTCCGCGGCCAGGAACGCGGGCAGCCCGGAGAGGGCCGGGTTGACCAGCCGCTCGGTGCGCCGCTCGCTGATGGCGCCCAGCTCGCTCACGGCCACGGCCATCACGTCCGCGGCCAGGGCCACCGGCTCGCCGTGGAAGTTGCCGCCCGAGAGCAGCTCGCCCGTCTCCGCGAAGACCATCGGGTTGTCGGTGGCCGCGTTCAGCTCGACGGAGACCGTGCGCTGCACGTAGTCCAGGGCGTCGCGCGCGGCGCCGTGCACCTGCGGCATGCAGCGCAGGGTGTAGGCGTCCTGGACCTTGCCGCAATCGCGGTGCGACTCGCGCAGGGCGCTCCCCGCCAGCAGGCGCCGGAGGTTGGCGGCGGAGGCGCGCTGGCCGGGGTGCGGGCGCGCCTCGTGGATGCGCGGGTCGAAGGCCACGTCGGTGCCCTTGAGGGCGTCCAGGCTGAGGGCCCCCGCCACGTCCGCGGCGCGGCACAGGCGCAGCGCCTCGGCGAGGGCGAGGCCGGCCACCGCCGTCATCAGCTGGGTGCCGTTGATGAGGGCGATGCCTTCCTTGGCCTCCAGGGAGAGCGGGGCGAGGCCGTGCCCGGCCAGGACCTCCGCGGCGGGGCGGCGCCGGCCCTCGTGCACGCACTCGCCCTCGCCCACCAGGGCCAGGGCGAGGTGGGCGAGGGGGGCGAGGTCGCCGCTCGCCCCCACCGACCCCTGCGCGGGCACCACGGGGTGGATGCGCGCGTTGAGCAGGGCCACCAGCCGCTCCAGGGTCTCCGGCCGGACCCCGGAGTGGCCCTTGGCCAGCACGTTGGCGCGCAGCAGCATGAGCGCGCGCGTCTCCGGCTCCCCCAGCGGCTCGCCCACCCCGGCGGAATGGCTGCGCACGAGGTTGAGCTGGAGCTCGCGCAGCCGTGCCCGAGGGATGACCACGTCCGCGAAGTTGCCGAAGCCCGTGGTCACGCCGTACACCACGTCCCCGCGGGCCACCGCGTCGTCCACCACGCGCCGCGCGCGCGCCACCGCCGCGCGCGCGGTTTCCGCCACCGCCACCGCGCGCCCGCCGCGCGCCACCGACTCGAGGTCCGCCAGGGTGAGGGTCGCGCCGTCCAGCGCGAGCGGCCCGCTCACGCCGCCGCCTCGGGCGCGGCGGCCTCCTGCCCGCGGGTGATCCGCGCGAAGGCCAGGATCATGGCGGCGAAGGCGAGGTAGGCGGCGGCCCAGTGCCACGGCGCGTGCGAGCCCTGCAGGGCGGCGCTGCCGGGCAGGTAGATCCCGCCCGTGGGCAGCACGGAGTGGATGATGCCCACCGTGGAGAGCGCGCCGCAGACGGCGAGCACCCCCGCCGCCCGGGCCACGCGGCCGTCGATGAGGAAGGCGAGGGCGGCCCCCCAGAGCATGCCGGTCAGGATGAAGCCGTGCGCGAGCAGCACGAAGACGCCGAAGCTCTCGGCGAAGGCCAGCGGGATGCGCGTCGCTTCCGCCACCTGGTGGGGGTCGAGGGCCGCGCCCAGGAAGGCGGGGTTGGCCTTGTCCAGGGTGATCAGGAGGAGCTGGGCCACGGAGGGGAAGATGGCGAAGCACACCGCCGCCGCCTGCGGCCGCGGCGTCTCGTGGAAGGCCTGGGCCACGATGTCGAAGGCCACGAAGATCAGGATGGGGGCGAGGCAGGCGATGGGCAGCAGCTGCACGAGGACGGGGATGTAGCCCAGCATCCCCCCCAGGCCCACGAAGACCCCGCAGGCCAGGGTGTAGGCGGCGCGCCCGCCCATGGCCTTGTAGGCGGGGTGGCCGATGTACGGGGTGGACTGCGACACGCCCCCGAAGAGCCCGGCCAGGAGCGTGGCCACCGCCTCCGTGAGCAGGATGTCGCGCGTCTTGTAGTCGTCGCCGGCCAGGCGCGCGCTCTCCGTGACGTTGATGCCGCCCACCACGGTCAGGATGGCGAAGGGAATGGCCATGGGCAGGTACTCGCGCAGGGCGGAGGGCATGCCGGCCAGGAAGCCCAGCGTGGGAAGGGGCAGGCCGATGGGCAGGGAGAGGTTGGGGGCCACGAGGGGCTTCTGCAGGAGGCCGAGGACGCCCATGCCGTAGTAGACGGCGGCCCCCGCCGCCACCGAGGCCAGCACGCCGGGCACCCCCAGGGGCAGGCGGCGGCGCGCGATGAGGGCATAGAAGATGATGCCGAGGGAGACCATCCCCACCACCGGCTCGGCCAGGATGTCGCCGAGCTGGAGCACGCCCATGAGGGCGATGCCGATCCCGGCCAGGGAGCCCAGGAGCCCCGCGGTGGGGATGGCCCGCTGGATGCGGGCGCCGAGGAACGACATCCCCAGCTTGAACAGCCCGATCAGGATCATGCAGGCCATGCCCACGTGCCAGGCGGCGATGGCCGCGTCGTGCGCGGGCATCTGGCGCTTGGCGGCGACGAAGGCCGGCCCCAGCACGGTGAAGGCCATCCCGATGGTGCTGGGGGCGTCGAGGCCCAGGGGCATGGCGGTGACGTCGTCGCGGTTCTCGCGGCGGGCCAGGCGGAAGGCCATCCAGGTGTAGACGAGGTCGCCGAAGAGCACGCCCAGGGCGGTGCCCGGGAACATGCGCCGGTACACCACGTCCTCGGGGAACCCGAACACGAAGACCAGGATCCCGGCCAGGATGACCAGGTTCATCACGTTGTCGAGCATGAGCCCGAAGAACGCGTTGAGGTCGCCGGGTGCGGCCCACTTGTAGCGGCGCGCGGACATGGGTCGGGGCAGATCCTAGGCGGGCGCCGGGCGCCGCTCAAGCGGCGGCCCCGGGCTAGAATGCCCGGTCCGCATGCCCAACATCGTCATCGCCGGCGCCCAGTGGGGCGACGAAGGCAAAGGCAAGGTCGTGGACCTGCTCACGGACAAGGTGCAGGTGGTGGCCCGCTACAACGGCGGCCACAACGCCGGGCACACGCTGATGGTGAACGGCGAGCGCTTCGTCCTCCACCTCGTCCCCTCCGGCATCCTGCACGCCGGCATCCTCAACGTGATGGGCAACGGCATGGTGGTCGATCCCTGGGCCCTGGAGAAGGAGGTGGGGGAGCTGCGCGCCCGCGGGGTGGCGGTGGACGACAACCTGGTCGTCTCCGACCGCGCCCACCTGATCCTGCCCCACCACCGGGCCCTGGAGGCGCTGGCCGAGGAGATGCGGGGCAGCCGCAAGATCGGCACCACCCTGCGCGGCATCGGCCCCGCCTACGAGGACAAGGCGGGACGGCGCGGCGTCCGCGTGGCGGACGCGCTGCGCCCGGACGCCCTGCCCGAGCGCCTGGCGGAGGCGCGCCGGCACTACGAGCAGGTGTGCCGCGGCGCCGGCCGCGTTCCCGACGTGGACTGGACGAAGCTGGCCGACGACCTGGCCGCCTTCGGCGCGCGCTGGCGCGCCCGCGTGGCGGACGTGTCCCTGGTGCTCCACCGCGAGATGGCGCGCGGCTACTCGGTCCTCTTCGAGGGCGCCCAGGCCACGCTGCTCGACCTGGACCACGGCACCTACCCCTTCGTGACCTCCTCCTCCGCGGTGGCGGGGGGCGTGCTCACCGGCCTCGGCATCCCTCCCACCCGCGTGGACGGCATGCTGGGCATCGCCAAGGCCTACACCACGCGCGTGGGCGCGGGCCCCCTGCCCTCGGAGATCGGCGGCCCGCTGGAGGAGGAGATCCGCCGGCGCGGCCAGGAGTTCGGCGCCTCCACCGGGCGCCCCCGCCGCTGCGGCTGGTTCGACGCGGTGGTGGTCCGCTACAGCGTCCGCGTCAACGGCTTCGACAGCCTGGCCCTGACCAAGCTCGACGTCCTCGACGACCTGGCCGAGATCCGCATCTGCACCGGCTACCGCTTCGGGGGCGACGTGCTGCACGAGCTGCCGGCCGACCTGGCCGTGCTGGAGCGCTGCGAGCCGATCTACGAGAGCCTGCCCGGCTGGTCCGGCACCGTGGCCGGGATCCGCGACGAGTCGGCGCTGCCCGACGGCGCGCGCCGGTACGTCGACCGCCTGGCCGAGCTGGTGGGAACGGAGGTGGGCATGGTGTCCACCGGCTCCGACCGCCGCGAGACGGTCTTCCGCAGCCGCAGCGCCGTGGCCGGCTGGTTCGCCTAGCCGCCCGCCAGCACGTAGCTCAGCGCGTCGGCGGTGGCGGCGGGCGACAGGTTGGGGAAGAGGGACGGGACGGGAGACGCCTCCCGCACGAACCCGCACTTCTCGAGCACGCGCAGCGAGGCCGCGTGGCCGGGATGGCACAGCGCGTACAGCCGCCGCACGGGGAGGGATCGGGCGAGGGCCACCATGGCGCGCAGGGCCTCGGTGGCGTGGCCCTGCCCCCAGGCGTCGCGCGCCAGCACGTAGCCGGTGGCCGCGGTCTCCGGGTCCTCGAAGGCCAGGCCGGTGCCGCCCAGCAGCGTACCGTGCTCGCGCGCCTCCACCAGGTACGCCCCCGCCGGCCAGCGCCCCCATTCCTCGTCCGCGAAGCGCAGGAAGGCGCGCGTGTCGTCGGGGGAGAGGTGGCGCGGCCAGGACAGGTAGCGCGTGACCTCGGGGTCCGAGGCGTAGCGCGCGAAGATGGCCTCCGCGTCCTCGATCCGCGGGCGCCGGAGCCTCAGCCGGGCCGTCTCGATGACCTCGGGCGCGCGCACGGGCCCAGTCTCGCCCCGGCGGCGGGACGCTGTCCAGGGGACGGGCGCGGCCCGGGCTGGCCGCAAAACGCTGCGTGCTACCATCCCCGCAGGCCGTTAGCTCAGTGGCAGAGCGCCTGCCTTTTAAGCAGGGTGTCGTGGGTTCGATCCCCACACGGCCTACCATCTGAAGAGCGAATTGTCCGACGCTCCGCCGCCCCTCCGGGGCC
>DATBIO010000288.1:0-7281 GCA_036556965.1 Vicinamibacteria bacterium
CCAGACCGGCCAGCAACTGCTGCTCGGCGCCTACCAGGCGCTGGAGCGGATGATCGGCCTCGGGGCGGTGCAGATGCATGCCCGCCACGAGATGCTCGACCTGGTGACCATCGACGGGCGCGCCCGCGGCATCATCACCCGCGACCTGGTCACCGGCGAGATCAGCCGCCATGCCGGCCATGCCGTGGTGCTCGCCACCGGCGGCTACGGCAACGTGTTCTACCTTGCCACCTACGCCAAGGGGTGCAACGCCACCGCCATCTGGCGCGCCTACCGGAAGGGGGCGGCCTTCGCCAACCCGTGCTTCACCCAGATCCACCCCACCTGCATCCCCGTGACGGGCGAGCACCAGAGCAAGCTGACCCTGATGAGCGAGTCGCTGCGCAACGACGGGCGCATCTGGGTGCCGAAGCGCAAGGGGGACACGCGCCCGCCCGCGGAGATCCCGGAGGACGAGCGCGACAACTACCTGGAGCGGCGCTACCCCGCCTTCGGCAACCTCGTGCCGCGCGACATCGCCTCGCGCGCGGCCAAGCAGGTGGCGGACGAGGGGCGGGGCGTGGGCCCGAGCGGGTTCGGCGTCTACCTCGACTTCGCCGACGCCATCACGCGCCTGGGGAAGGGCGCCATCGGGGAAAAGTACGGGAACCTCTTCGAGATGTACGAGCGCATCACCGACGAGGACCCCTACAAGGTGCCCATGCGCATCTACCCCGCCTCGCACTACACGATGGGCGGGCTCTGGGTGGACTACGACCTGATGAGCACCATCCCTGGCCTGCACGTGCTGGGCGAGGCCAACTTCTCCGACCACGGCGCCAACCGCCTGGGGGCCAGCGCCCTCATGCAGGGGCTGGCCGACGGCTACTTCGTGATCCCCTACACCATAGGCAACTACCTCGCCACCCAGAAGCCCGGGGCCGCGGGCACCGACCACCCCGAGTTCCGCCGGGCGGAGGCGGAGGTGGCCGCGCGCATGGACCGCCTGCTCGCCATCCGCGGCACGCGGACGGTGGACTCCTTCCACCGCGAGCTGGGGCGGATCATGTGGGAGCACTGCGGGATGGCCCGCAACGACGCCGGGCTCCGGGCCGCCCTGGAGAAGATCCCCGCCCTGCGCGAGGAGTTCTGGAAGACGGTGACGGTGCCGGGGACGGGGGCCGAGCTGAACCAGTCGCTGGAGAAGGCGGGCCGCGTGGCCGACTTCCTGGAGCTGGCCGAGCTCATGTGCCTGGACGCCCTCGAGCGCAGGGAGTCGTGCGGGGGCCACTTCCGCGAGGAGTTCCAGACGAAGGAGGGCGAGGCCCTGCGCGACGACGACAACTTCGCGCACGTGGCGGCCTGGGAGTACGCGGGCGAAGGCCGGGCGCCCCGGCGCCACCAGGAGCCCCTGACCTTCGAGCACGTCCACCTCACGCAGAGGAGCTACCAGTGAGGGTCACCCTCCACGTCTGGCGGCAGGCCCACCGGGACGCGGAGGGGCGGTTCGTGACCTACGACGCCCCCGAAATCAGCCCCGACATGTCGTTCCTGGAGATGCTGGACGTGGTCAACGAGCGGCTGATCGGGCAGGGAGCGGACCCCATCGCCTTCGACCACGACTGCCGCGAGGGGATCTGCGGGACCTGCGGCGTGGTCATCAACGGCGCGGCCCACGGGCCGCGGCGCGCCACCACCGCCTGTCAGCTCCACATGCGCAGCTTCCGCGACGGCGACACCATCACCATCGAGCCCTGGCGCGCCTCCGCCTTCCCCGTGCTCAAGGACCTGGTGGTGGACCGCGGCGGCCTCGACCGGGTCGTGGCCGCGGGCGGCTTCGTCTCCGTGCCCACGGGCAGCGCCCCCGACGCCAACGCCATCCTGGTGCCCAAGGACGACGCGGACCGGGCCATGGACGCGGCGGCCTGCATCGGCTGCGGGGCCTGCGTGGCCGCCTGCCCCAACGCCTCGGCCATGCTCTTCACGGCGGCCAAGGTCGCGCACCTCGGCCTGCTGCCGCAGGGCCAGCCCGAGCGGCTGATGCGCGTGCGCAGGATGGTGGCGCAGATGGACGCCGAGGGCTTCGGCACCTGCACCAACCACTACGAGTGCGAGGCGGCCTGTCCCAAGGAGATCAGCGTCGACTTCATCGCCCGCCTCAACCGCGACTTCTTCCGCGCCTCCCTGCGCGGCCGCGGCCCGGAGCGCGCGCAGGGCTCCGGCTAGTCCGCCCGCCGCCCCGCGCGGCGGTCTAGAATCCGCTCCGAGTCTCCCCTGGAAAGGAGCCGGCCATGCGCCTCGGGCCCACCCTCGCCCTTTGCCTCGCCGGCGGCAGTGCCGCCGCCGCCCCCTGGAGCCCCGACCTGGCCATGCGCACGCGCCGCGTCACGCAGGTGCGCGTCTCCCCCGACGGCGGCCGGGTGGCCTTCGTGGTGGGCAGCGCGGTCATGGAGGGCAAGAAGAGCGAGTGGCTGTCCCACGTCCACGTGGCGCGGGCGGACGGGACGGAGTCCTTCGCCCTCACCAGCGGCGAGCACTCCTCCACCGCTCCCGCCTGGTCTCCCGACGGGAAGTGGATCGCCTTCCTGTCCGCGCGCGGTCCCGTGGAGAAGGAGGGCGCCCGGAAGCCGAAGGCCAACCTCTGGCGCATCCGCGTGGCGGGAGGCGAGGCGGAGCAGCTCACGGACCTGAAGGGCGGCATCACGGCGCTGCGCTGGTCCCCGGACGGGACCCAGGTCGCCTTCGTCATGCCCGATCCCCGCACCGAGGAGCAGGAGAAGGCCGACGAGGAGAAGCGCGACGTCAAGGTGGTGGAGGAGGACCTGGCCCCCCTCGGCCTCTACGTGGTGCCGGCCGAGCGCGGCGCCGACGGCGCACGGCCCCCCCGCCGGCTGACCCCACGCACGCACAGCGTCGGCAACCTGGCGAACGCCGCGGACTTCGCGTGGTCGCCGGACGGGCGGACCATCGTCTTCTCGCACCAGCCGACGCCCCTCATCAACGACTGGACGCGGGCGGACGTCTCCACGGTGGAGGTGGCCACCGGCGCCGTGCGGCCCCTGGCCGCCACCGGCGCCGCCGAGGCCGACCCGCACTTCTCGCCGGACGGAGAGTCGATCGCGCTCGTCCTGAGCAACGACCCCACCACCTGGCGCCGGCGCGCGCGGCTGGCGGTGGTGCCGGCGGCGGGGGGAGCGCCGCGGCTCCTGGCCGAGACCACCGACCATCAGCCCGACGTCGTGGGCTGGACGCGGGACGGAAGGATCCTGGCGGAAGAGGCCTGGCGCACGACGCGGCGGCTGATCGCCGTCCCCGTGGGCGGCGGAGCGCCCGGCTTCGTGAGCGGCGAAGACCTGTTCGTGGGCGATCCCTCGCTCAACGACGCCGGCACCCACGTCGGCTTCGTGTCGCAGGCTCCCGACCGCGCGCCGGAGGCGTACGTCAGCGCCCTCGTGCCCTTCGCGCCGGTGGCGGTGAGCCGCGTCCAGGAGCTGCCCGCCCTGGACTGCGGGCGCACGGAGGTGGTCGCCTGGAAGGCGCCCGACGGCAAGGAGATCGAAGGCCTGCTGACCTACCCCGTGGGCTACGCGGCGGGCGCGCGCGTGCCCCTCCTGGTGATCGTGCACGGCGGCCCGGCCGGCGTCTTCGCGCGCACGTTCACGGGAGGCCCCACCCCCTACCCCGTGGCCGGCTTCGCCGCCCGCGGCTACGCCGTGCTGCGGGCCAACGTGCGCGGGAGCAGCGGGTACGGCTTCGACTTCCGCAACGCGAACTACCGCGACTGGGGCGGCGGCGACTATCGCGACATCATGTCGGGGGTGGACGCGCTGGTGGCGAAGGGGCTTGCCGACCCGGAGCGCCTGGGGGTGATGGGCTGGAGCTACGGCGGCTACATGACGTCGTGGGTCATCACGCAGACGCAGCGCTTCAAGGCGGCCTCGGTGGGGGCGGGCGTGACCAACCTCATGTCCTTCACGGGCACCGCGGACATCCCCGCCTTCATCCCCGACTACTTCGGCGGCGAGTTCTGGGAGGAGGGCGGCATCGACCGCTGGCGCGGGCACTCCGCCATGTTCCACGTGGGCAAGGTGAAGACCCCGACCCTCATCCAGCACGGCGAGGCCGACCTGCGCGTGCCCGTCTCCCAGGGTTACGAGCTCTACAACGCCTTGAAGCGCCAGGGCGTGCCCGTGCGCATGGTCGTGTACCCGCGGCAGCCCCACGGCATCCAGGAGCCCAAGTTCATGCTCGACGCCATGCAGCGCAACCTCGAGTGGTTCGACCGCTGGGTGCTGGGCAAGGGGGCGGCGGGCGTGCCCTGAGCCGCGTGGCGCGCGCGACATTGCGCGAGCCACCGCCCTCCCCCCGCGCGGCGCCAGCTACGCTGGCAGCATGGAGACAGGAGCGACTTCGGGCTACGGACTCGTCCACCACCTGCGCACCGAGCTGCTGCTGGAGATGGGCCTGGCCGTGGTGCTGGGCGGGCTCGTGGGGCTCGAGCGCGAGCTGCGGAACAAGCCCGCCGGCCTCCGCACCAACATCCTCATCTGCCTGGGCTGCGCCGTCTTCAGCGACCTCTCCCACAGGCTCGGGGGAGAAGGCGGCGACCCCGGCCGCATCGCGGCGGAGATGGTGGCCGGCCTGGGCTTCCTGGGCGCGGGGGCCATCCTGCACGCGCGCGGAGACGTCATCGGCCTGACCACCGCGGCCACGGTCTGGGTGGTGGCGGCCATCGGCATGGCGCTGGGCTTCGGCGCCTATCTGGACGCCACCGCGGCCACCGTGCTCGTGCTGATGGTGCTGTCCGTGCTCGGCCGGGTGGAGACGCGGCTGGGCCGGCGGGAGGTCACGCGCCGCCTGGCCATCGGCCTGGCGGATGACGCCGCGGCCGACCAGGTCCTGGAAACGGCCCGCACGCTGGGCCTCACGGTCGAGTCGCACGAGGCGACGGGTCCCCGGGCGATGGCCCTCACCGTGCGCGGCCGTCAGGACGTCCACAGCCTGGCCGCCGACGTCCTGGCGCGGGCGCCGGGCGTGAGCGCGCTGGCCCGGCCGGACTAGCGCGGCCCGCAGCCCCTCCGCCGAACACATCGGGACCCACGAACGACAGCGACGAAGCCTCTAACTCGCTGACGCACCGACTGTTGCGCGGACCTTGAGGCCGCGTTGACACTCCGGCCGGCGTCCTTGACGCCATCGTTGCGCCGGATGGCGCACCTTTGCACGTCGGAGGCCCAAATGCCATCTCTTACGGCGCTGTTGACGGCGGGCTGGGCGGCGACGTCCGGCCAGACCGACGCGACAACACACCTCAACGCCCTCGCCATCGCCCTGGCCTTTACGGCGCTGGTCCTGTGGTGGGCTCCCCGCACGGGCACGCGGCCGCACCGTGACGAACACTCGGAGGACCGAGCCGCTCTCTGGATCCACTGAGGAGGCACCCGCCGTGCGCGGCAGCGGGGCCACCCGTGGGCACCGGACGGGACGCGCGCGCGCTTCTTTGCACCATCCTTACGCGGCCCCGGCCATCCTTGAGCCCGTCCCGATGACCGCCATCGCATCTTCCGCTGGCCGGCGAGGAGCCGCGAGCGAAGGCGCCGCGGCCCAGGTCGCCGGCAAGGAGAGTCAGCGACATCATGCGTACCACCCCCATGCCGCGATCGCGGCCGACCCTCGCCGGGGCCGGCCTGAGCCTGCTGTGTGTCCTGGCCGGAGCACCCCTCCGGGCGCAGGAGCCGGCGCCCTCGCCGGCGCCAACGCCATCGCCTGCGCCCGAGGCGACACCGTCGCCCGAGTCGGCGCGGACCCTGCGCGTCGGCGGCTTCGTGGACGCCTATTACGCCTACAACGGCAACCGGCCTGCCGATCACGCCAACTTCTTTCCCGGCGTGGGCACCTCCGCCAAGCGGCACAACGAGGTCAGCGTGAACCTGGCCCAGGTGGACCTGACCCTCGATCCCCAGCCCGTGGGGTTCCGCCTGGCCCTCGGCTTCGGCACCTCCACGGAGGTGGTGCACAGCTTTGAGCCCTCGGGCCCCTTCGTGGGTCCGGAGGTCTGGAAGCATATCGTCCAGGCCTCGGTGCAGTGGAACACCGGCCTCGGCCGGGGCCTCCTGCTCGAGGGCGGCGTCTATCCCTGCCACATCGGCATGGAGGCCTTCCAGACCAAGGACAACTGGAACTACACGCGCTCCTGGCTGGGCGAGCTGTCCCCCTACTACTCGGCCGGCCTCAAGCTCGCCTACCCGTTCAACGACCGCTGGTCGGGCCAGCTGCACTTCCTCAACGGCTGGCAGACCATCGGGGACAACAACGACGGCAAGAGCCTCGGCGGGCAGCTCGCCTACGCGGCCTCCAAGCTCTCGGTGAGCCTCAACGGGTTCGTGGGTCCCGAGCTGGCGGGGAACAACGACGACCTGCGCCTGATGGGCGACGTGGTGGTGACCTACAAAGTCACGCCCAGCGTCGCCCTCGGCCTCTCCGCGGACGCGGCCACGGAGGGCCGTCCCGACGGGTCCGACGTGGGGTGGGCGGGTGTCGGCCTCTACGCGCGGTTCGCGCCTCCCGAGGGCCGCACCGCCCTCGCCCTGCGGGCGGAGTACTACGACGACGAGGACGGGGCCATCTCCGGGATCGCGCAGACGCTCAAGGAGGTCACGGCCACGCTGGAGCACCGGCCCGCCGACCACCTGATCCTGAAGCTGGAGGGCCGGTACGACAAGTCCTCGGCCGACGTCTTCGGCAGGGACGTGCTGGACGTGGACGGCGCCCCGCTGCGCAAGGACAGCCAGTTCATCATCCTGCTCGGCGCCGTCGCCCATTTCTGAAGTGATCCCATGAAGGACCTCGTCTACCTCGGCATCACCGTGCTCTTCTTCGCGCTCTCGTGGCTCTACGTGCGGGCCTGCGAGCGCCTGTAGGAAAGGGAACCATGGGACTCGACTACCTGATCGGCCTCGTGCTCTCCCTGCTCCTGCTCGGCTACCTGGGCTACGCGCTGCTCAAGCCCGAGCGCTTCTGAGGACATGACCGCCAGCGGTTGGATCCAGATCGTCGTCTACTTCGCGGCCGTGCTGCTGGTGACGAAGCCGCTCGGCATCTTCATGCACCGCGTCTTCGAGGGGGGCGACCACTTCTTGAAGCGGCCCCTGGGCTGGCTGGAGCGGCTCGTCTACCGCTTGGGCGGCGTCCGCGCCCAGGAGCAGTCCTGGACGGCCTACGCGGGGGGCCTCCTCGCCTTCAGCCTCTTCACCCTGGTGGTCACGTACCTCATCCAGCGGCTGCAGAAGGTGCTGCCCTTCA
>DATBIO010000289.1:0-65009 GCA_036556965.1 Vicinamibacteria bacterium
GGCCTCTCCTGGCAGATCACCCCGCGCGTGCTCATCGAGGCGCTCGCGGCTGGTGGCGGTGAAGCAAAGCGTGCCTTCGAGGCCATGATGCCGATGAAGAAGATCGACGTGGCCACCATCGAGGCAGCGCGGCGGGGCTGACGTGGACACGGCGGGTTGCCGCATTTGAGCGGCCTGGAGACCCACCCGGGCCCCTGGCCCGCGTCGGACGAGTTGGCTGGGAGGCAGGGATTCGAACCCCGATACCATGGTCCAGAGCCATGTGTCCTACCGTTGGACGACCTCCCAGCAGGCAGGAACCATCAAGTCTAGCGGCGCCCGCGGCGGGCGGTCAAACGCGGACTACTTGTGGGCGATGGACTCGATGAGCCAGACCTCGCCCGCGCGCTTGAGCCTGAAGACGGTGGGGATGGGCCGGATCTTGCCCGCGGGCTTGGGCTTGGGCTCGTACTTGACCAGGGCCGTGGCCGTGGCCGTGGAGCCGGAGACCGTGATCGACTGCACCTGCATCTTCACCGCGTAGGCGGTGACGGAGGCGAAGGCCGCCTTCATCTGCGCGTGGTCCACCCCCGGCTGCACCGCGCGCAGCGCGTCCGCGTTGAGGCTCTCGAAGGCCTGCCGGTACTCGTCGAGGACGCCGCGGATGGCCTGGCGCGCGGCGGCCTCGGACTGCACGGGGACGGGCGGCGCCGTCACCGGCGGCCGCGGCACCGTGGCGGGAGGCGCCGTGATGGGCGGGGCGGTCACGGGCGGCGTGGTGACGGGAGGCGCCCGGCGCTCGCGCGCGGCAGCCTCGCGCACCACCGCGTTGACGCGCAGGCTCAGCGCACCCACCTCGGGATGGCGCGGGTCCGCCGCTACCAGGCGGGCCAGCGCCGCCTCCGCGCGGTCGGCGTCGCGCGCCTCGAGCGCGCCGCGCAGGGCGGTCGCCTCCACCTCGCCGCGCCGGATGCCGTTCTGGGCCTCTGCGATCACGGAGAGGGCGGCGGCGTTGCCGGGGTCCGCCGCGGCGACCGCCTGCGCGCGGCGAACGGCCGCGCGGTAGTCGCGCGCGTCGAGGAGGCGCCGCGCCTCCGCCAGGGTGGGCCCGTGGTCCGCGGCCGGGGGCACGGTGGTCGGCGGGCCCGTGATGGGCGGCGCGGTGATGACGGGCGTCTCCGGCGCGAGGGAGACGGACGTCGTCTGTTCCGTCCCGTCGTCGAGGACGCGGTAGGCGACCACGCCCACGGCGGCCAGGGCGGCCACGGCCGCGCCGGCCACGAGCAGCGTTCGCGGCGCCACCGCCTGCGCCGCAGGCCGCGGCGCGAGGGAAGGGGGCTCGGGAGGCGGCGGCGCCGCGGGCCGGACCGTCTCTCCCGGGCGCAGCGTGGCCACGGGCTCCGGGCGCACGGTGGGGGCCGGCGGCGGCGGGGTGGAGAACGCGCGCTCGGCGCGCACCGTGGCCGCCGCCTGTGGGCGCGCGGACGCCGGCGGCTCGTGTCGCACCGTGACCACGGGGGCGGCGAGGGTCTCCGGGGCGGGGAGCAGGGGGGCGACCGGCGCCGCCGCCGCGCGCGCAAAGCCGGGCACGGGTCCGCTCGGCAGCGGCGCGGACGACCCTGGGGGCGGATGGGGAGGCCCCGACGGCATCGGCGGGTGTGAACCCGACGCAAACGGCGGGGGCGCCGGCAGCGTCACGCTGCCCAGCGCCGCGCGCACCTCGCGCAGGGCCGCGCGCACGGCCCCCGCGTCGGGGAAGCGGTCGGTGCGGGCCTTGGCCAGCGCCCTTGCCACCAGGGCGTAGAGGGGGGCGGGCAGGCCCGGGGCCAGGCCCTCCAGGGGCGCGGGGTCGTCCTGCACCACCTTGAACAGCACGGCGTGCAGGGCGTTGGCCTCGAAGGCCTTCTGGTAGGCGAGCACCTCGTAGAAGACGGCGCCGAGGGCGAACACGTCGGTCTCGGGCGTGGCCTTCTCGCCCCTCACCTGCTCCGGGGCCATGTAGTTGGGCGTGCCCATGACCATGCCCGCCCGCGTCATCTCGGAGGCGGCCAGGCGCGCCAGGCCGAAGTCCATGATCTTGACCTGGCCCCCGTGCAGCACGTGGATGTTGGCGGGCTTGAGGTCGCGGTGGACGATGCCCTTGGCGTGGGCGAAGGCCAGCCCGTCCGCGATCTGCTCCATGAGCGAGAGCCGATCGCCCAGGGTCAGGGGAGCGCGGGAGACGATCAGCTCCTTGAGGTCGTTGCCCTCCAGCAGCTCCATGGCCATGTAGGCCTGGCCCTGCTCCTCGCCGAAGTCGTGGACGGTGACGATGTTGGGGTGGTTGAGCCGGGCGGCGGACTGCGCCTCGCGGTGGAAGCGCTGGCGCAGCTCCTCGTCGGCGCCGATGGCCGCCGACATGGTCTTGATGGCGACCTCGCGCCCCAGCACGGGGTCGTGGGCGCGGAACACCTCGCCCATGGCCCCCTGGCCGATTCGGGCGACGACCTCGTACTTGCCGAGGCGCCGCACCGGCGCGTCCGCCATGGATCAGGGTCCCGCGCTAGAACGCGTAGTCGATGCCGATCACCGGCGCCACCTTGAAGCTCAGGCCGCTGTCGCTGAGGGGGAAGATCACGTGCGCGTTGATGAGCAGGGTCTTGGCCACGTTGAGCTTGAAGCCCGCCACCCCGATGAGCAGGTTGACGTCCGAGTTGCGCTCCACGAGGTCCACCGTCTGGCGCGTGGCCACCAGGGAGGGGCCGCCGTTGACGGCGCGGTACGGGAAGTCCCGCGGGACCAGCTCGAAGCGGTCCACGTCCTGCAGCCAGCGGCCGACGAGGTCGAAGTCGAGGCTCAGCCGCGGGGAGACGCCGGCCACGAAGCCGACGACGTAGTTGAACTCGTCGGGGACCTCGAGGTTGGGCACGACCACGCCGGGGTCCTGGCCGCGGAACACCGTGTCGTAGGCGTCGGTCGCCCCCGTGGTGGGGGTGGGCACGTCGTCGCCGAGGGCGAAGGTCCCGAGCGACTCGCTCAGGCCGCCGCTCGAGAACGTGTAACCGAGGTTCACGTGGGGCGAGAACTTCCCGTAGTCCCCGGAATAGTAGACGGAGGCCTTGAACTGCGTGGCCCCCGTGCCCAGGAGGTCGTCCTCGTCGCCGGTGGGCAGGCGGAGGTCGAGGCCCAGGGCGAGGCCGCCGCCGGGCTGGGGCCAGAAGTTGTACTTGGCCCGGAACAGGATGTCGCCGATACCGCTGGCCGACCCGGACTCCGTGGAGATCCGGTGGTCGGGGTCGCCCCCCACGCCCGCGAAGGTGTGGATGCTGGT
Organism: Vicinamibacteria bacterium; assembly: GCA_036556965.1. GTDB lineage: Bacteria > Acidobacteriota > Vicinamibacteria > Fen-336 > Fen-336 > DATBIO01. The sequence continues at coordinate 3,290 of DATBIO010000289.1, forward strand.
GTTGGCGCCGCTGCCCAGGCGGTCCAGCGTCGACTCCATGGTGGCGTCGAGCTCCACGCTCACGATGGGGATGGCCACCGAGACGTCGAGCTGGTTGGTGAGCCCGTAGTTGGCGAAGAAGGACACCGTCTGCGTGCGCGCCTCCAGGAAGAGCGTGGTCGCCACGAGGTCGCTCTCGAAGGACGGGTTGGCGTCCACCGTCGGCACGGGGGCGGTGGGCGGGGTCCCGTCCGGCGTCTGCCCCGGGCAGCACTCGTTGTGCCGCAGCTGGAACAGGATGTCGCCGTCGTCGAGGTCCAGCCCCTGGAAGCTGTCGAACTCCACGCGCTGGTAGTTCACTCCCGCGCTGAAGCGGTTCTTGCCGATGGTCAACGCGCGCTCCGCGAACGCGGGCCCGAAGTTGCCCGAGCTGCGCCGGGGGAAGAACCCGGGAGGCTCCAGGGTGTAGGTGAAGCCGCCCGAGGAGGAGCCGGTGGGGAAGGTCGAGAGCTCCGACACGATGGCGCCGTTGAGGGCGTAGGGCGCCACGAGCTGGGCCGCGGACGGGAGGAAGTGGGCCTCGTGCGGGTTCCCCGCCACGTTGCCCACCGTGGAGGGCATGGTCACCGCCTCCGAGAGGAGGCGTGGCAGCAGCTCGGCCAGCGTTTGCGCCCCGCTCTCCGCGGCGAGCCCGGAGAGGACGACCCCGAGGACGAGGCTGTATCGAAGCGACATGCGCGTGCCTCCGGTCGGTTGATGCGGTGGCCCGACGGCCGTTGCGTGGCACTCTAACAGAGGCCCCGCCGTGCTGTCATGGCACGGGCGGCGCCGCGGCCGACGTGTAGAGGGCGTTGAGGAAGGGAATGTAGGTCGACCAGCTCTGGCCGCGGTACTGCGGACGGAACCCGAACAGCACCACGCGGCCCTTGCCCAGCGGCACCTCGGCCAGGGCCGTCTTCCCGTGCAGGGCGGCCCCCCCGGACAGCCACCCGGAGAGGAGCAGGTCGGCCTCCGGGTACCAGGCCACCGACCGGCCTCCGCGCAGCGAGAAGGCGGGCGAGGCCTCGAACCACACGGGGACGCTCTCGGGCAGACCGTGGCTCAGCGGGCTCTCCGGGTCGAAGCGTGCCTGCAGCAGCGATCCCGGGCAGTCCACCTCGTCCGTTCCGTCCGCGCGGCCCTCTCCCTGGGCGAGCACGTTGCTCACGGGCAGGGCCAGCTCCTCGATGGCGAAGTCGGAGGCGGAGTCCAGGGCCACCAGCGTGCCTCCCTCCTCCACGAAGGCCTTGAGCGCGCGCGCCCCCTCCCGCCCCAGGCCGCCCGTGTACTCCGGAGGCAGCGAGCCCGCGGGGTGGCCGGTCAGGATCTGCTCCGCGCGCTGGTCGGGGAGCACGATGGCGTCGAAGCGGTCGCGCAGCCGGCCCGCCCGCACGTCGGCGTCGTGCAGGGTCGTGTAGGGGACCTCCATCTGCTTCTCGAAGAGGAAGCGCGTCCAGCCCTCGTCCATGGAGGCCAGCCAGGATTGATAAAGCCCCACGCGCGGGGGCTTCAGCAGGAGGGTGCGCGGCTCCCCGCGCAGGAGGCCCACCTGGAGGCCGAGGTCCCGGGCCAGGGGCTCCACCTGCCGGCGGGCGGAGAAAGGGGCCAGGAGCGTGCCCGCCGGGTACCGGCGCCGGCCCTCCACGTGCTCGGCCAGCAGCCAGCGCATGGGGACGCCCGCCCGCTGCAGGCGGCCCAGGGCGACGAGGTCGCCCGTCCGGTGTCCGAGGGCAAGGTAGCGGCCGCGTCCGCGCTCCACCGTGCCCGGGGGCACGCTCACCACGGCCACCGGCTCCAGCGCCGCCTCGAAGGGCGCGTCCACCGTCACCGTCTCCACCCCCATCAGGAGGGGCAGGGTGTGCGCGGTCACGTCGTAGGGACGCTGCACGGGTCCGCCCGCGAAGGGGCGGAGCGTGGGATAGCGCTGCCGCTCGAGCACCGTCTTGGCGAAGGAGCTGAAGGGCTGGGCCATGAGCACCACGTGGCTGCCCGCGGGGAACCGGCGCCCCGCGGCCTCGAACGGCTTGCGCGCGCGGTGCACCTCCACTCCTCCCGTGCGCAGCACGCGCAGGAGGCTCGCCGCGGCGTGGGGGTCGGCGGGAGCCGCGGGGAAGACGAAGGCGAAGGGCTGGGTCCGCTGCGCGGCGCGGCGGCTCACGTCGTAGGCCGTGCGCAGCCAGTAGGCCCGGTTGCCGGCGGCGTGCTCGAGGAGGGCCCGCGTGGCGGAGCGCTGGTAGGCGATCACGTCGCGTAGCCGCCAGGTGCCCCCCGACCAGGGCAGGGGCAGGCGCGCGGAGCGCAGGCGGGGATCGAAGCCCTCCTCGCGCCGCAGGTCGCCGAAGGGCACCTCCAGGGGCGTGGCCATGCGCGCGGAGGCGGACTCGCTCAGCACGCGCACCCCGCCGTGCGTGTGCGGGTACGCGCGCGCGGGCGCCCAGGCGTCGAAGAGGGCGCCCGTCACCACGCCCCCCTTGCCCTCGCCGGTCAGGCGGGCGGCGATGTGCGCGCCCAGGCCGTTGACGGCGGCGATGAGGGCGGAGTCCACGTTGGGCTCCCACGGGTCCAGGTAGGGCGGCACGAACAGGCGGGCCCCGCGCGCGCCCATCTGGTGGAGGTCGTGCACCACCTGCGGCCGCCAGCGGTCGTACACGTGCGCCACCGTGAGGCGGCTCTCCTCCTGCGAGAACATGTACCAGTCGCGGTTGTTGTCGTGGCCGACGTACTTCTGGTAGAGGAAGGGCAGCCGGCACCCCGCTTCGTCCCCGCAGCCGGATCCCTCGTAGGGCGTGCCCAGCACCCGGCGGTACCACTCCGTGACCTTCTGCGTCCCGTCCGGGTTGTGGGAGGGCAGGAGGACGACCACCACCTCCTCCAGGAGGGAGCGCACCGCGGGATCGTCGCCAGCGGCCAGCTCGTAGGCGGTGAGCATCGCGGTGTGGGGCGCCCCCACTTCCGTGGAGTGGATGCCGTGGTGCAGGGCCACCACCACCTTTCCTCGGGCGATCACGCGCTCCGCCTCCTCGGGGGGAAGGGTGCGCGGATCGAACAGCCGCAGGTTGTCCTGGCGGATCGCCTCCAGGCGCGCCATGTTGGCCTCGGAGCTGATCACCGCGACCAGGAAGGGCAGGCCCTCCGTGGTCTTGCCCACCTCCTCCACGCTCACTCGCGGCGAGGCGGCATCGAGCCGTCGGAAGTAGCCGGCGATCTGGTGCCAGTCGGCCAGGACGCGGTCCTCGCCCGGCTCGAAGCCGAGGACGGAGGCGGGGCTGGGGACCTCGGCCGCGGCGGGCGCGCCGAGGGCGAGGAGCAGGAGCAGGAGGAGCGCGATCACGGGGCCAGCAGACCACACGCCGTCGCGGGGGCGCAAGGCCTCGCGCGCGAATGGAAACGCTCCGGCCCGGGCCCCACGCCCGCGCGCGCGACTAGAATCCGCCCATCCGTCTCCGACCCCGGTGGGGCCGCCCCGGCGGCCCGCACCGTGCACGGCGCCGTTTCACGGAAAGGAGCGTCCCGTGGGCATGCTCGGCGAGTTCAAGCAGTTCGCGATGCGCGGGAACGTCATCGACCTCGCGGTGGGAGTGGTCATCGGCTCGGCCTTCGGGCGCATCGTGAGCTCGCTCGTGGACGACATCCTGATGCCCCCCATCGGCCTCCTGCTGGGCGGCATCGACTTCTCCAACTTCTTCATCGACCTGTCCGGCCGCAGCTTCGCCACCCTGGCCGAGGCGCGCGCGGCGGGCGTCCCCACCCTGCGCTACGGAGTGTTCATCAACGCCCTGATCAGCTTCGTGATCGTGGCCTTCGCCGTCTTCCTGGTGGTGAAGCAGATGAACCGCTTCTTCCCCAAGCCCGCGGCGCCGGTGACGCGCGACTGCCCGCAGTGCCTCTCCGTCATCCCCGCCCGGGCCCGCCGCTGCGCGCACTGCTGCGTGGAGGTTCCCGCCGCGGCCTGAGGGCCGGCCTCAGACGCGCAGGAGGAGGGCGCCCCAGCCCAGGCCCGCGCCGAAGGCGACCATGAGGACGAGGTCGCCCGCGCGCAACCGGCCCTGGCGCGCGCACTCGTCCCAGAGGAGGGGGATGGTGGCGGCGGTGGTGTTGCCGTAACGCTCGATGTTGTGCACGACCTTGTCGTCGGGCAGGCCGAGCGCCTTCGCGCAGTACTCGTTGATGCGCTTGTTGGCCTGGTGCATGAGGACCAGGGAGAGGTCACCGGGCGCCACCGCGTTGCGGCGGAGGACCTCCTGGGCCACCTCCACCATGCGGGTGGTGGCCATCTTGAAGACGTAGCGCCCGTCCATGACCGGGATGTGGTCCCCCCGCCGGAACTGCTCGGGGTCCGTGTAGGGGCGGTGCTTGAACCCGGTGCCCGGCACGTAGAGCTTGTCGTAGTCGGCGCCGTCCGCGTGCAGCTGGCAGTCGAGCACGCCGCGCCCGTCCTCCGTGGCGCGCAGGACCACCGCCGCCCCCGCGTCCCCGAAGAGGACGGTGAGGTGCCGGAACCGCGTGTTCCAGGCGTACTCCTCCGGGGTGGGGGGCACCTCGCCGCGGCCCATCATGTAGTCCCAGTTGGCCTGCGTCCACGGCATGAAGCCGGTGTGGATCTCCGCGCCCACGAGGAGGGCGGTCCGCGCCAGCCCCGCCCGCAGGTGCGCGTCCACGAGCTGCATGCCGTAGAGGAACCCCACGCACTGTTGGCGGATGTCGAAGCACGGCACCTGCCGGAGGCCCAGCTTCGCCTGGAGGAGGCCGCCGTTGCCCGGGAAGAAGTGGTCGGGGGTCATGGTGGCGAAGACCACCAGGTCCACTTCCTCCTTCGCCACTCCGCCCATCTCCAGGGCCCGCTGCGCGGCCTCCACGCCCAGGTCGGTGGTGGCCACCCCCCTCTCCACGAAGCGCCGGCTCTCCACCCCGCTGCGCTCGCGGATCCACGCGTCGGTGGTGTCCATGATGCGCGCCAGCATGTCGTTGGTGACGACGGTGTCGGGGATGGCCGAGCCGCTCCCCACGATGACCGACCGCGGCATCGCTCCTCCTGCTCCGCATTCTAGGCCGCGTCCGCGCTCCAGGGTATCCTCCACGCCCGTGCCCGCGTCCATCAGCGTGGTCGTCCCCATGTACAACGAGGAGGAGTACCTCCCGCTCACGGTGGCGGCGGTGCGCGGCGTGCTCGAGGACATGCGTGCGGACTGGGAGCTGGTCATCGTGGACGACGCCTCCACGGACGGGACGGGGGCGGCGGCCGACGAGGCCGCCCGCGCCGAGCCCCGCGTGCGCGTGCTGCACAACCCCCGGAACCTGACCCTGGGGGGCAGCCTGCGCGCGGCCTACGCCCTGGCCAGCAAGGACCTGGTCCTGTACACCGACGCCGACCTGCCCTTCGACTTCCAGGAGGTGCCGCGGGCGGTGCGGCTCCTCGAGTACCAGCGCGCGGACGTGCTCTCCGCCTATCGCTTCCACCGCACGGCGGAAGGCCCACGCCGGGCCCTCTACACCTTCGCCTACAACGAGCTCATCCGCGCCCTCTTCGACCTCGGGGTCAAGGACGTCAACTTCTCCTTCAAGCTCTTCCGGCGCGCGCTCCTGCAGCGCATCGAGCTCAAGAGCAACGGCAGCTTCATCGACGTGGAGTTCCTGGTGCGCGCCAAGAACGCGGGGGCCCACATCATCCAGATCGGGGTCGACTACTTCCCGCGCACGAGGGGCGTGTCCACCCTCTCCTCCTGGCGCGTGATCGGCAACATCCTCAGGGAGATGCGGCAGCTGCGGGCCGAGCTGAAGTAGGCGGCGCCGGCTCCCTCCCGCGGGATTTCGGGGAGAGGTCGTTGCCCGGCAGCCGCCGGGCGTGGTATTCAAGCCCGCGACGACCCCGTAACGCTCCGGCCGGCCGCCCGCGCGCGTCCGCCGGGAGTGGATCCCGGCGCGGACGCTCAGAGGACCCTCCAGGGGGCAACGCGACGTGCTGACCGATCTCTCCGTCACTCCCTTCGCCGAGGCCCTGCGCCAGCTCTCCGCCGAGGAGAGGACGGGCGACCTCCAGGTGCGCGCGGGCAAGGCCGTCAAGACGCTGTTCTTCGACCACGGGCGCGTGGTCTTCGCGGGCAGCAACCTCAAGAAGGACCGCCTGGGCGAGGCCCTGGTGGCCCTGGGCCGCATCACCGACGCCGATTTCGAGACGGCCTCGCGCCTCATGAAGGAGCACAAGCGCCGCTTCGGGGAGGCCCTGGTGCAGGCGGGGGTCATGGACGCCAAGGAGCTGGGGGGAGCGGTGGCCCGCCAGGTCAAGCAGATCGTGCTCTCGCTCTTCCCGCTGGAGGAGGGGCTGGCCTCCTTCGAGGAGCGGCCGAGCACCATCCCCCTCGAGTACATGGTGAGCATCTCCGTGCACCGCATGCTCTACGTGGGCATCCGGACCATGAAGAGCCACGACCTCCTGGTGGCCGGCCTGGGCGACCTCGACCGCTGGGTCACGGTGGCGGCGGTGCCGCCCTTCTCGTTCGGCGTGCGCAAGTGCTCGGCGGAGGAGAGGGAGGTGCTGGAGCAGGCGCGGCGCCGGGTGACGCTGCGCCGCCTGGCCTGGGCCCCCGGCGGGCTCGCCACCTCGCGCTTGCGGGCCGCCTACGCGTTCCTGGCCTCGGGGGTGCTCCAGGACGCGGAGAAGCCGGGGGCGCCGCCCGAGCTGCCCGTGCAGATGGAGACGAGCACGTTCCTGCTCTCCGCGCTGCGCCACCAGCCCGCCCCCACCGGCCAGGAGGCGATCCGCCAGGAGGTGGCGGCCGAGCTCGAGCGCTCCGCCCACCTCGATCGCGAGGCCTGGCTGAAGGTCTCGCGCGCGGCGCCGCGCGAGGACCTGGTGCGCGCCCTGGAGGAGAAGATGGAGCGCTACCACGCCCTGCGCGAGGCGGCGGGCGACGACGCCCTGCGCACGGACATCGACGTGGTCCTCGGCCGCGCCTCCTCCATGCTGCGCCTGGCGCGCCAGGCGCCCGCGTCCGCCGCCGCCCCGGCCGTGCCCGCCCCCGCGGACACGCCCCCGCCGGCCTCCCCCGAGCCCGCCGCCCCCCCCCGTCCGCGGGCCACGCTCCCCACGGGCGGCATGACGGGCAGCGCGCAGATCGAGCACCTCATGATGGAAGGACACATCCGGATGACGGTGTCCGACTACGCCAACGCGGTGAAGGTGTACGACCGGCTGGTCAAGGTGCAGCCGGACGTGGCCGCCCACCGCGTCAAGCTGGCCATCGCCATGGCCTGCCACCCGCCCCTGGCCAAGCAGGCGGAGCGCGAGTTCTACGAGGCCCTGCGCCTCGAGCCCAACAACGCCGATCTCCACTACCAGTTCGGCCTGTACTACCGGAAGATGAAGGTGCGCTCCCGGGCCATCGCCGAGATGCAGGCGGCGGTCCGGCTCAACCCGCGCCACCGGGCGGCCCGCGAGGAGCTCGAGATCCTCTCGCCGCGCGATTCCGCGCTGACCAGCATCCGGAAGCTCTTCAAATAGGTCGGCGTCCTCGCTCCGCGTCGCGCATCGTGCAAGCGCCTCGGCGGGAGTGGATCCCGCCTCGGCGACCCGGAGGAGACGCTCCGCTACGGAAAACGCCGGGTCGGCGCGCCCCCGGACGTTGCTCAGCTGATCTCGAACGACTCCTCGCCCGCCTTGGCCCCTCCGAGCCAGATCTCGAGGCGGTGCGTGCCCGTGCTCCAGGCGCTCGTGTCCTTGGCCCGCAGGTTGACGGCGGTGGCGGCGGGCGGCACCACGAGCTTCTCTTCCCCCACCTGCTCCCCGCGCGGCCCGAAGAACACGAGGCGGACCTCGGTGCCCGGAGAGATGGGGGTGGTCTTGACCGACACGAACACGGGATCGCCCCTCTTGAAGGAGCTGGCGGCCTCGGCCACCGTCCCATCGGGGGCGAGGCTGCGTCCGAGGGCCACGGCCTCGATGGCCATCTCGCGCACGGCGGCGGGCGGGGTGGTGGCCCCCCCGGCATCCGCCACCGGGGCGGCCGCGGTCGAAGCGGGGGGGGCGGCGGTGTCCCGCGCCGAGCCGCTGCACGCCGCGGTCAGACCCGCGAGAACGGCCGGGCAGCACAGAAGGCGGATCTTCATGGCGAGCCTCCTCTGCTTCCAGTCTAGGAGGGGCGGGAGGGGCCTACCACGGCCGGGTGAGGAATTCGTACACGAGCATGGTGCCCAGGAAGACGAGGACCAGGGTGGCCTCGTGGGGCGCCCGGGCCTTGAAGCGGTGCCACAGCCAGGCCGCCAGGTAGCAGGTGAGCACGATGCCCATCAGCACCATGGCGCCCTGGGCCAGGGTGAGGGTACCCGCCAGCCCGGCCAGGGGGGCCCCCGTGAGGACGCCTCCGTAGAGCAGGTACAGGTGGAGCACGTAGACCAGCAGCGTCTCGTGGCCGAGCAGGGCGAGCGCCCGCATCCCGCGCCAGTTGCGGTCGGCGGCCGCTTCCACGAGGCGGAGCAGGAGCAACAGGCCGCCCAGCCGGATGAGCGCGTATCCGGGGGACACGCCCCAGAAGTCCACCTGCCCGCGGAGGGCGAGGGCCACCAGCACCCCGAGCCCGATCAGGAGCGAGCCGCCCACCACCGCGCGGCGCTTGCGCGTCGCCTCCTCCTGCCGGCCCAGGGCCGCGCCCGCCACCGTCCCCCCGAGCACGAAGGCGGCGAAGGGGAAGATGGGGAAGCGCGAGGGCGCCACGCGCTGGTCCAGGTAGGCGCCCAGGAAAAGGGGCACGCGGCTCGACAGCTCCGCCTCCCAGACCAGCGGTCCCAGCGCGAGCACGGCCACCGCGGAGGCGGCGGCGGCCAGGATCCAGCGGCGTCCGAAGACCCACTGCAGGAGCAGCACGAAGAGCTGGCTCACCGCGATCACCTGGAGCGCGTTGCAGGCGAAGAACTCGGCGAGCTGGTGGTGGGTGGCTTCGTTGGCCGTCTTCCAGACGGAGAGGAACGGGAGGTGCAGCGCATAGCCCACGCCGAGCACGAAGAGCAGGCGGCGGGCGCGGCGGAAGCTGGCCTTGAGGGAGAGGGGGGCGCGCGGCAGGCCGGCCACGAAGCCCGAGGCGAAGAGGAAGCCCGGCGCCGTCGAGCCGTGGAAGATGAGCTGGAGCTGGTAGGGCCCGGAGGCCACGATGGCGGGCCGGAGCAGGGTGTCGAGGGTGTGGCCCTGCGTCATCACCAGGGCCATGAGCCCGCGGAAGGCGTCGATGTAGATCTCGCGGTTCTTGCGGGGATGACGCCGGCGCTCCACCCCGTCCCACGCGGGGGCCCTCTGTGCGGGCCCGGCCGTCTCCCGAGGCAGCGGGGAAGCCGTGGCTCAGACCGTGAGGGGACTCGACTCCGCCGCGCGGCGGACGTGCTCGAGCAGCATCGACTCGGGTCCCGCGCCCACGAACTCCACGGTCTCGCCCACCACCGTCTTGGGCACGGAGGACACCCGGTAGCGCTGCGCGAGTTCGGGGTACCCGGTCACCTCCACCCCGTCCGCGGTGACGAGGTCGCTCTCGATGGCGAACCGGTAGGCCAGGCGGACGGCCCGCGGGCAGTAGGGGCAGGTCGGCGTGGAGAAGACCTGGATGTGGACGGGGCGGGGGAGGTCCCGCAGGCCGGCCCGCGTGTCCTCCTCGAGGCCGCTGTCCCCCTGCGAGACGTCCAGCACCGCGTCGAGCAGGGTGCCGAACTCGTAGCCCGACGGCATCCCGTAGAACCGCACGCCGTAGTCCTTCTCCTTGCCCAGGACGGCCACCGCGGGGATGCGCGCGATCTTCAGCTCCTCCACGCGCGCGGTGTCGAGCACGAAGTTGTACGGTTCCGCGGAGAGCCGCGCGTCGAGGAGGGCCAGCTCCTCGACCAGGCGCCGGACCTGCTCGGTCTCCGGGTCGGCCAGGGCCTGGCTGAACACGGCCAGCCGCACGTCCTGCTTCAGGCCTTCGAACCGCTTCTGGATCTCCGCCGTCAGCTCGTCCGTGAGCAGGGCCATGGCGTGGAACGGCAGTATAGCGCCCGGCGGCGGAGGGCTAGACCCAGGACGGGAACCACGTCCACGGGCGCACGCGGTCGAACACCGTGAAGTAGTACCAGGAAGCGGGCACGGGCAGCGCGGCCAGGAAGGGCAGGAAGAAGAAGAAGAGCAGGACCACGGCGCCCACGTAGCCCTTGGCCAGGGGCGCCGCCCGGCCCTCCCAGCCGCGCTCCAGGATCAGGCCGAGGCTCAGGCAGGCGTAGGGGATGGCCTCGAAGAGGTAGTGGCTGTAGTTGAGCGTGCGCGGGGCGATGCCCCAGGGAAGGTAGAGGCAGAGGAAGCCCGCCCCGCAGAAGACCCGCCGCGGGTCGCGGTGGCGCAGCCCGGTGACGAGCGCCCACAGCGTCGCGGGCACGGAGGCCCACCACAGCGCGGGGTTCCCGATGGCGACCACGCCGCGGATGGTCTCCTCCACCTGGCGGAAGAAGTACCAGGTGGGCCGCGCCAGCAGGGGCCAGGTGTACCAGGCGCTGAAGTACGGGTGCTCGGCCCTCAGGTCGGCGTGGTAGCGCCAGATGGCCTTCGTGTAGGCGGGCAGGTTGCCGATGGCGTTGCCCTGCGCCATCCAGGGCACGTAGCTCAGCACGTAGACGGCCAGGGGCAGGGCGCCGAAGGCGAGGGCGGCGAGGGCCAGCTCCCGCGGGCGGGCCAGCCGCCGCCCGCGCACGACCAGGAGGACGAGGCCGAGGAAGCCCGCCGCCCACAGGCTGGTCCAGCGCGTGGAGAGGGCGAGGCCCAGGAAGAGGCCGGCCGCCGTCATGGCCCCCGGCGGCAGGCGCTCCTCGCGCACCGATCGCACCACGAAATAGGCGGCGGTGACCTGGAAGAGCACGGCGAAGATGTTGGTCATGGCGATGCGGCTCTGCACCAGGTAGACGCCGTCGCAGAGGAGCAGGAGCGCGGCCAGCAGCGCCGCGCGCCGGGTGGGGAGGACGCGGCGCGCGAGGAGGTAGAAGACGGGGGCCAGGGCCACCCCGGCCAGGGCCGGCATCAGGCGCCAGGCCCACGGCTCGTAGCCGAAGAGCCAGACGCCGACGGCGATCAGCAGCTTGGCGGTGGGCGGGTGGACCCACTCCGTGGGCGTGCGGCCCTCGAGGTACTCGAGCGCGGTCTTGGCGTGGTAGACCTCGTCGAAGTACTCCTCGCCGGGGACCCCGAGTCCGGGCAGGCGGAAGAGCGCCGCCGCCAGGGCCAGCGCGAGCGCGACGACGGCGTCGCCGCGGGCGGCCGTGGGCGCGGGGGCCGGGGCGGGGGCCGGTCGCGCCCCGGCCGCCGGCTCGCGGGGCGAGCGTGCGCGCCGCCGCCGCTGCGCCGCCGCGCTCAGTCGCCGGTACCCGCGCCCTTCAGCAGGTCGAGGGCGTAAGCGATCGGGATGCCGAAGGAGTTGCCGCCGAAGCGGGAGAGGACCGCGTACTCCACGGCGATCACCTGGCCGTGCTTGTTGAACACGGGGCCTCCGCTGCCGCCCTGGGTGGTGGCCGCGTCGAAGACGATGTCGGTGCTGGTCACGTCGCCGATGTGGCCCTGGGTGGTGGAGGGCCGGATCAGCCCCTGCACGCTGAGCGCCTCCGTCACGCGGCCGGTGTCGGGGCCGTGCGACTCCAGGATCTGCCGGACGAGCGAGGTCTCCGCCTTGGCCAGCAGGGCCTCGAGGCCGGCGGGGTAGCCCACCACGACCACGGGCTGGCCGGGCACGGCGCCGGCGAGGGCCTTGGCCAGCGGCAGCACCGGGATGCGCCGGCCCCCGAGGTCTTCCCCCTGCAGCAGGGCGAGGTCCACCTTGTCCGCCCGGCGCACCATCGTGAGCGCGAAGGGCTGCCGCTGCCCGGGGAAGAAGGCGCGCAGCGCCAGGCGGTGCGGCGTGAACCCGGCGTGCTCGAGCGCCTCCGCCGCCTGGTCGTTCCACCACGGCTCGGCCACGTGCCGGTTGGTCAGGATCAGCCCGCGGCCGTCCACCAGGAACCCCGTGCCGTAGTAGTCCACCGAGTGCACGGGCCCGTTGCCCTCGGTGCCCAGGGCCGCCCCGCCGTCACCCTGGCGGGCAGGCGCGCCCGACTCCGTCAGCCGGACGCGCAGCGGCCGCCCTTCGGCGTCGCGGAAGCCGTAGGAGCCCTGGATGAGACAGACGCCGGCCCCGTATTGCCGGATGATGTTCTCTCCCGCCGCCCGCTCCGTCTCGAGCTGGTGGATGCGCGTGCGCGTGGTCTCCAGGGCCTCGCGCAGGATCTGTGCCTCGCCCGTGGCCGCCTCCGCGATGCGGCCTTCGAGCTCCTCCTCGCGGGCGTGGAAGGCCTGCAGGGTGTCCTCGACCTCGCGGCGCGCCACGTGGGCCTTCTGCCGCTCCGCCTCCACCCGCGCCTCCAGGAGCCGCCGCTCGACCTCTCCCGCCTTCATGTCGCGCTGCAGGCTGCCGATCTGCTCGCGCATGCGCGCGTTCTCGCGCCAGGCCCACAAGGCCACCGCCGCCAGCAGGACGGCGAGCACGGTCAGCGTGCGCTGGAAGGTGCGGCTGGTGCGGGTGACCGCGCGGAACACGGCGGTGTCGGACAGGCGGCGGAACTGGCTGGTCACGCCGGTGAACTCCGCGCGCCGGCGGTCCTCGCGCAGGACGCGCAGGCGGGGACCGCCCGCGCCCAACTCGAGCACGTCGCCCTCGTGCAGCACCACCTCGTGCACCGACTGGCCGTCCACGAAGGTCCCGCGGCCGGAGCCGCTGTCCAGCGCCACCACCTGGTGGCCGCGGTGGTAGAGCAGGCAATGGCGGGGCGCCGTGCCGGGCAGGACCACGTCGGCGTCCGCATCGGAGCCGAGGGTGGCGGGCAGGCGCGACAGGGTGGAGCGGGCGACGGGCACGTCGCCGCTCAGGTGCACGAGGACGACGCCCGGCGGCTCGTGGATCATGGCCGCGCCACGCCCGCGCCGGGCGCCACCACCGTGGCCCCGCCCTGCTCCTCCTGCACGCCGCGCGCGCCCAGGCGCCGCTCGATGCCCGTGGAGACGAACTTGCTCCAGGAGGACGGCCCGATGCGCAGGAAGACCTCGACGTTGGCGTCCTTCCACTGGGGGTGGGCGAACATGCCTTCCACGGCCCCGCCGGAGTAGTAGCGCGCGTCCGACTTCAGCACCACCAGGACCTCGGGACCGGGTCCCAGGGGACGGTCGGAGGCGGTGAGCGGCTTCCAGTCCGAGCCCCAGGTGGCGGTCTCGCCCTGGCGGCGGAAGGTCGCGGTGGCCTGCACCGAGCGGAGCACGTGCGGCCCCTTGTTGCGCACGTGGAGCCGCACCACGGGGGCCAGGTACTGGGTGGTCCCGGAAGGCCGGTCCAGGGCCCAGTAGGTCTCCACGCCGCTCACCTCCAGCTCCTGCTGCGGGTCGTAGGAGCGGCAGCCCGGGAGGAGGGCGGCGCACAGGGTCACCAGGAGGCGCGCGGGGGCGGTCACGTGTCGATGCCTTCATCCTGATTGTACGGAAGGCGGGCCGCCACGTTGACATCTCGAAAACGGCGTCGCTATGATGGCCTCCCCGGGCCGGCCGCCTTGCGTATCCGCTGCGGCCGCGAGCCGCACAAACCAACGGAGTCCATCCGAATGATCGAGGTCACCAGCCTCACCAAGCGTTACGGCCGCCACACCGCCGTGGACGGGGTCTCCTTCACCGTGAACAAGGGCGAGATCCTGGGCTTCCTCGGGCCGAACGGCGCGGGCAAGACCACCACCATGCGCATCCTGACCTGCTACCTCCCCCCCACCGAGGGCACGGCGCGGGTGGCCGGCTACGACGTGTTCGCACAACCCCTGGAGGTGAAGCGCCGCGTGGGCTACATCCCCGAGACGCCGCCCCTCTACCCCGACATGGACGTGGTGGGCTTCCTCGACTTCTGCGCGCGCATCAAGGGCGTGGCCGCGGGCGCGCGCAAGGCGCGCATCGAGGAGGCCATGGAGAAGACGCGCACGTCGGACGTGCGTGCCAAGCTCATCGGCCGGCTCTCCAAGGGCTACCGGCAGCGGGTGGGCCTGGCCCAGGCCATCCTGGCCAACCCCGAGGTGCTCATCCTCGACGAGCCCACGGCCGGCCTGGACCCCAAGCAGATCATCGAGACGCGCGAGCTCATCCGGGGCCTGGGCGGCGAGCACACCATCGTCCTCTCCACGCACATCCTGCCCGAGGTCTCCATGACCTGCTCCCGCGTGGTGATCATCAACAAGGGCAAGGTGGTGGCGGAAGACACCACCGACGCCCTGGCCCGCCGGCTGCACGGCGCGGCGTCGCTGCGCGTGGAGGCGCGCGGGGAGGAAGCGGCCCTGGTGGCGCGCGTGCGCGGCGTCCCCGGGGTGGCCGCGGTGCGGTCGCGGCCGGCGCCCGCGGCGGGGGTGGCCGCCCTGGAGGTGGACCCCGTGGCCGGGGAGGACGTCCGCGCGCCGCTGGCGCGGGCGGTGGTCGAGGGGGGGTTCGACCTGCTCGCCCTGGCCCAGAGCACGGTGAGCCTGGAAGAGGTCTTCCTCTCCCTCACCACCACGGAGGCGGCGGAGGCGCCGGCGGCGCCCGGGCCCACGGCGGAGGTGACGGCATGACCGCCCTGAACAACGTGTGGGCCATCGTGCGCAAGGAGGGGCACCACTACTTCGGCAGCCCCATCGCCTACGTGGCCCTCTTCGTGTGGGCCATGCTCTTCGGTCTCTTCTACTACTTCGCCTTCAGCGTCTTCCTGCGCCAGTCCATGGCCATGGCCCAGCAGATGGAGTTCGGGGGGGGGCCGAAGATGTCGCTGAACGAGTGGCTGATCCGCCCCGTGATGCACAACATGGCCGTGGTGGCCCTCTTCATCGCCCCCATGCTGACCATGCGCCTCTTCGCGGAGGAGAAGCGCCAGGGCACCATCGAGCTGCTCGCCACCTCGCCCATCACCGACCTGCAGGTCGTGCTCGGCAAGTTCCTGGCCGCGGCCGGGCTCTACGCGCTGATGATCGTCTCCGGCGCCCTGAACCTCGTCCCCCTCTGGTACTACGCGAGCGTGGACCCGGAGTGGAAGCCGGTGCTCACGGGGGCGTTCGGCCTCTTCCTCCTCGGGAGCTGCTTCATCGCCCTGGGCCTCTTCGTCTCCACCCTGACCCGGAACCAGATCATCGCCGCCATCCTCTCCTTCTGCCTGTTCCTCGGCATCTGGACGCTGGGCTGGGCCGACGATCCCGGCGCCTCCACCTTCATGAAGGCGGTGGCCTACCTCGGCGTGACCACCCACATGGAGGAGCTGGGCAAGGGGGTGATCGACCTGAAGGACGTGGTGTTCTACCTGAGCTTCATCGGGTTCGGCCTCTTCCTGGCCCAGCAGTCGGTGCAGAGCCAGCGGTGGCGGGCATGAGGGTCCTCGACCGGCTCGTCGACTTCCTGGCCGTCCTCGGCTTCCTGGTCATCGTGGGGGCGCGCGCCTGGCAGCAGTACGGCAAGGTGCTGCCCGGCCGCTTCGAGTACTACCTGGGCGCGGGCCTCTTCCTGGTGGTGCTCCAGGTCCTCCTGCGCTGGGACCGCATCGTGGCCCGGCTGGGCCGCCGCCAGATGAAGTACGGCGGCAACATGACCGTCCTCATCCTGGGGGTGCTCGGCGTGCTGGGCCTCCTCAACCACCTGGCCGCCCGGCGCAGCGTGCGCTGGGACCTCACCAAGGGCCAGCGCTACTCGCTCTCCGACCAGAGCCGCAAGGTGCTCGCTTCCCTGAAGGAGGACGTGCGCATCGTCTACTTCCAGCGCTCGCTCGAGATGGGGGCCGGCCGCGACCGGCTCTCCCAGTACGAGACGGCCTCGCCCCGCGTCAAGGTCGAGTACGTGGACCCCGTGCAGAACCCGGCGCGGGCGCAGGCCTACGACGTGCGCGGCCCCTGGCCCATCATCGTGGTGGAAAAGGGCGACCGGCGCGAGCGCGTCACCAACGACACCGAGCAGGACCTGACCAACGCCTTCCTGAAGGTGACGCGCGAGGGACGCAAGACCGTCTGCTTCGTGTACGGCCAGGGGGAGCGCGACATCGAGGACGGCTCCGACCGCGGCTACTCGTCGGCCAAGGCGGTGCTGGCCAAGAACCAGTACGAGACGAAGAAGGTCCTGCTGGCGCGGGAGGCGGACGTGCCCGCGGACTGCACGGTGGTGGTGGTGCCGGGACCGGAGAAGGACCTCCTTCCCGCCTCCCTCGAGGCGCTGCGCCGCTACGTCAAGGGCGCGGGCAAGGTCATGGTCATGCTGGAGCCGCCCGTCCAGGGCGACGTGGACGGCGTGGTCGGCCTCCTCAAGGAGTGGAACCTGGAGGCGGGCAGGGACGTGGTGGTGGACGTCTCGCCCATGGGACAGCTCTTCGGCACCGGGCCCTTCACGCCGGTGGTGGCCCAGTACCCGTACCACGAGATCACCAAGGATTTCCGGGTGATGACGGCGTTCCACGTGACGCGCAGCCTGCAGGTGGGCACGGGCACGCTGGAGGGCGTGACCCCGCAGGCGCTCCTGGAGACGTCGGAGGCCTCGTGGGCGGAGACCGACCTGACCCTCAAGGACGCGAAGATGGACGAGGGGAAGGACCGCCAGGGGCCGATCGCGCTGGGCGCGGTGGCCACCGTGGCCGCCCCCTCCGCCGCCCCCGGTCCGTCCCCCGCCCCGTCGCCGTCGCCCGCGGAGGAGGCGGCGCCGCGGCGCGAGGGGCGCGTGGCCGCCTTCGGCGACAGCGACTTCGCCAGCAACGCCCTGCTCGGCTTCCAGGGGAACCAGGACTTCTTCTTGAACACGGTGGCGTGGCTGGCCGAGGACGCCGACCTCATCTCCATCCGGCCCCGCGAGCCGGAGGACCAGCGCCTGTTCCTCACGCGCGGGCAGCAGCAGAACGTGGCCCTGCTCGCTCTGGTGCTGCTGCCCGGCCTCTTCGTGGCCCTCGGCGCGTGGAGCTGGTGGAAGCGCCGCTAGCGCCCGCGGGGGCGCGGCGGGAGCGAGGACGCCCGAGATCATGAAGCAGTTCTGGAAGACGGGGCTGGTGCTCCTGGTGCTCATCGGGCTGGGCGCCTACATGTGGTTCGTCGAGCGCAAGAGGCCGGACGCCGACGACAAGCCCAAGGAGAAGGCGGTCACCCTGGACAAGGCCAAGGCCCGGGAGATCGTGCTGGCCCGTGCGGGAGGCGAGGAGATCCGCCTCGTCCGCCAGGGTGACGCGTGGCGGATGACGGCGCCCCAGGACGTGCCCGCGGACGCCAGCGCGGTGGACGCCATCCTGGGCAGCCTGGAGTCGCTCGACGCGGAGGAGGTGGTGACGGAGAGCGCCACCGACGTCGCGCAGTTCGGACTGGAGCCGCCCCGGGTGGCGGTGACGGTCACCCTGGAGGACGCCGGGCCCGCCCGGCTCCACCTGGGCGGCAAGACCCCCGACGAGGGCGCCCTCTACGCGCGCATCCCCGACCGGCCGCGGGTCTTCACGGTGGCCGGCTACCTGGAGGGCAGCTTCGACAAGCAGCCGTTCGACCTGCGCGACCGCGACGTCCTGCACGTGAAGCGCGACGCGGTCACGCGCCTGGCCGCCACCGGGGACCCCGGACCCTTCACCCTCGTGCGCGACGCGCGGGGGGAGTGGGCCTTCGCCGCCCCCGTGTCCACGCGCGCCGGCCGCTGGACGGTGGACGGCCTCCTGGGCACCCTGGAAGGACTGCGCATGGAGAAGGTGGTCTCGGAGACGCCCGCGGCCGGGGACCTGAAGGCCTGGGGCCTCGATCCCCCCGCGCGCACGGTCACGGTCACCCTCGCCGACGGCGTCACGCGCACCCTCGAGATCGGGGCCGCCGATGCCGACAAGAAGCGCTACGCACGCGTGGCGGGGGTGCCCCTCGTGGTCCTCATCCCGCCCGCCCTCGCCGACGACCTGGCCAAGGGCATGGCGGAGTACCGCGCCAAGCGGCTGCTGGACGTGGCCACCTACGAGGTCCAGGCCATCGAGGTGGAGACGCCGGCGGGCAAACGGGCGTACCAGCGCTCGTCCGTCAAGGACAAGGACGGCGTGGACAGCTACACGTGGAAGCGCACCGCCCCCGACGCCAAGGACGTGGCGACGAGCGCGGTGCAGGACCTGCTCTTCGAGGTGGGCGGGGTGGAGGCGCTGGAGTTCGTGGACCGGCCGCAGGCCCCCGCCGCCTACGGGCTGGAGGCGCCCGCGGTCAAGGTCACCCTGCGCCACGACACGGAGCAGAAGCCGCCCGTCTGGTTCGCGCTCGGCCGCAGGGACGGCGCGGTGTACGCTCGACGCATGGACGACGAGGCCGTGCTCAAGCTGGACCCGGCCAAGGCCGAGGGGCTGATCAAGAAGCTCGGCGAGCTTTGAGCGAGGACGCCTACCGGGAGAGCGCGGCCGCCTACGCGCTGGGTGCTCTCGACCCGGGCGAGCGCGCGGCCTTCGAGGCGCACCTGGAGGCGGGATGCGCATCCTGCGCCGACGAGGTGGACGCCCACCACGATGCGTTGCTGGCCCTGGCCCAGGCCGGGCCCACGCCCGCGCTCCATCCCGCCATCCGGCAGCAGGCCCTCGACCTCCGCCTGGCCCCGACGGTGCCCGTGGAGGTCGGGGCCTATGCCTGGGAAGAGGTGGTCCCGGGGGTGCGCCTGCACGTCCTGCGGGAGGAGCCGGCACGCGGCCTCCGCGCCTGCCTGGTCTGGGCGGAGCCCGGCGCCCGCACCCCCCGGCACCGCCACCACGGTGACGAGGTCATCCTGCTCCTGAAGGGCGGGCTCCGTGACGACCGCGGCACCTACGGGCCGGGCCAGATCTGCCGCAGCCGGGCCGGCTCCGTGCACGCGGAGGAGGCCCTGCCCGGAGAGGACTGCGTGTGCCTGGTCCTCTACTACGGCCCGCTCGAGGTGTTGGAGGAGGCCGACGCCTAGCGCCGACCCCCGGACGCCCTAGGGCTTCGCGGCGGGCGCGGGCCGGGCGGGCGCCTTCTCCCCCACCACCCGGGCCGACTTGATGAGCACCGGGGTCACGGGCACGTCGTCGTGGGGAGGCCGGCTGGTGGTGTCCACGGCCACGATGCGATCCACCACGTCCATCCCCTCCGCCACCGAGGCGAACACCGCGTACCCCGCCCCGCCGATCCCGTAGTCGAGCCGGTGGTTGTCCTTGACGTTGATGAAGAACTGCGCGGTGGCGCTGTTGGGGTCCGCCGTGCGCGCCATGGCCACCGTGCCCCGGTTGTTGCGCAACCCGTTCTTGGCTTCGTTGACGATGGCGGCCGCGGTCGGCCGCTGCTTCATGTTGGGGTCGAAACCGCCGCCCTGGACCATGAAGTTGGGGATGACGCGGTGGAAGATGGTCCCGTCGTAGTGCCCCTTGCGCACGTAGCTCAGGAAGTTCTTCACCGAGACCGGCGCCTTCTGGGCCTCGAGGCTGAGGACGATGCGGCCGAGGCTGGTCTCCAGCGCCACCTGGGGGCCGGCCGGGGAGGCCGCGGGCGCGGGGGCCGGGCTCTGCAGGACGGCGGCGAGGGCGAGGGCAGTGGCGATCATCGGGTTTGTCTCCTTCGTGACTCCCCGATCTTAGCCTTCCCGGCCTGCTAGAATCGCGCGGGCGCGATGGTCCTCTTCAACTACTCGACCAAGGAGCTGACGGCCAAGATCGTCTACTACGGGCCGGGCCTGTGCGGGAAGACCACCAACCTGCAGTGGGTCCACGAGAAGCTGCCCATCAAGAACAAGGGCAAGATGCTCTCCCTGGCCACGGAGACGGACCGCACCCTGTTCTTCGACTTCCTCCCCATCGAGCTGGGCACCATCCGGGGCATGAAGACGCGGGTCCAGCTCTACACGGTGCCGGGCCAGGTCTTCTACAACGCCACCCGGCGCATGGTGCTCAAGGGTGCCGACTGCGTGGTCTTCGTGGCCGACAGCCAGGAGCCCATGCTGGAGGCCAACGTCGAGAGCTGGGAGAACATGCGCCAGAACCTGGAGGCGAACGAGATCAAGCCGGACGAGATCCCGGTCGTCTTCCAGTACAACAAGCGCGATCTGCCCAACGCCCTGCCCCTCGAGATCCTGAACGAGCGGCTCAACCCCCGCGGCATGCCGTTCCACGAAGCGGTGGCGATCAAGGGCATGGGCGTGGAGGAGTCGCTCAAGACCGCCACCGCCCTGGTCTTCCGGGCCCTGGCCGGGAAGTACGGCACGCCCGGGGAGGCGGCGGCCATGTCCTCCCGGGGCTCGGGCTCGGGCTCGGGCGGCACGGCGCCCATCCCGACCCCCCCCGCGGCCGCCGCGCCGCCCGCCCCCGCCGCGGCGCCGGCCCGCGCCCCGGCCCCGCCGCCGCCGCTTCCGCCCCCGCCCGCCCCCGCGGAGGCGGACGACCTCCTGGACGGGCTCGAGATCCACCCCCACCCCGAGGCGGTGGTGGAGGAGGAGCTGTCCCTGGACGACGACGTCGCGCCGGCGGCCGCGTCCGCCCGACCGCGGCCGGGCGCGCGGGACACCGTGGCCAGCCCCCCGCGCGAGGCGGAGGAGATCCGGCGCCGGATCCGCACGCCCACCTACGAGCCCGAGGTCTTCGAGGCCATCGACGACGAGGAGGAGGACATCGAGGAGCTGACCCTCGACGCAGTGGGCCCCGGCCGCGCCGCGGCGGGGCCCTTCACGCGGGTGGCGGAGCCGCCCGCCCTCGCCGACGACACCAGCTTCAACCTCGACTTCGACGGCGACGCCCCCGAGCCCCCCCTTCCCTCGGTTTCCGCGGTGAGGAGCGCCCCTCCCGCGCCGCTGCGCTCCGTGACGCCCGCGGCCTACGAGCTGGAGGAGGAAGCGGACGAGGCTTCGGCAGCTCCCTCCACGCTGCCGCCGTCGCGCGCGCTGGCCGCGGCGGTGGTGGAGGCCTCTCTCGACGTGCCCGCGGGCGGCGAGGAGGAGACCACGGTGGAGGTCCCCGTCCGCCTGTCCGTCCCGCGCGGGGTGCGCGAGCTGCGCATCAACCTGCGCCTGGTGGTCCGCCTCGACGTGAAGGAGTGATCCGCCCCTAGAGCAGCCCGCCCTCCACGAGCTGGCGGGCGAGCAGCCGGGCCATCTCGCGGTGGCCGCCCACGCTCAAGTGCAGGGCGTCGATGAAGTCGGCCTCGTTCTCCACCTCGGTCCCCGCTTCCAGCCGCTCCGTACGCAGCAGGGGGACGCCCAGCCGCGCCGCGGTCTCGCGCTGCGCGTCGGCGTAGGGGTGGCGGAAGGCGGGCTCGCCCGGCCGCCGGCGGTGGGGGAGCGCGACGAAGACGGGGACCACGCCGCGCCCGCGGCACTCCGCCACCATGGCCTCGAGGTTCCTCACGTAGTCGGGCAGCGGCACGCGCGGCACCTTGGGCGTGTCCTGGGGCAGACGGGTCAGCGACCGGAGGTAGGCGCCCTTGAGGGCGCGGTAGACGTAGAGGCGGTCGAGGGCGGTCTGCACGGGCTGGAGGGCGCGCAGGCGCCGGTCGTATTCCGCGTCCGTGACCGGACGCGGCGTGGTGTCGTTCCAGCCGATGCAGATGGTGGCCACGTCCACGCCGGCCTGGGGGAGCAGGCGCCGCAGGAGGCGGAGCGACTGGTGGCTGGTGTAGCCGGTCACGCCCGCGTTGAGCGCCTCCACGCCCCGGCCCTCCAGCGCCCGGCCGAGGACGGCGGCGTAGGTCTCGTCGTCCCCCACGCCGTAGCCGAAGGTGATGGAGTCGCCGAAGCAGGCCACCCGCCGCCGGCCGGGCGGCCGCGGCACGCGCACGGGCCCTCCGCGCAGCCCCAGCTCGTTGATGGTGACGGGACGGCCCAGGAAGTCTCCGCGGAACCCCGGGCGCGGTGACCAGAACAGGTCGGGATCGGGCCGCATGAACGGGAACGTGATGTCCACGTCGATGCGGCGCAGGAGGATGCGGGGCTTCTCGGGGGCCTGCACGCCCACCACTCGCAGCACGCCCTCCGCCAGGACGAAGAAGCCGGCCACGATGACGGCGGAGAAGAGGAGCGAGCGCCGGGTGGAGAACCGGGGGGGCGCGGCGGCGGGCGGCGGCACGCGGGCGGATGTTACGCGATGTGCGCGACGGCATCGGCGTCCATAATCAGCGGCCCATGTCCGGCGCGCGCGCGGCCCTGCTCGCCCTGCTCCTCTACCTGGCCCTGGCCGTGGCCGCGACCTGGCCGCTGGGGGCGCGCGCCGCGGACCACGTCTACGGTCTCGGCACGCCGCCCTTGAACGTCTGGGCCATGGCCTGGGTGCGCCACCAGCTCCCGCGCGATCCCCTCCACCTCTTCGACGCCAACGCCTTCCACCCCTATCGCCACAGCCTGGCCTTCTCCGAGCACCTCCTGGTCCCCACCCTCCTGGGCCTGCCCGTGGCGTCCCTCACCGGGAACGACGTCCTTGCCCACAACGTCGTGGAGATCCTGAGCCTGGCCCTGGCCGGGCTGGGCGCGTTCCTCCTCGCGCGCGCCCTCACCGCCGATCCCCTGGCCTCGGTGGGGGCGGGCGTCCTCTACGCCTTCCACACCTGGAACATCAACGAGCTGATCCGGATCCAGATCGTCTCCAACCAGTGGTTCCCGTTCCTCCTCCACGCCCTGCTCCGGTACTTCCGCGCGCCGTCGTGGCCCCGCGCGGGCGCGGCCGCCGGGTTCGCCCTCCTGCAGGCGTGGAGCGGGATGTACTGGGCGCTGTACCTGCCGCTCCTCGTGGTACCCGCCGCCGCCTTCCTCCAGTGGCGGCACCGTCTGCCCCTCCGTGCCCTCCGCCCCCTCCTGGCCGCGCTCGCCGTCACGGCGGTGGCGGGGGCCTCGCTCCTCGTGCCCTACGTAGCCACGGCGCGCACGCTGGGCTTCGCGCGGCCGGCGCCGCCGCCCGTCGCCCTCGACCGCTACCTCGACGTGCTCCCCGGCAACGCCCTGGCCGGCCTGCTCGGCATCGGGCGCCCCAACGAGAACGCCGCCCACTTCCTGGGGTTCGCCGGCATGGCGCTGGGCCTGTGCGCCCTGCTGGCGCCGCGCCGCCGCCTGCCCCCCGCCCTGGCCGCCGCGCGCCCGTTGCTCGCGATGCTCGTGCTGGGCGGCGTGCTGCTGAGCCTGGGCACGCGCGTGGTGATAGGCGGCCACGACCTCGCACCGGGGCCCTACGCCGCCCTGCGCGCGTGGGTGCCGGGCTTCCGCAACGTCCGCTACCCGGAGCGCTTCGCGCTCTTCGCGGTGCTGGGCCTGGCCCCCCTGGTGGCGGGCGCCCTCGTCCTCCTCCGGGCGTGGGTGGGGCGCGCGGGCGTGGCCGCGCTCACCGCCCTGTTGTTCCTGGAGCACCTGTCCACGCCCCTGCCCCTCGTCCCCCTGCCGGTGGGCGCGCTGGTGCCCGCGGTCTACCCCTGGCTGCGCTCCGCGGACGGCGTGCGGGTGGTGGCGCAGGTCCCGGGCGCGAACTACCGGATGGAGCGGGCGGAGGCCATCCCCATGTACCTCTCCACGCACCACTGGAAGCGGACGGTGCAGGGCTTCACCGGCTACAGCCCGCCCGCGACGCACTACGCCCGCTGGCAGATCCTCCAGTACCCGGCGCCGCATGCCCTGCGCTTCCTCGACCGCTTCGGCGTGGACGCCGTCGTGGTCGCGCCCGGCGCGCCGCTTCCCCCCCTCGAGGGCTCGCCGTGGGAGATCGCGCGACGCTTCGAGGACGGCTACGCCGTGCTGCGCCACCAGGGGCCGCGCGCCGCTCCCTTCGCGCCGCCCGCCGACGGGCATCCCGGGCTGAGCGAGGTGGCGCGGGCGGGCTGGCGCGTGCGCGCGTCCCGGCCGGGAGCCGCCCGCGCCCTCGACGGCGATCCGGGGACGGAGTGGAGCACGGTGCGGTCGACGCGCGAGGACAACTACTTCCGCGTGGTCCTGCCCGCCCCCGTGCGCCTGGCCCGGGTCAGCGTCGCCGTCCACCCGCCGTTCCAGTGGCCGACGGGCTTGACCCTGAGCGGCCTCACCGCGGAGGGGACGTGGACGCCGCTGCCCTACGACCGCGAGGCGGCCTACGACGGCCTGTGCGCCTGGCTGCTGCACCGCCCGCGCGCGGCCCGCCTCGACATCGACCTCGCGCCCACGCTGGTCCGCGGCCTGCGCCTCGACACCCGTGGCGACGACTTCGAGCTGCCGTGGACCATGGCCGAGCTGCGGCTCTACGAGCCCGCCGCCGGCTACTCCGCGGCGGGGATGGCGGCCACCGCCGAGCGCTGAACGTCGTCGTAGCGCACGGCGGACACGTCGAAGGACTCGATGTTGGCGCGCAGGCGATCCAGGGCCTGGTGGAAGGGGGGGAGGGTCTTGCGCTGGCGGGTCAGGGGCGTGGTGCGCGCGAGCACGTAGTTCTTCACGAAGGGGTGGCGGATGCCGCGCTTCTTGAGGCGGGCCACCACGTCGGCCAGCGCCTCGTCCGCCGCCTTCACCTTGCCCGCGCGCTCCTCGCGCTCGGGCAGGGTGTCCCGGAAGCGGCCCTTGAGGAACGCGTCCACGCGCTTGAGCAGGGGGGCGAAGGCGCCGCCCGCGAAGCGCCGGTTCTCCTCGTAGATGACGCCGAGGGTGATGTAGTGGGGGGCCTCGAACTGGAAGGCGTAGTCCTCCTCGCTGCCCTTCGGCTCCTGCTCGGCCAGGGCGCGGTACATGCGGATGACCTCCAGCGACTTCTCCTTGAGGTTGTGCGCCTTCTCCGTGTTGAGGGCGAGGATCTGGAAGGCCACTTCCGTCTCGGGGATGACGATGGCCGGCACCCACTCCGCCTTGAGCCGCTGCAGCGCCCTCAGGCGGTGGTGCCCGTTCGGCGTCCAGTAGGTGCGGGGGGCGGGGGAGACGGCCACGATGGGGTCCACGAACCGGTCCAGGCGCTTCACCACGTCCTGCAGGCGCTTGGCGTGCGTAGGGGAGAGGTCGCGCTGGTAGGGCGTCGGCGCCACCTGCTCGATGGGGAGCAGGGCGAAGACCTGCCAGTGGCCGCCCACCGGCTCGCGGTAGACGGCCAGGGCCTGCCCGCCGTCGCGTGCCACCTGCTGCGCGAGGGCGGCGGCGGCCGGAGAGGGCGTGCCCGGAGTCGGCATGCGCGAGGCTACCACGCGCGTTGACCCTTCCCCGAGTGCCGTTGTAGTCTGCGCGCTCACCGAAGGAACGAGGAGACGAGTATGGCCGACCGAGACGAAGGAGAAGCTGGAGAACGCGCCAAGGTCCGGGCCCAGCAGCGCGCGGAAGAGCGCAAGGCGCAGATCGAGACCAAGCTCGCCGCCGACCTGAAGAAGGCGGAAGACGACATGGCCAAGACCAAGGTCGAGGGCGAGAAGAAGATCGCCGAGCTCGAGGCCCGCCTCCAGGCCGACATCAAGAAGCTCACCGAGGACATGGAGAAGGTCAAGAGCCAGGCGGGAGACAAGAAGACCGCCATCGAGAAGAAGCTCGACGAGGACACCAAGAAGGCCACGGCCACCATCGAGCGGCTGAAGCAGCAGGCCAAGGAACGCATCGAACAGGTGGTGGCCGCCGCGGCCGGCGGTGGCGGCGCGGCGCCGGCGGCGAAGGAAGGGGCGGGGAAGGCGGCCTCGGCCTGAAACGGGCCGCGCTCGGCGCGGTCGTGGCCGGGCTGATCTGGCCTGGCGCGGCGCCGGCGCAGCTCGAGCCGACGCACCTCGACCGCGGGGCGGTGGGCCTGGGTCTGGCCCTGCGCCGGCTCGGCACCACCGCCCGTGTCCTCTACGTCACCGCGCACCCCGACGACGAGCACAACGGGGTGCTCGTGCGCCTCGCGCGCGGGCGCGGCCTGCGCACCGCCCTCTTCACCCTCACGCGCGGCGAGGGGGGCCAGAACGAGGTCGGGCCCGAGCTCTTCGACGCGCTGGGCGTGCTGCGCACGGAGGAGCTGCTGGCCGTCCACCGCCACGACGGGGTGGAGCAGCTCTTCGGGAACGCCTACGAGTTCGGCTACTCGTACAGCGTGGAGGAGAGCTTCGCGCGCTGGGGCAAGGAGGAGACCCTCGGCGACGTGGTGGGCGCGGTGCGCGCCTTCCGCCCCGACGTCATCCTGACCCTGGGCCTGGACGCGCAGGCGGGCGGGCTGCACCACCAGGCCGCGGCGCGCCTCGCCGTCCTGGCCTTCCGCGCCGCCGCCGACCCCGCGCGCTTCCCGGAGCAGATCCGCGACGGCCTCCGTCCCTGGCAGGCGCGCAAGGTGTACCAGGGCGGCGTGGGCGGCTCGTCCTTCACGGGAGCGGGGGCGGCGGTGGCGGAGCCGACCGGCGACTACGATCCCCTGCTCGGCATGTCCCCCCAGGAGCTGGGCAGTCGCGCCCGCACCGCGCACCGCTCGCAGCGCGTGCGGCATCTCTTCGTGCGGCCGGGCCCTGCGTCCGGCACCTACTCCCTGGTGGACAGCGAGCCCGTGGTGCGCTGGCCGGAGGCGGACATCCTTCAAGGCATCGACGCCTCGCTGGCCGGGCTCGCCCGCTTCGCGGGCGCGGAGGCGCCCTCGTCGGTCGAGCTGGGGGAGCCCCTGCGCGGGCTCCAGGGGGAGGCGGACGCGGCGCGCGCGTCCTTCGATGCGCAGGCGCCCGGGAAGTCGGCGGGGCCGGTGGCCGCCTACCTCGCGCGCGTCCGCCAGGCCCGGGCCGACCTGCGCGCCCGCGGCGCCCCCGCGGACATCCTCGAGCGCCTGGACGACGAGGAGGGCGACGCCATGGCCGCCTTGGCCCTCGCCCACGGTTTCGACGGCGAGGCGGTGACCGAGGACCCGCTCGTGGTCCCCGGCCAGCGCGTGGTGGTCGGTACGCGCCTGTGGAACCAGGGCACGGCGCCGCTGGCCGTGGAGGAGTGGCGCCTGGAGGCGGCGTCCGGCTGGGCGGTGGAGAGGCTCGAAGGAGCGGAGGCGCCGCTGGCCCCGGGACAGACGGCGAGCGCGCGGTTCGCCCTCACCGTGGCTCCCCAGGCGCGGCCCACGCAGCCCTACTGGCACAAGGACCCCGCTCGTGACCGCAACGTCCTCGACGTCCCCGCCTGCCGGAGCCTGCCCTTCTGCCCGCCCGTGGCGCGCATGGTCGTTTCCTTCCGGTCGGGGGAGACCTCCGCCCTCCTGTCGCGGCCCGTGCTCTGGCGCGGGCAGGGCGCGGCCGGAGGCGAGGCCCAGGCGGAGCTCAACGTGGTGCCCGCGCTCGACGTGCGGATGACCCCCGCCGTGCTGGTTGCCGCGGGAAGAGCGCCGCTCACTCTCACCGTCACCGTGGTGAACAACCGCCCGGGCCCGGCGGCGGCCCGGGTGCGCGTCGTGTCCCCCGCCGGCTGGCGCGCGGAGCCCCCCGACGCGCCGCTCTCCTTCCGGCGCGAGGGCGAGACGCTGGCCACGCGCTTCTCCCTGAGGGGACCGGCGCGGCCGCCGCCGGGGGCCCTGGCCGTCGGCGCCCTGGCCGAGCTGGAGGGCCGCTCCCACGGCGAAGGCGCCCAGGTCGTGGCCTACCCCCACGTGCAGGAGCGCCGGTTGTACCGCCCGGCCTCGGCGCGCCTGCTCGTCCTCCCCGTGGCCGTGCGCCCACGCGTGTCGGCGGGGTACGTGATGGGCACCGGCGACGACGTCCCCGCGGCGCTCGCCCAGCTCGGCGTGCCCGTGACCCTCCTGGACGCCGACGCCCTGGCCTTCGGCGACCTGCGCCGCTTCACCACCATCGTGCTCGGCGTGCGCGCCTACGAGCGCGCGGACGTCCGTGCGAACCAGGGGCGGCTCATGGCCTACGTCGAGCGGGGGGGAAACCTCGTCGTCCAGTACAACCGCGTGGACTTCAACTTCGCCGGGCGGCCGCCCCTCCGCCTGCCCGACCCTCTCCCCGACAGCCCCTTCGCGCCGTACCCGGCCGCGGTCTCGGGACGCCGTGTCACCGACGAGACGGCCCCGGTGAAGTCCCTCCTGCCCGCGCACCCCTTGCTGACCACGCCCAACGTCCTGGACGGGGCGGACTGGGAGGGCTGGGTGCAGGAGCGGGGACTGCAGTTCCTGGACGCGCGCGACGCGCGCTACCGCAACCTGCTCTCGATGCGCGATCCCTTTCCCCTGAACGCCGACGAGCACGAGGGCGCGCTGGTGGAGGCCACCGTGGGGCGCGGAACCTGGACCTACGTCGGCTTCGGCCTCTTCCGCCAGCTCCCCGCCGGCGTGCCCGGCGCCTACCGGCTCCTGGCCAACCTCGTCCGCTGAGGGACCGGGTCTCGACCTAGCGCCGCAGGCGGCGGCTGCCCTTGCCGTCCCCGACCGCGGGCGGCGGTCCGCCCGGTCGCGGCAGCAGGCTGGCGCGGCGCAGGGCGTCCTCGCCGAAGCGCCTGGCCACCACGTCGCGCACGCGGTCGGCCGCGCCCGGCGCCGGGGGGAACAGGTCGAGCTGCGGCGCGCCGAAGTTCGAGGCGGACACTCCCAGCAGGCGCACGCGCCGCTCCCCGTGCGCGCGGGCGAAGAGGGCGGAGGCCGCGGAGAAGAGCACGTCACCGGCATCGGTCGGCTCGTCCAGGGTGAGGGCGCGGGTGATGGTGCGGAAGTCCTCGTCGCGGTACTTCAGGGTCACGGTGCGCCCGCGCACGCCGTGGCCGCGCAGGCGGCGCGCCACCCCGTCGCACAGCTCCAGCAGCGTCTGCCGCAGGCGCTCGCGGTCGGCGGTGTCGGTATCGAAGGTGTGCTCGTGGCCGATGCTCTTGGCGTCCGCGGAGTCGCCGAGCACGGGCCGTTCGTCGAGGCCCTGGGCCAGGGTGACGAGGTCGTGCCCGTGCGTGCCCAGCCGGCGCTCCAGGCGCGCAAGGTCCAGCGCGGCCAGGGCCCCGATGGTCGTCACTCCCAGCTTCATCAGGGTCTCTTCCGTCTTGGGCCCGACTCCCCACAGCCGGCGGATGGGAAGGGGGGCCAGGAAGGCGGCCTCCGTGCCCGGCTCCACCACCACCAGCCCGTCGGGCTTGCGCATCTCGGACGCGATCTTCGCCACCAGCTTCGAGGTGGCCAGGCCCACGGATGCGGTCAGGCCGCCCGTCTCGTCGCGCACGGCGTCCTTCAGGGCGCGGGCGATGGTCTCCCCGTCGCCCAGGGCCCGCCGGCTGTGGGTGACGTCGAGGAACGCCTCGTCGATGGACAGCGGCTCCACCTGGTCGGTGAAGCGACGGAGGATGGCCATCACCTGCGTGGAGACGGCCGCGTACTTCTCCATGTCCGGGCGCACGTAGACGCCCCGGGGGCAGCGGCGCCAGGCCTCCGAGATGGGCATGGCGCTGGCCACGCCGAACCGGCGCGCCTCGTAGGAGGCGGTGGCCACCACGCCGCGGCCCCTGCCCCCCCGCGGGTCGGCCCCCACGATGACCGGCTTGCCGCGCAGCTCCGGGCGGTCCCGCTGCTCGATGGCGGCGTAGAAGGCGTCCATGTCCACGTGGAGGACGGCGCGCGGCATGGGCACGATTCTAGGGAGGCGGCCGGGCGTCTAGTGTCCGAACGTCCGGCAGGCGTGGCTCTGCACGCACGGCTTGTCCGGCTCCATGAGGCAGCGCTCGCCTCCGCTCCCGGGACCCAGCACCTGGAGGGCGGGGTGGGTGTGGAGGTGAAGGACCGGGGTCCCCGCGGGGGCCGACCGCTGCTGCAGGCCCGCCACCGCCGCCTCCAGGGCGGCCACGCGCGTCTCCAGGTCGCCGGGGGCGCGCGGCGTCCCCGCCACCTGGGAGAGGACCTCGTCGCGCAGCTTCTGGATCCGGCTCTCGTCCACGTCCCGATCCTACGCCCGCTCCACGGCGTCCACCACGCCCAGGACGGCGGCGTCCACCGCGGCCAGGCCGCGGTTCAGCACCTGCATGGCCGACTTGCCGTCCATGGTGAGGAGGACGCGGTCGCCGAGGCCGGCGTCCACGCCGTCCACCGCCACCACCACGCCGCCGCGCTCGTTGCCGTCCAGGTCGAGGGGCTGGACGAGCAGGAGCTTGGCCCCCTCGAGCTTCGCGTTCTTCTGCGTGGCCACCACGTTGCCCACCACCCTGCCGATCAGCATCCGCTACCCGCGGTGCCAGTGGTCCACGATGGCCACGATGGCGGCATCCGTGGGCACCTCCCTGGGCAGGAAGGGCAGGGCGGCCTCGCGGCCGCGCACGTAGAAGACGTCTTCCCCCGCTCCCGCCCCCACGGAGTCCACCGCCACCAGCGGCCTTCCCGACGGGGACCGGTCGGTGTTGAGGGGCTGGATCACGAGCAGGGTCGTGTCCGCGAGGCCCGGGTCCTTGCGCGTGCAGACCACGGTGCCGGCGACGCGCGCCAGCAGCATCAGGCCATCTCGACGGTGTCGATGACGCCCACGATGGCCGCGTCCACCGGGCAGTCCTTCTGCCCGACGGCCATGCGCGCGGAGGACCCGCTGACGATCAGCACCCGGTCGCCGAAGCCGGCGTCCACCGTGTCCACCGCCACCACGTAGGCGGGCTCGTCCTTGCCGGACGGGTCGGTGGTGCGCGCCACCAGGAGCTTCGCTCCCACCAGCTTGTCGTCCTTGCGGGTGGCGACAACCGTGCCGACCACCCGAGCCAGGAGCATGACGGCCGAGCGCTTACTTGGAGCCCTTGCCGATGGGCAGCACGTCCTCGAGGTTGGCGTGGGGCCGCGGAATCACGTGCACCGACACCAGCTCGCCCACCCGCCGCGCGGCCGCCGCCCCCGCGTCGGTGGCGGCCTTCACCGCGGCCACGTCCCCGCGCACGAGGGCCGTCACGTAGCCCGACCCGATCTTCTCGTAGCCCACCAGCGTCACCTTGGCCGCCTTCACCATGGCGTCGGCGGCCTCGATCATGGCCACCAGACCCCTGGTCTCGATCATCCCCAGCGCTTCGCCCATGGTGCCTCCCTCAAACCGCGGCCACGTCGTTTTGCGAGAGCCTGACTCTGGCGCGCCGGCGCCGGCAAGTCAAGCCTCAGCGGCGGAAGCGCTCGACGGCCTCCGTCACCAGACGGACCAGCTCCGCGCGCGAGAGCACGACGTCCCCGGCCGCGGCCATGGCCTCCGGAGCGCACACGGGAGGAGGGTAGCCGGCGCGGGCCTGGGCCGCGCGCAGGCGCTCGACGTCACCCTGGTCGAGGGCCATGTCGCGCCCGAGCAGGCGGGTGACCAGGCTGACCCGCGCCACCTGCTCGAGGGTCTCCATCCGCTCCCAGGCCCGGAAGACGTCCTCCCCCACCGCCAGCGCGCCGTGGTTGGCCATGAGCACGGCCTGCGCCTCGCAGATGGCGGCGGACACGTTGTCGGCCAGCTCGGTGGTGGAGGGCATTCCGTAGGGGATGACGGGCACCGGGCCCAGGGTCACCACCGCCTCCGCGGTGAGGGGCCGGTCGAGGGGGATGCCCGCCACGGCGAAGCCGGTGGCGGTGGGGGGGTGAGCGTGCACCACGGCCTGGACGTCCGGCCGCCGGCGGTACACGGCCAGGTGCATGAGGATCTCCGTCGACGCGCGCCCGCCGTCCAGGGGCCGGCCCTCGAGGTCGGTGCGCACGATGCGGTCGCTGGAGAGGAACCCCTTGCAGGTGGCGGCGGGCGTCACCAGGAGGGCGGAGCCGACGCGCACGGAGACGTTGCCCTCGTTGCCGCCGATGAGGCCGCGCGCGTAGAGGCGCCGTCCCACCTCCACGATGTCCGCCCGCGCCTGCGCCTCGAGCAGGCTCACGGGGCGGGCAGCAGCGGGAACGCGCGGTCGCGGCAGGCGGCGGAGCAGAAGTACTCGTCGCGCCCGCCGATGGTGGCCACCAGCGCGCGCGCACGGGGCACGAAGGTGTTGCAGACGCGGTCGCGCACCATGTCCACGCCCGCGGAGGCGGGCTCCACCAGGCCCTGCAGCAGGCCCTGCGTGAAGCGCGCGAGCAGCCGGGCCAGCAGGAGGAGCGAGACCACGCGCAGCAGGATCGAGAGCAGCATCGAGCCCGCAGGATAGTGCCCGCTCTCGGCGGGCGTCAACGCTTCCCGGAGGGAGGGGGGCCGGCTCAGCGCTCGTCCAGGGGCACGTAGCGGACGTCGCGGGGTCCGATGTACTCGCTCTCCGGCCGGATGAGCTTGTTGTTGGCCGCCTGCTCGAGGGCGTGGGCCGTCCAGCCCGCCATGCGCGACACGGCGAAGATGGGGGTGAAGAGGTCGGTGGGGATGCCCATCACGTGGTACAGCGACGCGGAGTAGAGGTCCACGTTGGCGTAGAGCCCCTTGGCCTCGCGCACCAGCGCCTCCACGCGGGAGGTCATCTCGAACCAGCGCGTGTCGCGCGCCTCCTCGCCCATCTGGCGGGCCAGCCGGCGGAGGTGGGTGGCGCGCGGGTCCTCCGTGCGGTAGACGGCGTGGCCGAAGCCCATCACCTTGCGGCGCGCGGCCAGGGCCTCCGTGATCCAGCCCTCCGTGCGCTCCACCGCGCCGATGCGCTCCAGCATCTGCATGACCGCCTCGTTGGCCCCGCCGTGCAGGGGACCCTTGAGGGTGCAGACGGCGGCGGTGACGGCGCCGTGCAGGTCGGCCAGGGTGGAGGCGGCCACGCGCGCGGTGAAGGTGGAGGCGTTGAACTCGTGGTCGGCGTGGAGGATGAGGGCCACGTCCATGGCCCGCTCCGCGCTGGGGCGCGGGCGCTCGCCCCCGAGCATGTAGAGGAAGTTGGCGGCGTGGCCCAGCTGCGCGTCGGGGCTCACGGGGATGCGGCCCCCCCGGATGCGGTCGATGGCCGCCACCAGGGTGGCCGTCTGCGCCACCAGCCGCACCGCCTTGCGCGGTCGCGCCTCCTCCCCGTCGTCGCCCGCGTCGGGGTCGAAGGATCCGAGGGCGGAGAGGCCGGTGCGCAGCGCGTCCATGGGGTGGGCGGAGCGGGGCAGGCCGCGCAGGATGCCGTAGACCTCGTCGGGGACGGCGCGCGCCCGCGCCAGCTCGGCGCGGAAGGCCTGGAGCTGGGGGCGGGTGGGGAGCCCCCCGCGGTGGAGGAGGTAGACCGTCTCCTCGAAGGTGCTGTGCTCGGCCAGCTCGTGGATGTCGATGCCGCGGTAGCTGAGCACCCCCCGCGCGCCGTCGATGGTGCAGACCGCGCTCTGGCCCGCGACCACGTTGCGCAGCCCGGCCGCCTGCTCCTTCACCGCCTCCGCCATGCCGCCGTGCCTCCCCGTCGCTGAACGATTATTCAGACCGGAGACGGGGCGGGTCAAGCCGGGATTACAATCGCGGCCACCGCGGAGGGCGCATGATCCGCCTGCAGCGCATCCTGGTCCCCACCGACTTCTCGGAGAGCGCGCGCCTGGCCTTCCGCTACGGGCTGTCCTTCGCCGAGGAGTACGGGGCGGAGCTGCTCATCCTCCACGTGGTGGAGGTGCTGCCCGGCGGCTACGCGGCCGACCTCTTCCCCGTGCCCATGGCCGAGGTCTTCCGCGAGGTCTCCGCCTACGCCCAGGGGGAGGTGGGGCGGCTGGCCGAGGCCGCCGCCGCGCGCGCGGTGGCCGCGCGCACGCTGGTCGCGCACGGCAAGCCGGCGGGGGAGATCGTGCGCGTGGCCCGCGAGGAGCAGGTGGACATGATCGTGCTGGGCACGCACGGCAAGGGCCTCCTCGACACCGCCCTCTTCGGCTCCACCACCGAGCGCGTGGTGCGCAAGGCGCCCTGTCCCGTCCTCACCTGCCGGCCCGCCGAGCACGACTTCGTGGACTGACCTCAGTTCGCTCCCGCCCCCGCGCCCGCGGCGGGGGCCAGGTGGTCCAGGGTGACGGTGACGAACCCGAGGCTCGCCACGCCCGCGCAGCCCAGGACGACCGTCTGGTCGGGCCGCCTCCACACGACCTCCTCGCCCTTGAGCGACGCTCCCGTGGCGCGCCGCTGGTCGGGCGCGGAGTAGCGCTCGCTGAGCGCCTTCTCCAGGTCGGAGCAGGTCGCCGGCCCCGGCTTGAGGGCGGTGAGGTGGACGCGGTTGAGCGCGTTCTTCTCGAACCCGAACAGCACGCGGAAGGTGGCGCCGTCGGCCTCGTAGGCGGGGATGGAGAGGTCGCTCACGCCCGCGGGCAGCATGGAGTCGTGCTGGGGCTGGGCGAAGCCCGCCGGCTTGCCGCGCTGCGCCTCGCGGGGGAACGCGGCCATCACCTGGGCGCGCGTCATCCCCCAGCGCGCCTCCCTCCACACGGCGGGCGGGGTGGGCGACGGCACCGGGCTGGGAGACGCGGGCAGCGTCGTGGGGGCGGGCGCGGTGGTGGCCGGGGCCTGCTGCGCGACGGGGGGCGGCTCGGCCTTCTTCGTGCAGGCGGCAGGCAGGAAGGAGGCCGCCACGAGGGGGAGGGCCACGCGACGCGGATGCTTCATGGCCGCCGAGCCTACCCCCACTGCGGCGTTCCGGGAACCCCCGCGGGCGCCTTCCCCGGCGGGGGTCAGTCCAGGAAGCCCTGCCGCACGCAGTGGATGTAGTCGGTATAGGCGGGCGTCGCGCCGTCCTGCCGCACGGCCAGGGCCGCCTGGCCCCGGTGGTAGGACGAGTGGAGCACCACGTGCATCAGGACGTCGCCCACCGTGCTCGACCAGGGCTCGCCCCTGCTGTTGACGTAGGCGACCGCGCGCGCGACGTCCCCGGGAGCCAGCGCGGCCAGGTAGTCGCGCCACGCCTGCCCCACCTCCTGGAGGGCGGCCGCGCAGGCGTCCGCTCCGAGCTCCGGCCACACGGCCAGGGGCGAAGGCTCGCCGCGCAGGCGCGCCAGCCACAGGCGCTCGGCGCCGGCCACGTGCGCGAGCAGGCGCAGGGCGGGTGCCGACGCGCGCGCCGCCCCCAGCGCCTCGCGGTTGGCCCACCGGTTGTACGCGAAGAGGCGGCTCAGCTGCTCGGCGTGGTCCATCGCGCGATGCGGTAGTAACGGGCGGGCAGCCCTCCGACCACCCGCTCGTCCTGGAAGGACATGCCCAGCCGCTCCATGACGCGGAAGGAAGCCGCGTTGGGAGGGTCGGCGCCGGCCAGTATCACGTCCAGGCCGCCCTCCTCGAAGCCGAAGCGGAGCACGGCCCGCGCCGCCTCCGTGGCCAGGCCCTGCTTCCATTGAGCGGGGTCGAGGGCGTAGAGCAGCTCGACCTCGTCCGCCTCGCCGAACGGGCGGAGGCCGGCGAAGCCGGCGAGGCGCGCCGGGTCGTCGCGGCGCGCCACCGCGAAATGTCCGAAGCCGCGGTCGCGGAAGCCCTCGATGCTGGCCGCGATCAGGGCGCGGACGGTGGCCCGCGCCACCGGCTGTCCGTCCCACAGGTACCGGCCGACCGCGGGGTGGTTGAACAGGCGCAGGAGCGGCTCCTCGTGGCCCCAGTGGAAGGGCAGCAGGCCGAGGCGCTCGGTGGTGAGCAGCGGCCCCCGCGCCCCGCGCGCCCGCGAGAGGTCGCGCAGGAGGCCCGCGATCTCCGCCCGGTGGGCGTCGTCGTGGCCGGCCATCAGGCGCGGGAGGTCGCCCAGGCGCACGCGGCCCACGCCCTCCTGCTCCCCCGCGCGCTCGAGGTCCGCCGCGGAGAGCGAGAGCAGCGTGGCCACGTTGGCGCGGCGGGCGCTCTGGAACGCGCGCACGCCCTCGGCCAGGGAGCGCGCGCGGTAGTCGCGCTCGCGCGCCACCCTCGCGCCGTCGAAGTCCGGGAGGAAGGGCTGGGCTTCGCGGAGCAGGCGCTCGATGCGCACGGAGAAGCCCTCGCGCTCGAGGTCGGCCAGGTGCCATGCGTGCTCCACGAGGGAGAAGCCCCCGGCGCCGTCGCGCACCAGGCCCCAGTCGGGCCCCACCTCCTCCCCCCGCTGCCGGAGCTCGTCGGGCATGGCGGCCAGGGTCTCGGGCCGCACGGCCGCGCTCACGCCCAGCCCTGTCGCTCCCGCAGCGACGTGATGTGGGCCACGTGGTGCCGGCCGTGCCACGCGTAGAGGGCGAGGGCGCGCGTCAGCGGGTACGGACCGCTCACGGGATGGTGGAAGGCGCGCTGCCACTCGTCGCCGTCGAGCGCCCGCAGCATCAGGGTCCAGCGCCGGTGCAGGGCCTCCAGGAGGTCGAGGGACAGCGCGGGGTCGGCGGTGCGCGCGTCGGGCAGCTCGGCCCACCGCCCCTCCTCGTAGGGCTTGATGGTCGGCGCCTCCTCGGTGAGGGCGAGGCGGAAGCGCACGTAGGCGTTGATGTGGCTGTCCGGGACGTGGTGCACGACCTGCCGCACCGTCCATCCTCCGGGACGGTAGGGCGTGTCGAGCCGGGCCGCGTCCAGGCCCGCCACCGCCGCGCGCAGGCGCGCCGGCGCCTCCTCGATCTGGCCGATCAGGACGCCGCGCTCGGCGGCGGTGACGGTCTCCGGCGGCTGGAAGGGGCCCACGGGATAACGGAGGTCGGACATGGCATCTCCTCTGTGCGGCGGCCCCCGGCCAGCGCGGTGGCCGGGCCCGGGCCGCGGCGGACGCCGCCCGTCACGGACAGGGGAAGGTCGAACACGCGCTACCCGAGTGCTCCTACGACCTCGGCGCGGAAAGGTTCCGAGCCGGGGCTCAACCGCACGACGCCGGCGCAACGGGGCCCGGCTCGGAGGCAGCCGCCCCGGCTCCGCCAGGCCTTGGCGTCATTGTCCACCGCGTTGGCGGTTGCCGCGAAGGCACGGCGTCGGCCCCGGCCGTCGCTCGCGGGGCGCCTCCTCCGCTCAGCACCAGTTGACGCCGGACCAGCGGATGAGCGTGGCGCCCACGGTGAATCCGGCTCCCACGGCGGCGATGAGGACGAGGTCGTCCCGGTGCAGCCGGCCCTGGTCGAGGGCGGTGCCCAGGGCCAGGGGGATGGTGGCGGCGGTGGTGTTGCCGTACTCGCCGATGTTCTTCACCACGCGCTCGTCGGGGAGGCCCAGGCGGTCCTTGGCCGCGTCGATGATGCGCAGGTTGGCCTGGTGGGCCACGAAGAGGTCCAGCTCGTCGGGGGTCACCCCGTTGCGCTCGAGCAGCTTCAGGCTGACCTCGGCGAACTTGCGCACCGCGTACTTGAAGACGAACTGGCCGTCCTGCCGGATGACGTGCATGCGCGCGGCCACCGTCTCCGCGGTGGCGGGCCGCAGGCTGCCCCCGGCGGGCATGTACAGGTGGCCGGCCCCCGTACCGTCCACCTCGTGCAGGAAGTCGATGATCCCGCTGCCGTCCGCGGAGGGCTCGAGCAGCACCGCCCCCGCCCCGTCGCCGAAGAGCACGCAGGTCGTGCGGTCGTGGTAGTCGAGGATGGAGGTCATGACGTCGGCCCCCACCACCAGCACCTTGGTGTGCGTGCCCGCGAGCACGAACTGCGCCCCCACGGTGAGGGCGTAGACGAAGCCCGAGCAGGCGGCGGAGACGTCGAAGCCCCAGGCCCGCGTGGCCTTCAGCTTCTCCTGGACGAGGCAGGCGGTGGCGGGGAAGAGCATGTCCGGGGTGACGGTGGCCACGATGATGAGGTCCACCTCGTCCGGGCCGATGCCGCGGAGCTCCAGGGCCTGGCGCGCCGCGCGCACGGCCAGCTCGCTGGTGCCCGTGCCCGGCTCCACCACGTGCCGCTGCCGTATGCCCGTGCGCGTGCGGATCCACTCGTCGGAGGTGTCGACGAACTTCTCGAGGTCGGCGTTGGTGACGATGCGGTCGGGCACGTATCGCCCGACCGAGGTGATGGCGGCGCGCGGCATGCGCCGCTATTACAGCGAAGAGGCTCCACCGCCGCAAGCGTGGAAGAATGGATCCGCCGTGCCGCTCCTCTTCACCCTCGCCGCGCGCAACCTCTTCCGCCACACGCGGCGCACGGTCCTCACCGTGAGCGCGCTCGCCCTGGGGGTGGCCCTCATGGTGCTGGGGCGCGCCTGGACGGCGGCCATGGAGACGGCGGTGGTGACGCCGGCCAAGGACTCCACCCTGGGCCACGTCCAGCTCTACGCGCGGGACGCCGCCGCCGACGAGGGCGGCCACGTGTCGTTCATCATGCCGCACAACAACTACCGGCTCCTCCAGGAGCCGCGCGCCCTCATCGCGCAGGTCCTGCAACGCGAGCCGCGCCTGGCCGCCGGCCTCGCCCGCCTGACCATGGGGGCGCTGCTCTCGTCGGGCGAGGCCTCGATGGAGGGCCTCCTCATCGGCATCGATCCCGCCGCCCGTCCCGCCGTCTATCCCGCCCTGGGCCTGCGCGCGGGCCGGCACTTCGAGGCCGGCGAGAAGGGCGCGCTGCTGAACGCGGGCGTGGCCCGCCGCCTCGGCGTGGGCCCCGGCGACGACGTGGTGGCCCTGGGCAACACCACCGACGGCCGCCTGAGCGCGGCGCGGCTCAAGGTCACCGGCATCTGGCGCGTGAAAGGGCTCGAGGCCTACGAGTGGGGAGCCTGCTACGCGGACCTGGCGGTGGTGCAGGAGCTGCTCGACGTGGGCGACGAGGCCGGGGTCCTCATCTTCCGGCAGACGGACCCCCGCCTGCCCGCTCCCCCCATCGCGGAGTCGCTGGCCCGCGCCCTGCCGCGGGTGGAGGCCCACACCTGGGAGGACATGGGGGGTCCCTTCATCGGCGGCATGATGCTCACCCGCTTCATCGCCTCCATCACCGACGTGCTGATGGCCCTGATCGTGGCCGCCGGCGTCATG
Organism: Vicinamibacteria bacterium; assembly: GCA_036556965.1. GTDB lineage: Bacteria > Acidobacteriota > Vicinamibacteria > Fen-336 > Fen-336 > DATBIO01. The sequence continues at coordinate 41,913 of DATBIO010000289.1, forward strand.
AACACCGCCCTCATGTCCGTGTTCGAACGCACGCGCGAGATCGGCACCCTGCGCGCGGTCGGGTCGCGCCGCCGCCGCGTGCTGTCGCTGTTCCTCCTGGAGGCCCTCCTGCTGGGCGGAGCGGGCGGCCTGCTGGGCGGGGCGGGCGGGGTGGGGCTGGTGACGGTGCTGGGCCACACCGGCATCCCCGCCTTCAGCGAGGCCCAGCGCTATTCCTACGGCGGCGACGCGCTGTTCCCCCGCGTCGACTGGGGCGACGCCGCGCGCGTGCCCGCCGCCATGACCCTGGTCTGCCTGGCGGCCGCCCTCGGCCCCGCGGTGCTGGCCTCCCGCCTTCGCCCGGCGGAGGCGCTGCGTTACGTGTGAAGGGCAACGACCGGCCCAGGGGAGCCCGTGGCGGGAGACGGCGCCTGTGGCTCGCCGCCGCGAGCGTGGTGGTGGCGGCCGCCGCCGTCAACGGGCTGGCCTACCGGCACGCCCACGCCCTGGGCCACTTCTCGCAGGGGGGCGCACGCACGCCGCGCGCGGAGGCCCTGACCGCGCTCCAGAAGGCCCGTGTGCTGCTCGTGGGACCGAACCTTCCCAAGCCGCGGAACCGGCGCACGCCGCGTGACCTCGGCCTGGCCTTCGAGCGGCATGCCTTCCCCGGCGCCTTCGGCGACGAGATCGAGGCCTGGCTCGTGCCCGGCCCTCCCGGGGCCGGCCTGGTAGTGCTGTTCCACGGGCACGCGTCCGCGAAGGACTCGCTGCTCCCGGCCGCGCGCGAGCTCCACCGCATGGGGTACGCCACCCTCCTGGTGGATTTCCACGGCAGCGGCGGCTCGAGCGGCAACCGGACCAGCATCGGCTTCCACGAGGCGCAGGACGTCTCCGCCGCCTATCGGTACGCGGCGGGCCTTCCCGGCCCGCCGCGGATCGCGCTCTACGGGCAGTCGATGGGCGCCGCCGCCGTCCTGCGCGCGGCGGCGCGGGAGGGCCTCGAGCCGCACGCGATCATCCTGGAGACGCCCTTCGACCGCTTGCGCACCACGGTCGCACACCGCTTCCGGAGCCTGCGCGTCCCCGCGGTCCTGGTCCCCGTGATGCTCTTCTGGGGTGGCGTCCAGCAGGGCTTCGACCCCTTCGCCCACAACCCCGTCGAGTACGCGCGGAGCGTCGCCGTCCCCGCGCTGCTGATGGCGGGCGACCGCGACCCCTGGGTCTCGGTGGAGGAGTCCCGGTCGATCCTGGAGGCGTTGCGGGGACCCCGGGAGCTGGTGCTCTTCGCCGGCCTCCCTCACGTGTCGCTTCTCGCCGCCCGCCCCGCGCAGTGGCGGACGGCAATGGCCGGCTTCCTCCGCCGGTCGCTGGGAGGCCACGGGGAAAGCCGTCCGGCGGCATGACGTCCCTCCTCGCCGTCGCCTTCCGCAACCTGCTGCGCGCCAAGCGCCGCAACCTGCTCACCGGCGGCACCATGGCCCTCGGGAGCGCCGCGCTCGTGGTGGGCAGCGGGCTCACCGCCGGCATCGAGCGGCAGCTCACCTCCAACCTCATCGCGACCCAGACCGGCCACCTGCAGGTGGTGGCGCGCCCGCACGACTTCGTGCCCCAGAACAGCCCCTTCGACGCCTACGGCCAGGACCTGGTCCCCGACGCCGTGGGCCTGGCCCGGCGCATCGAGGAGGCGGGGGGCGCGGCGGGCGTGGTGCGGGCCGTGCCCTACCTCTACGGGCGCGGGACGGCGCTGGCCGGGCACCGCTCCAGCCTGGCCAGCGTGATCGGGGTCCTGCCCGAGCGCGAGCCCGAGCTGCGCCGCGCCCACCCGCCGCAGCAGGGGTCGTACCTGCCCGCGGACGATCCCCTCGCCGCGTACGTGGCGGCGCCCCTGGCCGGCAAGCTCCGTCTCGTCCCCGGCGACACCCTGTCCTTCGTGGTGCAGACGCCCGAGGGGGCGGTGAACTCGGTGGACGGCATCGTGTGCGGTGTCTTCGCCAAGGGCGCCCCCTGGTTCGACAACGCGGTCTACGTCCCCCTGGCCCTGGCCCAGTCCCTGTACGGCTGGGAGGGCGGCGGCACCAACGTCAAGGTGACGTTGGCTCGGGGCTCGCCGCGCGCGGCCCGCGCCGCCCGTCCCGCGGTGCAGGCCCTGGTGGCGGCGGCGGGCCCGGCGCCGGCGACGGGCACCGCGGTGCGCGTGGAGACCTACGACGAGGCGGGGCGGTTCTCGTTCGCCATCGTGCAGGCGAACGGCACCGCGCTCTTCATCCTGTCCTCCTTCCTCTTCGCCGCGGCCGCGGTGGGGGTGGTGAACGGCATGCTCATGAGCGTGCACGAGCGCACGCGCGAGATCGGCACCGTGCGCGCGCTCGGCATGCGGCGGCGCGCGGTCATCCGCCTCTTCCTGCTGGAGGGCCTCGCCCTGGGCCTGGTGGCGGCGGCGGTGGGCATCACCGCGGGGAGCGCTTTCGTCCTCCACCTCGGACGGGAGGGGATACCCATGAACACCATGACCCTGGCCTGGATGGCGGGGGGCGACCGCCTGGTGCCCGTGCTCCGCGCGGCCTCGGTGGCCACCGCGGGCGCCGCCATCGCCGCGCTCTCCGTGCTGGCCGCCGTCTATCCCGCCTGGACGGCCAGCCGCCTGCAGCCGCGCGAGGCCCTCCACCATGTCTGAGGCCGTGCCCGGCGCCGCGCGCCGCCTGTTCCTCCTCGGCTTCCTCACCCTCTTCCTGGAGCTGGCCCTCATCCGCTACCTGGCGGGCACCATCTGGAACCTCGGCTATTTCCCCAACCTCGTCCTCCTCGCGGTGTTCGTGGGGATGGGGGCGGGGTTCGTCCTGCACGACCGCCTCGGCGACCGGACCTCGCGCGCCCTGTACGGCGCGGTTCCCCTGGCCACCCTGGGGCTGGCCCTCCTCGTGGAGGTGGTGCGCCCGTCGGTTCCCGGGTTCGGCTCCTCCTCGGGATCGCTGGGGGGAGAGCTGTTCTTCACGGGCGTGCCCACGGGCACGCGCCAGGGAGCGCTTCCCTTCCTGCTCTGGTTCGGGGGAGTGACGGCGCTCTTCGCGCTCCTCGCGCAGCGCACCGCCACCTACTTCCGCCTCTTCCCGCCCCTGCGCGCCTACACCCTGGACATCGCGGGCTCCTGCGCGGGCATCCTCGCCTTCATGGCCGCCAGCGCCCTGGAGCTGCCGGCCTCCGTCTGGTTCCTCGCCGGCGCCGGTCTCTGCGCCTCCGCCGACGTGGGCGCGGTGTCGCGGCGCCTGGCGCGCGCCCTGCCCCTGGTGGCCCTGGCCGCCCTGGCCGAGCGGCAGGACGTCCGCCTGACCGCCGACCCCGGCTTCGCGGGGACGCGCGAGACGCGCTGGTCGCCCTACCAGAAGGTCGAGTACAGCGAGACGCCGCAGTGGCGGGCGCTCTTCGTGAACGGCATCGCCCACCAGTTCATGCAGCCGCGGGAGGCCATCCTCCGCTCCTACTACATGGTCCCCTTCCGCCACCGCGCCGCCCGCGGGCTGCCCGCGGGACGCGTCCTCGTGATCGGCGCGGGCAGCGGCAACGACGTGGCCGCCGCCCTCCTCGCCGCCGCCGAGCGCGTGGACGCGGTGGAGATCGACCCCGTCATCGCGCGGCTGGGGCGGCGCCGGCACCCCGTGCGGCCCTACGCCGACCCCCGCGTCCGCCTGATCGTGGACGACGGCCGGGCCGTTCTCACGCGCAGCCGGGAGCGCTACGACGTCATCGTGTTCGCGCTCACCGACTCGCTGGTCAAGGTCAGCCCCATGGCCCAGCTGCGCCTGGAGAACTACCTCTACACGCAGGAGTCGCTGCGGCGGGCCTACGACCTGCTCGACCCGCGCGGGCAGATGGTCGTCTACAACTACTACCGCGTGCCCTGGCTGGTGGAGAAGTACCGCCTGGCCCTGCAGGCGGCCACGGGCAAGCCGCCGCTGACCGTCCACCAGGAGGCGGGGGGCTTCGCCATGATGCTGACGGGGCCGGACACGCCGCCCGGCCCCGTGCCGCCGCCTTCCCCCGAGGTGCTGGAGGTCGCGCGCGACGACTGGCCGTTCCCCTACCTGCGCCACCGCGGCGTGCCCCGTCTCTACGCCGGGGCCCTGGGCCTGATGGCCGCGCTGGTGGCGCTCTTCGCGCTCGTGCTCCACCGGCTCGAGCGCCGCTCCGGGGGGCCGGTGGCCCCCGCCCGGATGAAGGCCGCCTTCGTGCTCATGGGGACGGCCTTCCTGCTCCTGGAGACCAAGGGGGTCATCCAGTTCAGCCTGCTCTTCGGGACCACCTGGCTCAACAGCTCGCTGGTCTTCCTGGCCGTGCTCGTCCTCGTCCTGGCCGCCAACGCCACCGCGGCCCGGGTGCGCCACCCGCTCGCCCTGGCCGCGGCCTGCGGGCTGCTGCTCCTCTCGTGCGCCGCCGCCCTCGTGGTGCCCCTCGGGCTCCTCCTCGAGCTCGAGCGGCCCCTGTCCCGCTTCGTGGGCGCGGCCCTGCTCATCTTCGCGCCCATCTACTTCGCCAACCTGGTCTTCAGCGTCGCCTTCCGCGGCCAGCGCATGGCCGCGCACCTCTTCGGCTGGAACCTCCTGGGGGCCGCCCTGGGCGGGCTCCTGGAGTACGCGAGCATGTCCGTCGGCTACCGCGCGCTCTCCGTGCTGGTGGCCGTCCTCTACGCCGCCTCCGCGGCGCTGGTGGTGCGCGAGCGGCGGGCGCCCGCCTCCGCGGAGGAGGCGGCGTGAGGCCGGCCCTGGCCGCGCTCCTCGCCGTGGCTCCGCCCGACGCCACCGCGATCCTGGCGCGCGCCCAGGCGGTGGTGCTGGGGGAGAGCGCCACCTACACCCTGCGCATGACCGTGGACCGTCCGGGCAAGGCGGCCCGCGTGGTGGAGATGAAGGGCTGGAAGAAGGGGGACACCCTCGGCCGCGTGCGCTACACGAGCCCGCCCAAGGAGCGTGGGACGGGATACCTGCGCGCCGGCGGCAACACCTGGCTCTACCTTCCCAGCGCGGAGAAGGTGGTGCGGGTGGGGCCGAAGCAGAACTTCGGGGGCGGCGACTTCAGCAACGCCGACATCTTCCGGCTGTCGCTCACCAGCGACTACGCGGCCACCCTGGCCGGCGAGGAGGTGGTGGAGGGCGAGGGCTGCTGGCGCCTGGAGCTCAAGGCCCGGGACCGGTCGGTGGCCTACGACCGCGTCGTCTACTGGGTACGCAGGGACGGAACCGACTACCCGGTGCGGGCGGACTACCACACGCTGTCGGGGCGCCGCCTGAAGTGGCTGGTGCTGTCGGAGGTGAGGCGCCTGGGGGGGCGCGCGCGTCCCACGCGGCTGGTCATGGAGAGCGCGCTCGAGCCGGGTGCGCGCACGGAGGTGCAGTTCCTGGCCATCCAGGACGGCGTGACCCTGGACGACCGGCTCTTCACGCCGTCCGCCCTGGAGAGGGGCGAGTGAGGACGGCGGCCGTCCTCCTGGCCCTGGCCGCGGCCGCGCCCGCCCACGCCCAGTCGCGCGAGGTGGAGGTGGGGGTGGAGGAGTTCGCCTACCGCACCGCGGAGACCCCGCTCAACCGCGCCAACGTGCTCGGGCTGGCGGCCACGGAGCACCTCCTGCGCGGCGTGCTCAACTGGCGCGAGACGCACGGCGCCTTCCGGGCCGTCTTCCGCGGTTACCTGGAGCACCGGCCGGCCGCCGCCGCGGAGGCCACCGACTGGAACGCGCGCCAGGCCTACGCGCAGTACGCCTTCGGCGAGCTGCTCACCGTGCGCGCGGGCAAGCAGCGCGTGGCCTGGGGCAGCGGCTTCGCCTGGAACCCGACCAACCGCATCGAGCCGCCCAAGAACCCCCTCAACACCAGCCTGGAGCAGGAAGGGGCGCGGGGCCTCCGCCTCGACGTGGTGCCCGCGCCCTGGGTGGGCATCGTGGTGGTGGCGGCGTGGAACGACACGACCCTGCGCGACCTGCCCTTCGAGACGGCGCGCCCCCCGCGGCGCACGGGGGCCTCGCGCGCGCGCTTCCTCGTGGGCGAGACCGACCTGGCGGTGGTGGTCTCGGGGGGCAAGGGCCAGCGCACCCTGTGGGGGCTCGACCTGGCGCGCGGGGTGGGGGCGGGGATCACCGCCCACCTGGAGGCATCGGCCTACCGGGGCGCGGAGCTGTTCCCGCCACGGGAGGGCGAGCTGTTCACGCGCGTGGCCGCCGGCCTGCTGCGGACCCTCGGATCCAGCCAGACGGTGGCCCTCGAGTACTTCTGGAACGAGGAGGGCCTCGACGACGCCGGGATGGCCGCCTACCGCGCCACCCTCGACGCCCTGTGGGAGAGCGGCCGCACCGAGGAGTACGCGGTGGCGGCCGCCCGTCCCTACGCGGGCGGCATGGGCCTGCGCCGCCACTACCTGCACGCCTCGTGGGGACACGGGCAGGCGGGGGGACGCTGGAGCTTCGCCGCGCGCCTCGTGGCCGGCCTCGACGACGGCGGCTTCGCGCTGACCCCCGGCGTCACCTTCGCGCCCCGCGGCGACCTCACCCTGCAGCTCGACCTCGTGCTGCCCGGGGGGCCCGCGGACAGCGAGTACCGGCTGGCCCCGGTGCGCGGGGGCCTCCAGGCCCGCGCGCGCTACCTCTTCTGAGATGGCCTCCGTCCGCCTGGAGAACGTCAGCAAGGAGTACGCGCTGGGACAAACGCGCGTGCCCGCCGTGTGCGGGGTGAGCCTGGAAGTCGAGCCCGGGGAGTTCATGGCGGTGGCGGGCCCGTCGGGATCGGGGAAGTCGACCCTCCTGAACCTCATCGGCTGCCTGGACCAGCCCACCAGCGGCCGCGTGCTCATCGGGGGAACGGACGTGGCCACCCTGGACGACGACGGCCTGAGCGACCTGCGCGCGCGCACGCTGGGCTTCATCTTCCAGACGTTCAACCTGATCCCCGTGCTCTCCGCCATCGAGAACGTCGAGTTCCCGCTCCTCGTCCGGCACGGGGCCCACGACGGCGGCCGCGCGGGCGCGCGCGCACGCGCGCGCCGCGCCCTGGAGGAAGTGGGCCTGGCCGACTTCGCCCGCCACCGCCCGGACGAGCTCTCCGGGGGGCAGCGGCAGCGCGTGGCGGTGGCGCGCGCCCTCTGCACGGATCCCCTCATCGTCCTGGCCGACGAGCCCACGGCCAACCTGGACTCCGCCACCGGGGAGGCCATCGTGGGCCTGATGCTCGAGATCAACCGGCGCGACGGCACCACCTTCATCTTCTCGACCCACGACCCCAAGGTGATGGAGAAGGCGCGGCGCGTGGTGCGCCTGGCCGACGGAGCCGTGGTGCCATAATCCGGAGGAGTGCGCTCCTTCCCCGTGAACCCGGAGGACGTGATCCGCGTCATGGAGGAGCACGTTCCCTTCAACCGCTACCTCGGCATGCGCGGGGAGTCGGTGGGGGTGGGCAAGGGCGTGCTCGTGCTGCCCGTCCGCCCGGAGTTCGTGGGCGACCCGCGGCGGCCGGCCCTGCACGGGGGCGTGCTCTCCAGCCTCATCGACACCGCGGGCGGGGTGGCGGCGTGGACGGCCCTGGGGCCGGGCGAGTCGGTGTCCACGGTGGACCTGCGCGTGGACTACCTGGAGCCCGCGGGCCTGGGCGGCCCCCTCCGCGCGGAGGCGGAGCTGGTGCGCAAGGGCAAGCGCGTGTGCCACGTGCGCGTGGCGGTGACGCAGGACGGGGCGCTGGTGGCGGAGGGGCGCGCCGTCTACAGCATCCACCGCCGCCGCCCGGACGCCGGATGATCGCGCTGCCGCTGGCCGCCCCGCCCCTCGTGCCCTGCACGCAGTGCGCGAAGTGCTGCACCTACGTGGCCGTGGGCATCAACGCCCCGCGCGGCGTCCGCGGGGTGACCGAGATCCTCTGGTACCTGTACCACGACGGCGTCAGCGTCTACCGCGACGGCTCCGGGGAGTGGTCGGTGGTCTTCGCCACCCGCTGCCGGCACCTGCAGGACGACCTCCTCTGCGGCATCTACGAGCGGCGTCCCCACGTCTGCCGCACCTTCGACAACACCACCTGCGAGGTCAACAGCGAAGGGGGGACCAGCTTCGAGACGCCCGGCGCCTTCCTGGAGTGGGTGCGCCGGCGGCGTCCGAGGCTCTTCCGCAGCCTCCCCGCGCACCTCCCGGCGCCCGCCGCCCTCGCGCGGTGAGGGTCCTGGTCGTCGGGGGCACCCGCTTCCTGGGCCTGCACGTGGTGTGGCGCCTGCTGGCCCTCGGGCACGCGGTCACCCTCTTCAACCGTGGCACCCGCGCCGACCCCTTCGGCGCCCGCGTGGAGCGCGCCCGCGGCGACCGCACGGCGGGCGACCTGGGCCGGTGGCTGCGGGGCCGCCGCTTCGACGCCGTGGTGGACCTCGCCGCCTACGAGGCGCGCGACGCCGAGGAGGTCGTGCACGACCTCGACGGCGGCCACTACGTGGTGATCAGCACGGGGCAGGTGTACCTGGTGCGCGAGGGGTGCCCGCGGCCGGCGCGCGAGGAGGACTACGAGGGGCCGCTCCTGCCCGAGCCGCCGCGTGACCACGCCGACCACCGCGAGTGGGCCTACGGGATGGGGAAGCGCGGGGTGGAAGACGCCCTTTCCGCCGCCCCCGGCCTCCCCTCCACGCGGCTCCGCATCCCCATGGTGAACGGGCCCGGCGACTACCTGCGCCGCCTCGAGGGCTACCTGTGGAGGCTGACCGACGGGGGGCCCCTCGTCCTCCCGGACGGCGGCGGCCATCGCCTGCGCCACGTCTACGTGGCCGACGTGGCGGCGGCGGTGGTGGCCCTCCTGGGGCGGGAGGCGGCGTTCGGCCGCGCCTACAACCTGTGCCAGCCGGAAACGCCCACCCTGGTCGAAGTGCTGCGGCTGGTCGCCGGCCTGCTGGGCGGCACGCCGCGGCTGGTGGCGGTGCCGCGGGCGGCGCTGGAGGCGGCGGGGCTCGACCCCGTGGCGGTGTCGCCGTTCAGCGGGCGGTGGATGTCCTTCCTCGAGCCGGGCCGCGCCGAGCGCGAGCTGGGCTTCCGCGCCACGCCCCTCGAGGCCTACCTGCGCGTGGTGGTGGACGCTTTCCTCTCCGCCGCGCCCGCGGAGCCTCCGCCGGCCTACGCCGGCCGTGCGCGCGAGGTGGAGCTGGCCGGCCGCGCGCCGGGGGCCTGAGGGCGCAACCGCGCCCGGGCGCTCAGCCCCCCAGGCGCTTCTGGGCCTCCTCGATCTCCCGTCTCTGCTTCTCGGAGACCTCGGGGAAGCGGAGGTTCAGCCCCTCCAGCGTCTCCACGATGATGTCGGCCACCGCCATCCGCATGAACCACTTGCTGTCCGCGGGCACCACGTACCACGGGGCGTGGTCGGTGCTGGTGTGCCGGATCATGTCCTCGTAGGCCTGCATGTAGCGGTCCCAGTGCTGGGACTGGTCGAGGTCGCCCAGCGAGAACTTCCAGTTCTTGTCCGGGTCCTCCAGGCGCTGGAGGAAGCGCTTCCTCTGCTCCTCGCGCGAGACGTTCAGGAAGAACTTGCGCACCACGGTGCCGCTGCGGTCGAGGTGGCGCTCGAAGGCGTTGATGTCCTCGAAGCGCTCCTGCCAGACGCCCTCCCCGACCCTCTCCGCGGGCAGCTTCTGCGCGGCCAGGATCTCGGGGTGGACGCGGACGATCAGCACCTCCTCGTAGTAGGAGCGGTTGAAGATGCCGATGCGGCCGCGCTCCGGCGTGCGCACGGCGGTGCGCCAGAGGAAGTCGTGGTCCAGCTCCTCGTCGCTCGGCTGCTTGAAGGAGTAGACCTGGCAGCCCATGGGGTTCACCCCCGACATCACGTGCTCGATGGTGCTGTCCTTGCCCGCGGCGTCCATGGCCTGGAACACGAGGAGGAGCGCCCACCGGTCGGAGGCGTACAGCAGCTCCTGCTGTTCCCTGATCATCTTGACGCCGCGCTCGAGCTCCTCCTTGCCCTCCTTCTTGGAGGTGAAGGGGCCGGTGTCGGCGGGGTCGTGGTCCTTGAGCCGGAAGCTGCCGTCCGCCGGGGCGCGGTACTTGCCGGTGTCGACGCGCAGTCCCATGGCTACCTCAGCATCAGCTCGCGGAAGTCGGGCGGCCGGGGCGTCGCCTCCCCGGACTTCGCCTTCTCCACCGCGAACTCCGCCATCTTCTCCACCGCCCAGGGGAAGTGCGCGTCCTTCAGCGAGCGCTGGTCGAGGTCGGGGGTGTAGTTCGTGAGGTCGATGCCGTAGAACTTCCCGTCCTTCACCGCGAACTCCAGCGCGTTCATGTCGTAGCCGAGGGCGCGGTTGAAGAGGAGCGACAGCTCCTCCGCCTCGTCGCGCAGGCTGCGGGGCAGGATGTCGTAGTCCTGGTTGTAGCCCCCCAGCCCTCCGGGGGCGGGGTCGTAGCGGATGGCGCGCGCCCAGCGCCGCCCGATGGTGGGCACCCGGATGTAGGTGTCCCAGGTGATGAACTCCTGCAGCATCATCGTCTTCTGTCCCGACCCGTTGTAGTTGTGCAGCAGCTCGTCCAGGGAGTGGATCTTGTAGACGTCCTTCCATCCCCCGCCGAAGGCCGGCTTCATGATGCAGGGCGTGCCCACGTAGTCCAGGTAGCGCTCGAAGTCGGTGGGCCACAGGTTGCGCAGGCTCTCCGCGTTCACGTCCTCGACGTACTCCCGGTTGGGCAGGACCACCGTCCGGGGCTCGGCGATGCCCAGCTTCTCCGCCACCGCGTAGCCGAAGAACTTGTCGTCCGCGGAGCGCCAGAACACGTTGTTGATGCAGTAGGTGCCCTGGAGGGCGGCCATCTTCAGGTACACCGCGTAATAGGGCACCTCGTGGCTCATGCGGTCGAGCACGACGCGGTAGGGCACGGGCTCGTTCAGGGTGGTGCCCCCGAGCTGCACGAACTCCGCGGACACCCCGGCGTCCATGGAGTTGACCTTGGCGATGAAGGCGTCGGGGAACGAGTTCTCCCGGCCGCGCAGGACGCCCACGCGCATGCGACCTCCGATCAGTAGGGGGCGCGCATCATACCCCCGGCCCGAGGGCTCAGGCCAGGGTGGCCAGGAAGGGGAGGAGGGCGGCGTTGAAGGCGGGCGCGTTCTCGAGGTTGGACAGGTGGCCCGCCGCGGGCACCTCCTGGAAGCGCGCCCCCGCGATGCCCTCGGCCCAGCCGCCCATCTCCGCGGGGGTGCTGAGGACGTCCTCCGCGCCGCAGAGCACGAGGGTGGGGACGCGGATCTCGCGCAGGGTGGAGGTGGAATCCGCGCGCGCGGCGAGGCCGGCGAGGGCGTCGGCGAGGGCCGCGGGATCCGCGGCCAGGACCATGTCGCGCACGCGCGCCGCCAGCTCCGGCCGGTCGCGGCGCGTGGTCTCGCCGAGCAGCCGGGGCAGCATCTCCTCCGCCACCGCCGCGGACCCTTCCCTCCGCGCGCGCTCGGCGAGCGAGGCGCGCCCGGCGCGCCCTTCGGCCGTGTCGGCCACGCAGCGCGTGTCCGCCAGGACGAGCGCGCGCAGGAGCGTGGGGTGACGCCGCACGAGGGCGAAGGCGGCGTAGCCTCCCATGGAGAGACCGCAGACCGCGGCCGTCTCGAAGCCGAGGTGGCGCAGGAGGAAGGCCGCGTCCTCCGCGATGCGCTCCATGCTCAACAGCCCCTCGCCCCGTGCCGAGCCCCCGAACCCCCGGGCGTCCATGCGCACCACGCTGTGGCTCGGGGCCAGGGCGGCGGCCTGGGCCTCCCACATGGCGGAGTGGAGGGGGAAGGCGTGCAGGAAGAGGACGGCCGGCCCCGCGCCGCGCACGTCGTAGGCGACGCGCGCCCCGTCCACGGACAGCGTCCTCACCCCGAGAGCTTAGCAGCGACGGCTAGCGGCGGCGGGAGGCGCGGCGCACGGTCGCCTTGGTGCGCGCCGACTGCGCGCGCGCCTTCGCCTTCACCGCCGGCTTCTTGCTCGCCGTCCGGGCCTTGGCCCGTAATGCAGGCCGGGACCGCGCGGAGCGCGATCCCGAGAGCCGCGCGGAGCGCGCGGCGGTGGCCTTCGTCCGGCGGGAGCTCCGGCGCGCGCTGGTGAGCGTGCGCGTCACGCGCGCGTGGCGCCCGCTCTTGAGGCGCGCGCGCCGCGGGGGCGGCGCGGGCTTGGGCAGATGGAAGGCGGACGTCGTGTCCTTCACCAGCTGGTGGATCTTGCGCACGTAGCCCCGCGTCTCGCCGTAGGGCGGGATGCCCTTGTGGCGGGCCACCACGGTGGGCCCCGCGTTGTACCCGGCCAGGGCGAGGGCGACGTTGCCGTTGAAGCGGTCGAGGAGCTGGCTCAGGTACTTGGTGCCCGCGAGCACGTTCTCGCGCGGGTCGGTGGGGTCCTTCACCCCGAGCCAGCTCGCGGTACGGGGCATGAGCTGCATGAGCCCCTGCGCGCCCACCGGCGAGACGGCGTCCGGATCGAACTGCGACTCGGTCTGGATGACGGCGCGTATGAGCTCGGCGCTGATGCCGTTGAGGAGCGCGGCCTCCTGGATGATCGCGTCGAGGGCCGCCTCTTCGTCCTCGTAGTCCCCCGGATCGTCGCCCCCCTCGGGCGGCGCCACCCGGAAGTCGTCGGTGGTCACGTCCACCTGCTCCTCGTGTGCGGCCTGCCGCGCACGGGCGAGCACACCTCCCCCCGCCGCCAGCGTGGCCAGGAGGCCGGCGCCCGCGAGCAGCCGCTTGCGGCGGTCGCCCTTGCGCCTCTCCCTGGCCGCCGGATAGATGCTGGCAGTCCGACGACGGTCGACGTTGCGCCTCTCCCCGCTGGGTGGCTGCATGTCCCCTCCTGAGAGCAGACGGACGTCCGTCTGGGCCGGCGGGGAGCGCATCTTTGGATCCCGGGTGAAGCCGATGAGTGCAAACGTCTTTGAATGAGCGGCTTATGAAGCTCGGGTCGTTCCGCGACTCCCGTGGCGCGGCTCCCTCTCAGACCTGCGAAGATCGTGCCCGGCGGCCTTGCCGCGCCGGAAGCCCGAGTGGCACGATACGGGCTTCCGGAGGCGCCCATGGCCGAGCGGCTGGCGAGCTACGAGGAGTTCTGGCCGTTCTACGTGTCGCAACACATGAAGCCGTCCACCCGCGCCTTGCACTTCGCCGGCACCACGGCCGTCCTCGGGGCGCTGGTCGCGGGGGTCCTGGTGTCGCCGTGGTGGTTCGTGGCCGCCCCCGCTTGCGGGTACGCCCCGGCCTGGGTGGGCCACTTCTTCTTCGAGAAGAACCGGCCGGCCACCTTCACCTATCCGTGGTGGTCGCTGCGCGGGGACTTCCGGATGTACCGGCTCACCTGGCTCGGGCGCATGGGTCCGGAGCTCCAGCGTGCCGCCCGCCTCTACCCGAGCGCCGCCCCCGCGGCCGCCGGTGGCTGAGCCGCCCGCGGCGCCGCGCGCCGCTTTCGCCCTCTTCGTCCTCTTCCTCGCCAACACCCTGAACTTCTTCGACCGCACCGTCCTCTCCGCGGTGGTCGAGCCGCTGCGCAAGGAATGGGCGCTGAGCGACGGCGCCGTGGGATGGCTGGGCACCGCCTTCACCCTGCTCTACGCCGTGGTCGGCCTGCCCCTGGGCCACCTCGCCGACACCGGCCGGCGCACGACCCTGCTCTTCGCCGGCTCCTTCCTGTGGAGCCTGATGACGGCCCTGTCGGGCCTGGCCGCATCCTTCCGGTCGCTGTTCGCCGCGCGCCTGCTGGTGGGCGTGGGCGAGGCGGCGTGCGCCCCCGCCTCCAACTCGCTCCTGGCCGACCTGTTCCCGCCCGCGCAGCGCGGGCGGGCCACCGCCGTCTTCATGCTCGGCCTGCCCGTGGGGCTCGGCCTGAGCTACGCGGTGAGCGGCGCGGTGGCGCAGGAATGGGGCTGGCGCGCGACCTTCTTCGTGGCGGGGGTGCCCGGCCTCTTCCTGTCCTTCCTCTGCCTCCTCCTTCCGGAGCCGCCGCGCGGCGGCGCGGAGGACGTGGCGGTGGGTGCGCGCCGGCGTCCGGGCTCGGCCCTCGCCCTGCTCCTGCGCTCGCCCACCTTCGTGCTCGTCGTCGTCTCCGGCGCCCTCCACAACTTCAACATGTACGCGCTCTCGACCTTCCTGCCCGCCTTCCTCTCCCGGCACCACGGCCTGAGCGTGCGCGGCGCCGGGCTCGTCTCGGGCCTGGTCTTCGGCGTCGTGGGCGGGCTCGGCATGCTGATGGGCGGGCTGCTCGCGGACCGCGTGGCCGCGCGGCGGGAGGCGGGACGGCTCCTCGCCGGCGCGGCGTGCCTGGGCGCCTCCGTGCCGCTGCTGCTGGCCATGCTGGGCCAGGCGCCGGGCGCGCGGGCCCCTCTCGTCCTCCTCCTCGCGCTGTCCGTGCTGGCGCTGTACGCGTACTACGCCCCCGTGTACGCCACCCTCCAGGAGATCGTGGAGCCCGCGCTGCGCGGCACGGCCATGGCCGTGTACTTCTTCGCCATGTACCTCCTGGGTGCCTCGCTGGGCCCGGTGGGCCTGGGGCTGCTCTCGGACGCCCTGGCCGCGCGCGCCGCCGTGGAGATGGGGCTCGCGCCGGGGGCGGAGGCGGCGCGGGCGGCCGGCCTCCATCGCGCGTTCTTCGTGGTGCCGCTGCTGGGCCTGGTCCTGTTCGCGGTGCTCCTGCTCGCGGCGCGGACGCTCCCCCGCGACCGGCGGGAGCTGCGCGCGTGGATGGAAACGGCCGCCTAGGGCGCGCCGGCGGGAGCGCGCGGCGCGCCGCTCGCCCTCAGCCCTGTTCCGGCGGGAAGTCGAAGCCGAAGGAGCGCGACAGGCCGCGGCTCTGGATCCCGACCTGCACCTCGAGCCCGGGCGCCGCGTCCTGGACCCACACCACCGCGCCCCGGAAGGAGCGGGTCCCCGCGCGCAGGTGCAGGTGGCTGCCCATGGGCGGCCGCTGGGAGAGCGAGAGGGCGGCGCCGTTACGGCTGAGCGTGATGATGGCGCCACTCTCCTCGAACGGCTGCCCGGAGGCGTCCACGCCGGACAGGGTGACGGGCAGGTAGACGGTCACGCGGTCGCCGCGGCGGCGCGCCTCGCGACCCTCGGGGGTCTCCTGCCGGGCCACGAACTCCGCCAGCCGCCGGCGCTCGTCCGGCGTCACGTCCAGGAACTGGCAGCCGGCCCCGATGCCCTCCTGCACGTAGAGCACGCGGGCGCCGACGGTGAGGGGCTCCTCGCCCGGCTCCAGGCGGAAGGTGAGGACCAGGAGCTCGGGCAGGGCGGCCAGGACCTCGAGGAAGGCGCCCCCGGCGCTGATCTCGGCGAGGCGGGCCCGGAGGGGCAGGCCGTGGCTCGTGCACTCGACTTCCCGGACGAGCGGGACGCGTGGATCTCGCCGGCGTTCGACGCCCATTCCCGCCGCTCCTGCCATCTTCGCCGCGCCCTCGAAGCCGAGGGAGGCCGGTAGCAGTGTAGAAGCGCTCCAATTCCGGGTCAAACGTTGACACTCGTCGCGGCGGGACGTTAGGCTGCTTCGGGCCTGGGGAGGTCATTGCATGCGCAAACGGTGGCTCGTGCTCGTGGCCGGCATCCTCGCCTCCGACGTCCACGCCGCACCGAGCATGCAGGCCACGCCTGCGCCCGCGCCCTCGCCGGCCGCGTCCCCACGGCCCGTGGGCGGCAAGGACCCCGTCCTCTGGTCCGCCACGGACATCCAGTGGACGGATGTCCCCGAGAGCAAGGGCCTCAAGCAGGCGATCCTCTGGGGGGACCCCGCCACCCGCGGCTACGGGGCGCTGAACCGCTGGCCCGCCGGCTTCCAGCAGCCGCTGCACCACCACACCTTCGACGTCAAGGCGCTCGTGCTCGCGGGCACGCTGGTGATGGCCCTGGAAGGGGCGGCGGCCAAGGAGTTCCCCCCCGGCTCGTACGTGATGCTGCCGGGGCGCCTCAAGCACACGACAGGGTGCAAGGCGGGCGCGGAGTGCGTGTTCTTCGCGGAGCAGAGCCTGCGCTACGACATGGCGGTGGCGGAGCCGGCGAAGTAGCTCACTTCCCGCTGACCGTCATCCGCCGCACGCGCAGGGTGGGGGCGGCCGTGGACGAGCGGAAGACCAGGTCGGATCCCACCGCGTCCACGTCGAGCAGCATCTGCTTCAGGTTGCCGGCGATGGTGACCTCGCTCACGGGATGGACGAGGACGCCGTTCTCGATCCAGTGCCCGGCCGCGCCCTGCGAGAAGTCGCCGCTGACCAGGTCCACCCCGAAGCCGATGAGGTCGGTGACGTAGAGGCCGCGCCCGGTGTCGGCCAGTATCTGCTCGGGGGGGGTGGGGCCCGGCTCCAGGCTGAGGTTGGCCGAGCCCACCCCCGGCTGGCCGCCCACACCGCGCCGGGCGCAGCCCACCGCGCGCGCGCCGATCTTGCGCGCCGCGTAGCTGTCGCACATGTAGTGCCTCAGCACGCCCTGCTCGATGGGGACGTTGCGGCGGGTGGCCAGTCCCTCTCCGTCGAAGGGCCGCGAGCCCAAGCCCCGCGGGCGCCGACCGTCGTCCACCACGGTGAGCAGGGGCGAGGCCACCCGCTCGCCCAGGCGGTCCTTCAGGAAGGTCGAGCTGCGGAAGACGGCGTAGCCCGAGGTGGCGCGGAAGAGGTGGCCCAGCAGCTCGGCCGCCGTCTCGGGGTCGAAGACCACCGGCACCTCGCAGGTGGGCACCTTGCGCGCGCCCAGGCGGCGCAGGGTGCGCTCCGCCGCGATGCGCCCCACGTCCTCCGGGGCGAGGAGATCGGCCATGCCGCGACCCGCGCTGTACCAGTAGTCGCGCTCCATGGCCCCGTCCTTCTCCGCCACGGGAACCACCGAGAACGAAACCGAGGAGGTGCGATACGAGCCGAGGAAGCCCAGGGTGTTGGCGAGGACGATGGTGTCCTCCCCGCTCGCGTAGGAGGCGCCCTGCGAGTTGGTGATGAGGGGCGAGGCGGCCAGCGCCGCCGCCTCCGCCTGCCGCGCCCGCGCGATGCGCTCATCGGTGGGCACGGCGGCGGGCGAGGGGTCGAAGAGGCCGAGCTCCACGTCCTCCGCGGGCCCCGTCTCCTCGGGCAGCCCGCCCGCCTCGTCCTCGCCCGTCACCCGTGCCATGTCCACGGTGTCGCCCACCAGCGAAGCGATGGCCGAGGGCGAGAGGTCGGAGGTATAGGCGGTGGCCGTGCGCCGCCCCACGAAGACGCGCAGGCCCAGCCCCTTGCTGCCCGCCTCCTTGAGCGTCTCCACCTCTCCCCTGCGCACGGTCACGGAGAAGTCGGTGCCCTCGGCGATCAGCACGTCGGCGGCGTCGGCCCCCGTGGCGCGCGCGCGCGCGAGGACGTCGGCGGCGAGGTCGCGGTAGTCCATGATTTGCGCTCTAATCTTGACCCATGCCAGAGCCCGGCGCCGTGGCGGAGAAGGCCGAGGACGCCGTGGCCCTGCCCGCCCCGGAGCCCCGGTCCAAGGCCTCGCTGCGCGGACACCCCCGCGGCCTGTGGACGCTGTTCTTCACCGAGATGTGGGAGCGCTTCAGCTACTACGGCATGCGCGCCCTGCTCATCCTCTTCATGACCGCGCCCGCGGCCGCGGGCGGCTTCGCCTGGGACGCCCGGCGGGCGGGGGCCATCTACGGGCTCTACACCTTCTCGGTGTACTTCACGGCCATCCCCGGAGGCTGGATCGCCGACCGGCTGCTGGGACAGCGCCGGGCCGTGCTGGCGGGGGGGGTGCTCATCGCGCTGGGCCACTACGCGCTGTTCTTCATGGGCGCGGGGGGAACGGCCTTCTTCTACGCGGGCCTGGTGCTCATCGTGCTCGGCACCGGCCTCCTGAAGCCCAACATCAGCGCCATCGTCGGCCAGCTCTACGGCGAGGGCGACCAGCGCCGCGACGCGGGGTTCTCGATCTTCTACATGGGCATCAACATCGGCGCCTGGTCGGCGCCGCTCATCTGCGGCTGGCTGGGGCAGAGGGTGGGCTGGCACTGGGGCTTCGGCGCCGCCGCCTTCGGCATGACGCTGGGCATCGTGCAGTACGTGCTCGGCGGCCGCCACCTCGGCGAGGCCGGCCACCTGCGCGAGAAGCCGGCGGAGCCGGGCCGCCTCTGGGTGGTCGTGCTCGGCATGCTGCTGCTCACCGCCGCCGCCCTCTACTTCCTGTTCGACTACAAGCTGCTGCTGGTGGGCACGGTCACCGCCGGCTTCTTCGTCTGGCTGCTGCGCCAGACCCGTGACGCGCTGGAGAAGAAGCGCGTGCTCGCCATCCTCGTCCTCTTCGTCTTCGCCTCCCTGTTCTGGGGCGGCTTCGAGCAGGCGGGCTCCTCCCTCAACCTCTTCGCCGACCGTGTGACCCGCAACGCGATCTTCGGCTGGGAGTTCCCCTCCAGCTGGTTCCAGTCCGTGAACGCGATGTTCATCTGGATGCTGGCCCCCGTCTTCGCCTGGATCTGGATGGCCCTCGGCCCCCGTGAGCCCTCCTCGCCCGCGAAGTTCGCCTACGCGCTCCTCTTCGTGAGCCTGGGCTTCCTGGTGGTGGCGGTGGCCGCGCGCACGTCCGCGCCGGTAGCGGCGGGCCTGCCCGTCACCGCGGAGACGCGGCTGGGCGCCGCGGACCTGGTCAGCCCCGCCTGGCTCATCGTGGTCTACCTGCTGCACACGGTGGGCGAGCTCTGCCTCTCCCCCGTGGGCCTGAGCGCGGTGACCAAGCTGGCCCCCGCCCGCCTGGTGGGATCGATGATGGGCGTGTGGTTCCTCTCCATCGCGCTGGGCAACCTGATCGGCGGCGAGGTCTCGCGCTACTTCGAGACCTTCGCCCTGCCCAACCTCTTCGGGGCCGTCTTCCTCACCACGGTGTCCGCCGCCGTGATACTCGCCCTGCTCGTGGGGCCCATCCGCCGCCTCATGAGCGGCGTGCACTGACCGCACCGGGGTGGCGCGCCGACGCTGGCTGGCCGGGCTGATCCCGGCCACCCTCGTCGCCTACGGGCTCCTGGCCCAGGGTCTGGCCCAGCGCGCCTTCGCCGCCTTCGTCGGCTACGAGACCCCCTTCGCTTTCGCCGGCGAAGGCCCGCCCGTGGGCCCGCCCCTCACGCCGCGCGTGGTCCTGGTGCTGGTGGACGGCCTTGGCTACGCGGCCTCGCGGGACCTGCCCTTCCTCTCCGCCCTGCGCGGGCAGGGGGCCGACTACGAGTGCCGCGTCGGCCTTCCCTCCCTGTCCCTTCCCGCGCGCGGCGTCATGCTCACCGGCGCCTGGGCCGAGATCCACGGCCAGCCCACCAACATGAAGGCGCGCCCGATGCGGGTCGAGCACCTCTTCGGCCTGGCCCGGCGCCTGGGCCTGCGCACCGGCCTCAGCGCGCACAAGGGCACGCATACGCTCTTTGCCCCCGTGGACGTCCCCGTGCGGCTCCCGGAGGAGCCGGAGACGGCCCCCTTCGCCCGCTACGAGGAGGGCTTGCGCGCGGCGCTGGAGGGCGCGCGCGAAGTGCTGCGCGCGGTGCCCGCGGGCTTCGCCTGGGTGGAGCTGCACATCGCGGACGAGGCGGGGCACAACTGGGGCGCGGCCTCCGCGGAGTACGCGCGCGCCGCCCGCCTCGCCGACGACGCGCTGCGCGGCCTCGCCGCGGAGGTGGACCTCGCGCGGGAGACGCTGGTGGTGGTGGGCGACCACGGCCACGTGGACGAGGGAGGCCACGGCGGCGACGAAGAGGCGGTGATGACCGTGCCCCTGGTCCTGGCGGGCCGCGGCGTGCGCAGGGGAGCGGGCCGCTGCCGGCACACCGACCTCGCGCCCACCCTGAGCGCGCTCCTCGGGCTTCCCATTCCTGCCAGCAACCAGGGCCGGCCGCGGGCGGAGGCGCTGGAGGTGGACGATGACGGGCGGCTCCGGCTGCTGCAAGCCACGGCCGTCCAGCGCGACGCGTTCCTCGCGCGGTACGCACGGCGCCTGGGCGAGGTGACGGGCGCGCCGCCGGCGACGGCGGCATCGGCGGGGCCCGGTGCCCAGGGGCGCGCCGGGGACCTCGAGGACGCCGATGCGCGCCTGGCCCGGCTGCGGTCCGCGCGGATCCACGAGCAGCGCGCGCGGCGTCTCCCGCGGGCCCTGCTCTTCGCCGCCCTGCCCGTCGCCCTCGTGCTCGTGCTCCGTGCCGCGGGCGCGGTCCGGGGGGGAGACCTGCTCATTGGCCTCGACGCCGGTGGGCTGTCCGCGATCTGCTACTACCTGCTCTTCAGGGTCATCGGGCTGCGCGCCTCCCTCACCGCCGTGAACAAGGACGAGTGGATGGCGGCCTTCTTCAACAAGGACATGGCGCTGGCCCTGGGTTGTGCGGCCCTGGCCGCGGCGGTGGCATTCGTGTTCGCGCGCCGGCGCGGCCGCGGACCGGGCGAAGCGCTGGTGGTGTCCTGGCTCGCCGTCCTCGCCCTCGCCTACGTCTTCATCGCGCAGGTCGCCGTCGCCCTCTGGCGCGAGTCCGTGGTCATGTCGTGGCACCTGCCCGACCTGGCCACGTCGTTCGGGTTCTACCTGGACGCCCTCGCCCTCTTCGCGGCGGCCGTCGGGGGAACGGTCGTCGTTCTCGCCCTGACCGCGTGGGCATGGTGGACGAGAAGGCGGACCGCGGGGTGACGGGCGCCCCTCCCGCCAGACCGGCCGGCCTCCGCCTCGGCGCGATCAGGCGCGAGGCTTGAGCTCGGCCTCCGGCGGGAACGAATGGACGGGCACCCGGTGCTGCGCGGGAGGGAGCGCGCCCGTCCGGAGGTAGGCGGCCAGCGCCTGCAGGGCGGGCCCGGTATTGGAGGGCATGACCACGGTGGCGGCCAGCTGTCCGGTCAGGACGTGGCGCTGGCCGACGCTGGGCACGCCGTCGATGCCGAGGAACGGCACGCCCCGGGCGCGGGCCGCGCCCTCGGGCGTCGCCTCGAAGGCCGACCGCGCCCCGCGCGCGATGGCGTCGTCCTGGCCGGCCACGAGGTCGATGGCCACTCCCGCGCTCGTCTTGAGGCGCAGCCAGCTCCGCACCGCCTTCTCCGCGCTCTCCTCCGTCCAGTGCGCGTCGATCACGACGAGGCGGACCCCGGACCCGGCCAGGACCTCCTCGGTGGCGTGATGCCTCACCTCGACCACGGGGTTGGCGGTGGGGCCCTGGACGTAGAGGACGGTGCCCCCCGCGGGGAGCAGCGCGCGGATCTGGCGCGCCTGCAGCCGCCCGATCTCCGCCTGGTCGGAGCCCACGGCGAAGATGGGCAGGGCGGGGAAGTCGGCGCGCAGGCGGTCCACGTCGGCCACGACGCAGTTCAGGAAGGCCGTGCCCACGCCCGCGTCGGCGGCGCGGCGGGCCAGGCGCTCCATGCCTTCCAGGGCCACCGGCTCCACCAGGATGGCCCGCGGCCGCCCTTCGGCGTGCACGACCTTGAAGAGCTGCTGGATCTGCAGGACGGCGTTGTTCTCGGCGAAGACCAGCTCCACCGCGAGCCCCAGTCGCGCCGCCGTCTCGCGCGCGTCCACGGCCTGGAGCTGCTGGAACTCGTTCACGCGGTCGGGGAGGCTGATCACCACCTTGTCGGCCATGGCGCCCTACTGCCTCGTACCGCCGACGGTGATCTCGGAGACGAGGAGGGTGGGCAGGCCCACGCCGACGGGCACGTGCTGCCCCGCCTTGGAGCACACGCCCACGCCCTCGTCGAGGCTCAGGTCGTGGCCGATGCGCGTCACCCGGGTGAGGATGTCGGGGCCGTTGCCGATGAGGGTGGCTCCCACCACGGGCCGCGTCACCCGGCCGTCCTCGATGAGGTAGGCCTCGGTGGCGGAGAACACGAACTTGCCGCTGGTGATGTCCACCTGGCCCCCTCCGAAGTGCTTGGCGTACAGGCCGCGCGGCACGGAACGGATGATGTCGGCGGGGTCGTCCTGGCCCGCGAGCATGAAGGTGTTGGTCATGCGCGGCATGGGGATGGACGCGTAGCTCTGCCGGCGGCCGTTCCCGGTGGCGGGCATGCCCATGAGGCCGCTGTTGAGCCGGTCCTGCAGGTAGCCGCGCAGGATCCCGTCCTCGATGAGCACGGTGCGGCCCGGGACGTTGCCCTCGTCGTCGACGTTCAGGCTGCCGCGCCTCTCCGCGATGGAGCCGTCGTCCACAACCGTGACCCCGGGGGCGGCCACGCGCTGGCCGATGCGGCCGCTGAAGGCGGAGGTGCCCTTGCGGTTGAAGTCCCCCTCCAGGCCGTGGCCCACCGCCTCGTGGAGGAGGATGCCGGGCCAGCCCGGGCCGAGGACGACGGGCATGGGCCCCGCGGGCGCCTCCGCCGCCCCCAGCAGGTTCACGGCCATGCGCGCGGCCTCGCGCGCGAAGTGCTCGGGGGGTCTGCTCTCGAAGAACTCCGGACCCAGCCGCCCGCCGCCCCCCGCCGAGCCCTCGCGGCGCACGCCGCCCTCGGCGGCGATCACGGAGACGCGGATGGAGAACAGGGGCTGCACGTCCTCCACCAGGATGCCGGCGGAGTTGGCGATGCGGACCTGCTTCACCTCCTCGCCCAGGGTGGCGATGACCCGTTCCACGCGCGGGTCGAAGGCGCGCGCCGCGCGGTCGGCCCGCTCCAGGAGCGCGATGCGGTCGAGCAGGGCCAGGGGGCCGAGGGCGCGCTCCGCGTAGCGGCGCGTGACGGGGGCGGGGGAGACCGACTGCGGGGGAGCGGTCCGGCTGTCCGCCGCGATGTGGGCCGCCGTGTCCGCGGCCCGGGCCATGGCCTCCCACGACAGGTCGTCGGTGTAGGCGTAGCCCGTGCGCTCGCCGCTCACCACGCGCACCCCCAGCCCGCAGGACACGCCCGCGGAGGCGGTGCGGATGATGCCCTCCTCCAGCAGCAGCGAGGACGTCCGCTGGTGCTCGAAGTAGAGGTCGGCGAAGTCCCCGCCGCGGGCGAGGGCACGGGAGAGGAGGCGTTCCATCTCCCCCACGGGGACGTCGGAGGGGGTGCGCGCGCGGTCGTCCATTGGCCCAATATAACCGGGGCGGCTAGAGTAGCTCGCCCGGGCATGTGCGGAATCAGCGGCATCGTCGACTTCCGGCACCCGCCCGAGGGCCCCCTGCTCGGGCGGATGAGCGAGCGGCTCGCCCACCGCGGGCCGGACGCCTCCGGCTGCGTGCTCC